>JALWOP010000223.1 GCA_027083445.1 Planctomycetota bacterium | reverse complement strand
CCGGTGGTGTGGCTGTAGGCCGCCGTGTTGGTCACGACCGCGCCGTAGCCGCCGGTGCAGGTGGCCGTGAGCGTGAACGTCAGGTGCTTGTGGGCCGTCACCGTACCCGTCCAGCGGAGGTCGTCGCCCAGCAGCGCGGACGGCAGCGTGTCGCTCACCACCACCCCGTCTGCGTCGCTCTCCCCGTCGTTGGCGAGTACGACGATGTAGGTGACGACATCCCCCACCCGTACCGGCATACGGGCCGCCGTTACCGTCTTGGTGATGCTCAACAGCGGCGGGCCCGCCACCGCGAAGGCCGCCGTCGCCGTCCCGCTACCGGTGGTGTGGCTGTAGGCCGCCGTGTTGGTCACGACCGCGCCGTAGCCACCGGTGCAGGTGGCCGTGAGCGTGAACGTCAGGTGCTCATTGGCCGTCACCGTACCTGTCCAGCGGAGGTCGTCGCTCAGCAGTGCGGACGGCAGCGTGTCGCTCACCACCACCCCGGCCGCGTCGCTCTCCCCCTCGTTGGCGAGTACGACGGTGTAGGTGACGACATCCCCCACCCGTACCGGCAAGCGGGCCGCCGTCACCGTCTTGGTGATGCTCAACAGCGGCGGGCCCGCCACCGTGAAGGCCGCCGTCGCCGTCCCGCCGCCGGTGGTGTGAGTGTATGCCGCCGTGTTGGTCACGACCGCGCCGTAGCCGCCGGTGTAGGTGGCCGCGAAGGTGAACGTCAACGCCGTGTGAGCGGTCACTGTGCCGCGCCAGGTGAGCCGCCCGGCGTCGTAGTCCGCCCCGTCCGGCTGCGCTACCCAGACGGCAAACGTGACCGCGCCCGGCAGAGTGTCGGTGAGCAGCGCGTCGCTGGCCGGCCCGTCCCCGCCGTTGGCGAGCACGAGGGAATACGTCACCGGATCGCCGGGGAGCAGGTCGGCGGTCGGGGTCACGGTTTTGGTCAGGACGAGCGCGGGCGCCGGGGCCAAAATCCGCCCGGCGAGCCCCGCCACCGGCACCGTCAGCGGCCCGCCGGTCGGGATGGTGTACGGGCCGCCGCCGTATAGCACATCGCGCAGGACGAGGCCGGGGGTCAGGTAGCCGCCCAGGTCGAGGAAGACGGTGTGGGAGACGGCGTCGCGGTTGATGACCACCACAGCCCAATCGCCGCCCTCGCGCCGTCCGTAGGCGTAGATGGCCTCGTCGTCATCGGTCAACAGCGTGTCGAAAGTGCCCGTCCGCAGCGCGGGGTGGTCGCGGCGGATGTGGGCCAGTCGGGAGTAGAAGGCCCGCATCCCCG
>JALWOP010000222.1 GCA_027083445.1 Planctomycetota bacterium | reverse complement strand
CCACCCCACCCGTCCCGACACCGCCCCCGCCGCGTCGCCGCGGAATCCTCGGGGTAGCGGCAACCCTCTGCGCAGTGCTCTTCTTGGCCTTTGGGTTCCTCTCCCTGGGGCGCACCGTCTCGATCCGGGCTGAGTCCGCCGCCTCGAGCTTCGAACGAAACCTGGTCATTCCCGCCCCCGCTGCGCCCACCTACCAAGGCGTGGCCGTCGACGCCGCGGGCCGCGCAGGTGTCTCCACCAGGGCGGCGGCCCCGGACCCCCACGGCGCGGCTGCTCCGAAGGAGTGGGTCCTCGTGCCGGCCGGAGAGATCGCCCCCCCGGCCCACCTCTTGGTGGTGCCCTCCGCCGGTCTCGCCCCGGGTGACCCTCGCCTAGAAGAGACACGCAAGCTCCTCCGCAAGCGGGGCTATCACCTGGAGAGTTCGGCCGGCGGCCCCGCATCGATCGAGCGTATGGCTCGCGCCCAGTCCGCGATCGGTCTGCGATCGCCTTCGAGCGCGGAGGGCGCCCAGCGTCTGCGAGAGCTCCTCGAAAAGTGGCGTGACCTGGACGCGATCGTCTGGTTGGGTCCGGGTGAGGATGGTGGCGCCGACTGCCGGGTGGTGACCCGCAAGCGACCGTAGGGGCCCCCGTCGGTGGCACTCCGGGGGGAGCCTCTCCGCCCCGGGGTTGCCGGCTCAGCCATCTCCGCCCGAATCGGCCCCATCCTCACCGCCCAGGTACCCCATGGCCTTCAGCGCCTCCAAGGTCTCCTGGTCCCCATCCTCGAGCCCACCCGCCTGGGCGCCCGCGGAGCGGTGGAGCAACTCGGCGTAGCGTCCGGCCGCAAAACTCCGCAGGCGCGCGGCGACCTCGGGTCGTTCCAACGCCAAGTCGTGCTGCTCGGAGGGATCCTGACCGAGGTCGTAGAGTTCGAGCGTACGCGGTTCGACATTGAGAATCGCCTTCCAGTGGCCGTCGCGCACGGCGATGTTGACGTCACCCCGCTGCTCCTTGTAGGGCCGATAGTACTTGCGCTGGTTGATGCGCATACCGACCAGCCGTGGCTGGTCGGCTGACTCGCCGGCTGCCCGCTCACCCCGCACCAGGGGGAGGAGGCTGCGCCCGCTGAGGGAGACCTGCCCCGGATCGATGTTCAGCGTCTCGAGGATGGTCGGCACCACGTCGACCAGGGAAACGGGGATGTCGACACGTTGGCCCGCGAAACGCCCCCCCGGGAAATGGATGATGAGCGGGACGTGCAAGAGTTCCTGGTAGACCGATTGGTCGTGCTGCCAGCCTCCGTGGTCCCCCATCTCCTCGCCATGATCGGCGAGCAGGATGAAGAGGGTGTTCTCCCAGCGCCCCCGCCGCTTGAGATCCTCGATCACCGATCCGAGTCGCATGTCCGCCACCGAAACGGCAGCGGAGTAGATCGTCTCGATTTCGTCGACCCGCTCATTCAGCGCGGCCATGACCTCGGCCTGCTCGGCGCTGTTGTCCACCGTCCCCAGCGGGCGCCTCTTGACGAAGTCGACCCGGGTGAGGTTGCGGTAGCGGGTCGTCAGGCGGCGGTACTCCTTGAGGAAGTCGCCGCTGACCGGTGGGAAGCGGTCCGCGTGGGAGCGGTAGCTGGCATCGGGGTCGTGGGGTTCGGCGTTGTGGATGTAGAGGAAGAGGGGCGCGTGGCCGAAACGCCCCAGGGCCTCCGCAACCGTGCCGGCGTCGATGCCCTCACGCTTGATGTGTTTGCAGATGTCGAAGCCCCGGTCGAAGCCGAAGGTGGCCCCTGCGAAGGCGTTTCGGTGGTAGTTGGCGCAGCGATAGCCCCGATCCGCGAGGAGCTCAGGGAGAATCGGCAGGGAGGCGGGGAGCTCGAACTTCTCCTGGATGACATTGTGCTCCGCCAGGTGGCGGCCGGTGAAGATCGAGGCGACCGAAGGCAGGGTCCAGGGGGCCGCCGACGAGGCCTCCTCGAAGACGACCCCCTCCGCCGCCAGGGCGTCCATCGCGGGGGTCTGGGCACCCTTCCACCCCCCGGGCCCGGTCCGGTCCGCTCTCAAGGTGTCGATCAGAAAGAGCACGACATCCGGACGCTGTCCCCCCTCCTTCTCCTTGGATGAGCGGGAGCAGCCTAGGAGAGGCAGCCAGAGGAGGCCGAGCGCGAGGATCGCAGGGGAACGCATGGCGGAATGCTACCACGGGCACGCTTTCCCCCAGGGGGATGACGCAGGCGGAGCCGGCAGGACGGAGGAGAGACGGTATGCTTGGTTGTGTCCTGCGTTTTGCTCCCCCCCCCGCTCCCATGAGCCGCTCCGAGGATGTCACCCGCATCCTGACGGCGATCCGCCGTGGGGAGGCGGACTCGGGGGATCTCTTGCCCCTGGTCTACGACGAGCTACGCGCGCTCGCCCAGCACCAGCTCGGACGTCTCGCCCCGGGACAGACCCTCCAGGCCACCGCCCTGGTCCACGAGACCTACCTCAAGCTCCTGGGGGCCGAGACCCACTTCGAGGACCGCCGTCACTTCTTCGGGAGCTGCGCCCGCGCCATGCGCAACATCCTGGTGGACGCAGCCCGCGCCCGGGACCGGGAGAAACGGGGAGCCGGTTGGCATCGGGTCACGATCGGGGAGGCGCTCTCCTCCATGCAGGCCCCCCCGGTCGACCTCCTGGCCTTGGACGAAGCCCTCGACAAGCTGGAGCGCATCGATCCGCGCCAGCACGAGATCGTCCTCTTGCGCTACTTCTCGGGACTCTCCATCGAAGAGACGGCGCGCGCCCTGGGCGTCTCGAGTGTGACGGTCACCCGCCGCTGGCGCTTCGCCCGCGCCTGGCTCCTGCGCGAGATCTCCCGGGAGCGAGCATGAGCACGCGCCACCATCAGCTCGAGGACCTCTTCTGCGAGGCCTGCGTCCTACCTCCCAAGCAGTGGGAGGCCTACCTCACCCGGGCCTGCAGCGATGCGGAGCTGCGGCGTGAGGTGCTTGCGCTGCTCGAAGGGGAGTTGGGTGCTCCGACCTTCCTCGAGGGCACCGCCCTCGCGGACCACGGGCCTCTCCTCGCCCCGACCAGTGCCCCCCCGCCCCTGCCCGACCACATCGGCTCCTACGCCGTGCTCGGAGTTCTCGGCCAGGGAGGCATGGGCGTGGTCTACCGTGCCCGCCAACTGCGTCCCGCCAGGGAGGTGGCGATCAAGGTCCTGCTCCCCGGACGATGGGACCCCGAGCACCTGCACCGCTTCGAGGAGGAGGGTGAGCTCCTGGGGCAACTTCAGCACCCGGGGATCGCCCGCATCTACGAGGCCGGCTTCTTCGAGTGGCAGGGCACGCGCCTGCCCTACCTGGTCATGGAGCTCATCCGCGGGGAGCCCCTGGGGCTCTACATCCAGCGCACGAAGATCGGGCTCAGGGATCGTCTGCAACTGCTCCTGCGTATCGCTGCCGCGGTCGAGCATGCCCACCAGCGCGGGGTCGTCCACCGGGACCTCAAGCCGGGCAACATCCTCGTCGACGAGGGTGGAGAGCCGAAGATCCTCGACTTCGGAGTCTCGGCACGCATGGCCCCGCGCTCGGGAGAGGCGCCCAAGAGCGAGGCCCTGCTCGGTACCCTGCCCTACCTGGCCCCCGAACTCCTCGACCATCGCGGCGGCCCGATCGATCCCCGCGTGGACCTCTACGCCCTCGGAGTCCTCTTGTACGAACTCTGCAGTGGCGAGCTCCCCATCGCGCCGGAGGACACCACGCCCGCCGGATTCCTGCTCGCCCTGCGCGAAGGCCGGGCGCGCCCCCTGGCGGCGATCGCGCCCCACCTTCCCCGTGACCTTGGGGTGATCACGACCCGTGCCCTGGAGCCCGACCCAGAGCAGCGCTACGACTCAGTCGCCAGCTTCGCCGAGGACCTGCGCCGTTTCGTCGCCCGAGAACCGATCCGGGCCCGAAAGCACACTCCCACCTATCTCCTTGCCTGCTTCATCCGGCGCAATCCGCGGCTCCTCTCAACGATTCTCATCTCCGCCACCCTGCTGATCGCCTTCGCCGCAGCGTTCGCCCGCAAGTCCATCGAAGCAGCACGCAATTCCGCCCGGGTCGATCGCGTACGCAGCTTCCTCTCCGGGGAGATCGGGGACCTCTTCACCCCCACCGGAGAACTGGCCGTCATCCCGCGCGAGAGCGTCAGCCAAGCCCTGTCAGGGATCCTCTCCCGCGCCGAGGATCAACTCGCCGCGACCCCCGGGGATCTGGCCCAGGTTCTGCTCGAGCTTGCCCGGGCGCATACCTCGCGCTGGCAGCTTGCCCAGGCGGAGCTCGTCACCCGGCGCGCCTTGCAGCTGGGGGATGATCAGTTCGGACCCCTCTCCCGCTTCAGCCTGGATGCGAGCAACGACCTGGTCCTGCTCCTGCGCGACCAGGGTCGCTTCGAAGAGGCGTTCTCCCTACTCGAAGAACGCCTAGAGGCCGCCATCCAGCGCTACGGCGAGAATGACCCCCAACTGCTCATGCTGCGTCACAACCGAGCCCTGCTCAACAAGGACAGGGGCGAGTTCGCCGCGGCTGAAGCGGAGTACCGTGCCGTCTTGGCCCAGCACAAGCTGCTCTTCGGGGCGAATTCGCCCGAGGTGCGCTCCAACGAGGCAGGCCTGGCCGAGGTTCTGATGACGCGGGGGGATACATCGGAGGCCATCGAGCTCTCGGAGCACATCCTCGCCGGTCCGCAAGGCACCTCCCCCGAGGAACGGGGGGATCGGCTGACGACGATGGAACGACTCGCCTCCCTCTACCGAGAGTCCGGCCGCCTGGAGGCAGCACGGTCGCTGCTCGAGGAGGCTGTCACGGGACGCATGGTCCTGAATGGGCCCGAACACGACTACACCCTGGCCGCCCAGTACGGCCTGGCCCGCGTCCTCACGGACACCGGTGAGCTCGAGGATGCCGAGCGAATCCTACGCGGCTCGCTGGAGACCTGTCTCCAGATCAACGGCCCGAACCACCCGAGCACGGGCTTTCTGCGCACGGAGCTCGGCCGCTGCCTGCGCCTCCAGGGGCGACTCGAAGAAGCCGAGGCAGAGTTGCTCGCAGCCGATGCCCTGCGCACCCATCTCTACCCGGCCGGCAGTGTGGTCGTCGGCTTCGGCCGAGTGGAGTTGGCGCGCATCCAGGCCGAGGCCGGCCGCCCGGAAGCGGCCCTGAAGACCTTCGACGCCGCCCTCTCCGTCCTGGAGGGGAGCCTGGCGGAGGACAATTGGCGGCTTTGCGTCGTGCGCGCCGAACGCGCCCATCTCCTCGTCGACCTCGGACGGGCCGCCGAGGCACTCCCCATCCTTCAACACGCCCGCGCAAGGGTCAGTGCAGCCTTGAGCTCGGAACCCGAATGGAGCGAGCGCCTGCGAGAGTGGGAAGCGCAGGCCGAGACGGTCCTCTCGGACAGGGTTTCCGGCGACTCCCCGCGAGATTGATCTCGGGCCCGG
>JALWOP010000221.1 GCA_027083445.1 Planctomycetota bacterium | reverse complement strand
GGGGAGTCTTGCATCAGGGCCGTCTCCAGGCGGCCTTCCCCGCTAGGCCGGTCGATACCACGGGAGCCGGGGATACCTTCATCGGAGCCTTCGTGGCAGCCCTCGCCTGTGAGCGCACAGATCCCCTGCGCTTCGCCCAGGCCGCCGCCTCCCTGGCGGTGGAGCGGCCCGGAGCCCGCGGCGCCCCCACCCTGGCCGAGATCGAGGCCCGTCTCGATGCCTGAAACTCGGCGCCGCTTTCGCCAGACTAGCAGGCGTGTTCGCCCCCTCCCGTATCACCATCCCCCTGCTCTTGAGCGCCTGTGCCTCCACCGCTCCCAAGGCCGTTCAGGCTCCGCCGCAGCCGGCCCCTCCGGGTTGGTCGGTGATCGGCTCGTCGGTGGAGGGACGCTCGCTGTTGGCCAAGACCCGCGGCCGGGGGCCCTGGCGGGTCTACTTGATCGGCGGCATCCACGGGGATGAGCGGCCCGCCGTCGAGAACGCCCAAAGGCTCTCGGTCCTGGTCGACACCAGCCTGCCGCCCGGCACGACCGTGCGCCTCGTTCAGGACGCCAATCCCGACGGGACCGAGGCGCGTACGCGACAAAACGCACACCAGGTCGACCTGAACCGCAACTGGCCCGCGAGCAACTTCTCGCAGGAGGGAGCGGGCGGTTCCAAGCCCCTCTCCGAACCGGAATGTCGGGCGGTTCATGCGGACATCCTGCGCTTCGCTCCGAGCCTGGTCATCGCCCTACACGCCGCACGCCGGGGGCCCTTCGTCAACTTCGACGGGCCCGGTCGCGATCTGGCGCAGACCTTCGTCCAGGCGGCTCGGACCGTGGATCCCTCTTGGCACGTCCTGGCTGACATGGGCTACGCGACCCCCGGGTCCCTGGGCACCTGGATCGGCGTCGATCGGGGCGTGCCGACCCTGACCGTGGAACTCGACCGTGACTCCTCCGCGAGCGATGCCTGGCCCGCCCTGCGCAGCGGTCTTCTGGCTGTCTTGGCGGCCTCCCAGCCGACCGATCAGGTGGAGCGAGCACTGCCCGGGCCGTAGCGGCCCACCCAAGCGAGCAGGGCGAGGGCGATGAGTGCCAACGCCAGAGCGAGGCCCCACCAGATTCCCCTGAGCCCCAGCCCCAAGTGGAAGGTCATCCACCAGCCGACCGGCAGGGCCAGCACCCAGTAGCCGACGAGGTTGATGAGTGCTGCGGGGAGGGTACGGCCCTGGGCACGCAGGATGCCACAGGCTACGGCTTGGGTACCGTCGAAGATCTGGAAGGTGGCACAGATCGGCACGATGCTCGCTGCAAGGGGCAGCACGCCCTCGAGGCCCTGCGCGCCGGCATCGCCGAAGAAGAGCCCCGGCAGGGTCGCTCCACTGGCCCAGAGCACGATCGCGTTCAAGGCCATCACCCCCGCGCCCATTGCCAGTGCGACCCAGCTCGCACGGCGTGCGGCGACCCGGTCGCCGGCACCGATGAAGTTGCCGACTCGCGTGCAGGCGGCGACCGAGATCCCCAGGGGCATCATGAAGGTGATCGAGGCCAGCTTGAGGACGGTGATGTGCGCAGCCGCAGCCGTGGCTCCCAGACGGCCCGCCATCAGCATCGCCGCACCGAAGGCCCAGATCTCCAGGGATACCTGAACGGCGGTCGGTAGACCGTAGGCCAGGACCCGCGCCAGTCCCCGGCGCGAGAGAGCGGCCCGGCTCCAGGGAACCCAAGCTCCATCGTGCAGGCGCCCCAGCGCCGTCACGCTGAGGAGCCCCACGAGCATGAAGACGCGCATGGCCCCCGTGGCCAGGCCGGCCCCGGCAGCTCCCCGGGCGGCGAAACCCAGGTGCCCGAAGATGAAGATCCAGTTGAAAAGGATGTTGGCCAGGTTGGCGACGATCACGACCACCAGGATGGGAGTCACGACTCCCCGCCCTTGCAGGTATTGGCGCAGGGCGATGTAGAGCAGCAGCGGAGCGGCGGAGAAAAGCTGCGCGCGCGTGTAGGCGGAAGCGACCACGATCGTCGCCTCCTCCTGTCCCATCAGTCGGAGGAAAGGCGCGTTGTAGGCCCACACGAGCGTCACCAAGGCGCTGGCGAGCAGGGCCACGACCACTCCGCGCTGCAAGGCCAGAGCCTGACCACGCGCATCCCGAGCTCCATGGGCCTGGGTCACGAGGGGGTCGATGCCCATCACCAGGCCTATGGCAAACATCACCGTACCATGGATCAGTGTGCCCGCGACCGCCACTCCGGCCATGGCTCGAGCATCATTCAAGCGGCCGATCATCAAGAGGTCGACCGTGTTCATCGCCATCGACCCCAGGTGGGTCAGGACGATGGGGACCGCCAGGCGGCCGAGACTGCCGGCCTCCTCGCGCAGGGTTGCCATGGGCCGGAAGGGTAGCGCAAGTTTGGGGTGTCCGGGAAGCCACTCACCCGAGAGTGGGCCGCTAGACTGGCGCCAAGCCCTTCAAGAATGGACGTGCAGTAGGTATCGAAGTGTGACTCCCAGGATCCAAGACCCTCCGTCTCCCGGTGGACGCATGACCATGCCGCTCTTTGCGGGGACCGTCTTCCTGCTGACGACCTGTGTGACTCTGCTCGTGCTTCTGCGGGTGCGGCGCGAGCCCGGGCTCGACCTCAGCCCCCCAAAGACCCTGGACATCCTCGAATTGCGCAAACCACGGCCGCTCGCTCCCGCGGCGGCCTTTACGCCCCACGAGCGTCGCAACGTCGCGCTTTTTCGGGCGGTGGCGCCGTCGGTCGTCCACGTCGATGCGGTCGGGACGACGCTGCTCATGCAGCGCGCGGACGAGGTCCCCCCCGACGGGGTCGGTTCCGGGTTCGTCTGGAGTCGCCGTGGACACATCGTGACCAGCCTGCACGTCGTTCGCAATCGCAGCGGCGCCTCGACCGTGACCCTGGCGGACGGGAGCAAGTGGCCGGCCGAGTTCGTAGGCATGGACGAGGAGCACGATCTGGCCGTGCTCGCCATCCCCGCTCCGGCTGAGCGACTGGTTCCCATTCGGCTCGGCTCCTCCGCCGGCCTGGCCATCGGCCAGGACGTCCTGGCCATCGGAAACCCCTTCGGTCTCGATCACACCCTGACCAGCGGAGTGATCAGTGGCTTGAACCGCACGATCGGCGGGGAGGGCGGGACGCTGATCAAGGGGGCGATTCAGCATGATGCACCGATGCACATGGGGAATTCCGGAGGTCCGCTCCTCGACTCCTCGGGACGTTTGATCGGAATCAATGCCGCGATTCGTCCCGGCAGTTCGCAGTTGGCCTTTGCCATCCCCGTCGATGTGATCAACCGTGTCGTGCCCCGCATCATCGATGAAGGGATGGAGTCCTGGCCCGAGCTGGGCTTCGTGCTCGCACCGGAGCAGTGGGGGCTGGAACAGTTGCAGGCTTCGGGCTGGACCGAGGAGACCGGTCTCGATTTCGGAGTCGTGGTGGTCGAGATCCAGCTTGACGGTCCCGCGGCCAAGGCGGGAATGCAGCCCCTGCAGCAGGGACTGGGGACCTTGAAGCTCGGGGATGTGATCGTCGCGGTCGACGGCACGCCGCTCGCCTCCCGCGATCAGCTCTCCCTCTATCTGGACGCCCTGCGGCCGGGGGATAGGGTCCGTCTCGGCTTGAGAAGATTCGGCGAGCCACAAGAGGTCGAGCTCACCTTCCAGGCGCGCTGAGCCTACGGCCGATGGGGGATGTGGAGTTCTCCCATGATCGATCGTCTGCCTCTCTTCGCCCCGCTCGTCGTCTGCCTGCTCGGGAGCTGCGCTCCGCCGAGCGAGCCGGTGGAGGTGCGCTACGGAGCGGATGGGCCGCTGCGCTACGAGGGGCGCGTGGCAACCTACGATTCGGGTGTTCGTGCGGCGACGGGAACCTGGCTGTTTTGGTACCCGGGGGGTGAGCTCCAGGCGCGCGGGGCTTTCGAGAAGGGTGGTCTGCCCCGTGAGGCGGATCTCCTCGAGGGACGCACTCGCATCCCCGGAGCGGGGCGCGAGGGGCTCTGGATGGGCTGGTACCCCGATGGAAAGCAGGCCTGGCAAGGGGCCTACCGCAGGGGACGCCGGGAGGGACTGTGGATCGCTTGGTATCCCGATGGGCAGGAGCGCGAACGGGGGAGTTGGCGGGCCGGCAAGGAGGAGGGGCGACACATCCGTTGGTACCCGAACGGACAGGTGGCCAGCGAGGGTTTCTTCAACGCCGGTCGCCGGACGGGAGAGCACAGGAGCTTCGATGAGCAGGGCCACGTGATCGAGGAGGGGCGCTGGAGGGAGGGGCTACGGGAGGGTTCCCACCGCCGCTGGGATGGACATGCCGTGCTGCGGGAGGAGGCCTTCTACCTGCACGGTGTGCTCTGCGGACAGCGCAGCCTCTGGGATGAGGAGGGACGGCTCTACTGGGTAGGCAGCTACCGGGACGACCGTCTCGATGGAGTGCACACCCTCTACTACCCCAATGGTCAACTGCGACAGCAGGGACTCTATGTGGATGGACTCGAGGAGGGTGTACACGTCGCCTGGGATGAGGATGGCCACAAGCAGTGGGAGATGGAGTACGTGCACGGCGAGCCCTCGGGACGGCGCACCTCCTGGTATGCGGACGGCTCCAAACGCAGCGAGGGGGAGTACCTAGAGGGTCGTCCGGTCGGGAAGCATCGACTTTGGAACGAGTCGGGACGGTTGATGGCCGAGGGAAGTTTCGTCGATGGTCGCCGGGAGGGGGAGTGGCACTACTGGACCGGAGGGGGTGATCTGGACGAGGCTCACAGCGGCACCTATGAGGGCGGCCGCCGCGCGAACTAGTCCAGCTCCCCGGCATCTTCGGGAATGCCGTAGACGCGGCGTAGGGTGGCTTCGTACTCCGCCAGCGTGTCGAGCCCGACCTCCGCTCGGCGGGCATCCACGCCCTCGGGATCCTCGAGCGGGGCTGCCAGACCGAAGCGCAGCTTGCCCCCTTCGATCAGGGTGAGCCACTGGGTTCCATAGACCTGGGGGCGCCCTTGGGCCACCCGGACCCGGTCGAGAAGCAGGGCGTAGTCGCTCCCGTCGGATTCCTCCCGGGGAACCAGTCGCCCCATGAGCTCGAGCGCCGCCTCCTGGAGGTCGGGATCCTCGTCCGCGTGTTGGGCCAGGAGCCAAGCGGCGTGTGCGACCTCGTCCCCCTCCCGGGAGCGGCAGGGCCAGCGCCCCTGTTGGATGAGCTCCTCCAGGACGACCCTCGAATCGCGGTCGGCTGCCTGCACCGCTTCGATCAGGGAGGCGGGCACACTCTCACCGGGGTGGGCGCGTCCCCACTCGACCCAGGCGGAGCGGGCCTCCTGGTCCTTGGCGGCCAGGTCGAGGATGCGGTCGCGCTCCTGTGGATCCAGTTGAGCACAGGGGAGGCCGGAGCGGCAGGCGGCGAGTCCCCAAAGGAGCCATCCGGCGGCGGGCAGGAGGGGGCGGAGTC
>JALWOP010000220.1 GCA_027083445.1 Planctomycetota bacterium | reverse complement strand
GGACCAGCGACCCCCGCGTCCAAGCGTGCGGCTAGGTCGGCGGCGCTCGGCCTGCGGTCGACCTCCCGCGCCAAGGCTTCGCTTACCAAGCAGTCGAAGAGGGGGGAGATGCGCGGGTTGATCCTGGAGGCGAGGAAGGTTTCCGCCTCGCGGCGGGCTTCGAGCCACGCATCGACCTCGCTGCGGCGCTCGGGCGGGGGGGCGCAGGGAAGCTCTCCGGTGACCATCTCGGCCAGGATCACGCCCAGCGAGAACACGTCCGCCGCGGGGCTCCCCGGCGCGCCGGCACACTGTTCGGGAGAGAGGTAGGGCAGGCTGCCCGCCTGGGGGCCCCTCGTCCCGATGGGGCGTGCGAATCCCAGGTCGAGCAGGACCGCGGTCTGATCCCCGTCGAGGCGAACGTTCTCGGGTTTGACATCCCCATGCCACCAGCCGGCTGCGTGGAGAGCGGTGAGGGCGCGGGCCAGATCGCCCCCCAGGCGCCTGGCGCGCATCTCGAAGAGGGGTCCCTCATCGATCAACTCGCGCAGGCTCGGCCCGGGGAGGTAGAGCGTCACCAGTCGTTCACCGGCATGGACCAGGCGCGGCAGGCAGGGAGCATCTCCGACGGCCCGCAGCGCCCGCGCCTCGCGTTCGAGAGCCGCCTGCTCGGGACCTCGCCCGTGGGCGGTCTTGACGGCAACCTGAGTCCCCTCGGGGAAGGGCCCAAAGGGTTCGGTCAGGACCCCGTGGCGGACGCTGCCGCTCGTCCCCGAGCCCAGCTCCGCTCCGAGATCGATCCGGGGGGCGTCCGCCATGGCCGGCTACTCCTCGGATGGCTCTTCGGAGGCGGGGATCTCTTCCGACTCACCCCGTTCGCCGCCCTCCTCGGCGATGCGCCGATCCCGCTCGCGGGCCTCGCGGATGAGCCGGTCCAAGCGCGCAGCTTCGCGAATGCTCTCGTCGAAGTGCCAGGAAAGGCGCGGTACCGTGCGCGTGCGCAGAATGCCGGCCACCTGCCGCTGGACGAATCCGCAAGCTTGGTCGAGCATGCGCGCGGTGGAGCGCAACTCCTCATCCTCGCCGAGCACCGAGTAGAAGACCTTGGCGTTTTGAAGATCCTTCGAGAGTTCGACGCGGGTAACCGTGACGAAGCCGGCCCGGGGGTCGGCCACCTCGAACTGCAGGCAGTGGGCCACCCGCCGTTGGATCTGGGCTTCCAGGCGGGCGACGGTCTTCGGGCTGGCCATCGGTGCGCAAGCGGCTCGGGATTCGGACGGCTAGAAATCGCCGAGCGAGCGCCGAACTTCCTTGAGGGTGTAGGCCTCGATGATGTCCCCCTCACGGATGTCGCGATAGTCCCGCAGCACGATGCCGCACTCGAATCCCTCGCGGACTTCGCGTACGTCCTCGCTCTCACGCCGCAGGGAGGCGATCTCTCCGGTGTGGACGACGGTGCCGTCCCGTAGGAGGCGAATCTTGGAGCTGCGCCGGACCTTGCCGTCCAGGACCATGCAGCCTGCGATGAGACCGATCTTGGAGGACTTGAAGATGCGTTTGATCTCGGCGTGGCCGGTGACCTCCTCGCGGAACTCGGGGGAGAGCGCTCCCTCCATCGCATTGCGCAGATCGTCGAGCAGCTCGTAGATCACGTCGTAGCGCCGGATGTCGAGACCGAAGCGTTCGGCCTCCTTGCGCGCCTTGGTGTTCACGCCGACGTGGAAGGCGACCAGGATGGCGCCCGAGGTGGAGGCCAGGTTGACGTCGCTTTCGGTGATCGGGCCGACCCCGACATGGACGAGCTTGACCTCGACCTCCTCGTGCTTGAGCTTCTCGATTTCGTGGCGGAGCACCTCCGCCGATCCCTGGACGTCCGCGCGGACGATCAGGTTGATGACGGCCAGCTCCTTCTTGGGCTTGCTGCCGAGGATGCGCTCGAGTTCCCGGTTCTGCCCGCGGCCGGCGGCCAGGGCCATGGCGCGGTTCTTCCGTTCGCGTTCCTGGGCGATCTCCTTGGCCTTGTCGAGGGATTCCACCACATAGAAGGGATCGCCGACGCCGGGCAGCGCCGCGAGACCGGTGACTTCGACCGGCATCGAGGGGCCTGCGTTCTGGAGCTGATTGCCGCGGTCGTCATGGATCGACTTGACCTTGCCGTACCCCTCTCCGGCCAGGATGACGTCTCCCCGCAGGAGGGTGCCGTCTTGGATCAACAGGTGAGCGACCACACCGCGTCCCTGTTCGACCTGGGCCTCGAGGACCACGCCACTGGCCGGGCCACTACCGCTGGCCCGCAGGTCGATCTCGGCTTCGCCCATCAGGAAGATGTGCTCGAGCAGATCCTCGATGCCCTCGCCCGTGATACCGGAGGTCTCGAAGAATGCCGTCGTACCTGAGTAGGCCTCGGGCACGAGTTCGTGCCCCATCAGTTGTTGGATGACCTGGTTGGCGTTGAAGCCGGGTTTGTCCTTCTTGTTCAGGGCGACGACGATCGGAGTTCCGGCTGCCCGAGCGTGATTGATCGCCTCGACGGTACTGGGCTTGACGCCGTCGTCTCCGGCGACGACCAGCACGACGATGTCCACCGCCTTGGCACCGCGGGCACGCATGGCCGTGAAGGCCTCGTGGCCCGGCGTATCGACGATCGTGATCGTATGGCCCTGCTCGGTTTGGACCTGGTAGGCGCCGATGTGCTGGGTGATCCCGCCGGACTCCCCCTCGGCCACACGGGTCGAGCGGATCTTGTCGATCAGGGTCGTCTTGCCGTGGTCGACGTGGCCCAGGAAGGCGACGGTCGGCGCGCGCATGACGAGGTCGTCTTCGTCGATTTCATCACGCTTGCGCTTGAGCGCTTCGAGGTGCTGCTCCTCGGCACTGATCTCGTGACGGATGTCGAGGGTGACGTCGAACTCGTCAGCGATGAGTGCGGCCGTGTCATCGTCGAGCAGGGCATTGCTCGTGAACATCCCGAGCTGGGAGAACATCGCCTTCTTGATGACGACGTTGACCTTGAGCTTGAGGGCCTCGGCCAGCTTGGAGATGGTGATCGGAGCTTCGATCACCACCGTGGTGTCCTTGAGGGGACTCTCGGTGACATCCTGGTGGGGACGTGATCCGCCCCCGCCTCGCCGACCGCCGCGCCCGGTGCTCGAGCGCCGGCCTTGGCGACGCAGGAAGCGTCCCTGCTCCCGCTCGCGCAGTTGAGCCGCCGTGAGCTTGCGACCCGCGGACTGGCCTCCTGAGCGTCCACCCCGTCCGGTGAAGGTCGGGCGTACATCGGGGGTGGCATCGTCGCGAGACTTGAGCCGTCGGGACTCCGAGCGCCTCCGGGGTTGGGCCTGCTGGAGCTTGGAGGGATCGATGAAGCCGGTGATCTTGCCCTTGGGTCCGGGGCGTTTCTTGGGGGCTTCCGGCTGGGGTGCAGCCTCCTCGGTCTTGGGGGCTGCGCCCTCTTCCATCGCCTCGGGGGAGGCCGCTGCGTTCTCCGCAGGTTCCGTGCTGACTTCACCGCCGACTTCACGGCCCGTCTCACCGCTGAGAGGTTCACTGCCGGAAGGTTCGCTCTCGCTGGATGGAACCTCTTCTGCGGGAGCTCCGGCTTCGGGAGCCTCCTCACCCGGTGTGGTGGGGGAGGCCTCGGCCCCTTCGGTCCCGGTGGATACACCTCCCGCGGGAGTCGTCTCAGCGGAAGCGTCGCTCTCGACCGTCGCGGTGGCTTCCCCGCCCGCCCCCTGGGCCGATTCCAAGGGAGAGTCAGGGATGGTCGCGCTCTCCCGGTTGGAGGATTCCCGAGGGGCCTCCTCGGCGATTTCGGCGGAGCGGGCCCCATGCTCGGAAGGCCCATGCTCGGGAGCTGTCGTCCCGCCCGGTTCGGCCCCCTGCGGTGCGGCATCCTCGATGGGAGGGACCGCCGGGGTGGTTGCGGGGAGGGGCTCGGTGGTGGTCGTCTCCGGCCCATCCACCGCCTCGGCGGTCTTCTTCTTGAGCTTTTTCTTGACCTTGACCCCGCCGACGCTGGCCTCCTGTGCAGCGCCGGAGGCTGCCACCGGTTCGATGCCGTTGGCTTCGAGCAGACCGCTGGCCTGCATCGCCTCGAACTCGTCGAGGGCGGTCATGTGACTCCTGGCTTTGCTGAAACCGAAGTCCCGCAGCTTGGCGGCGCAGTCCTTGCCGGACAGCCCGTACCTCTTGGCCAGTTCGTGAATGCGGATCTTGTCGCTCAAATCGTTATGTCTGCGGTCGCTTCGGCCGCTGATCGAGAGGGGCTCTTCCGTCGCCCGGATGGGCGTCAGATTCTCGATTCCCCCTCCGTGGTTGCTTCAATCGAGGGCCCGGAAGAGGAATCCGGGGTCCCTTCATCGCCGCCGGCTTGGGGTTCGCCAGAAGGGGTATCAGCAGGGGCGGCGTCGGCATTTCCATCGACCGGCTCCGCTCCGGAGTCTTCGCCGCTCGCTTCCTCTTCCGCGCTTCCCTCCTCGGTGCCTCCATCCTCGGTGCCGAAGAACTCCTCGCGGGTCTTGATGTCGATGTCCCAGCCGCACAGGCGGCTGGCCAAGCGCACGTTCTGCCCGCGCTTGCCGATCGCCAGGGACTGTTCGTCCTCGTCGACGATGACCACGGCGGAGTGCTGCTCCTCGTCGGGATAGATGTTGTCCAGGTGGATCGTCGCGGGCTTGAGCCCGTTCATGATCAAGGTCTCGAGGGAGTCGCTCCAGCGGATGATGTCGATGCGTTCTCCGCGTAGCTCGTCGATGACCGCCTTGATGCGCGACCCGCGCACGCCGACACAGGCACCGATGCAGTCGATCTTGGGGTCGCTCGAGATGACCGCCATCTTGGTCCGGTAGCCCGGTTCGCGCACCACACGCTTGATTTCGATGATGCCGTCAGCGATTTCGGGCACCTCGAGCTCGAAGAGGCGTCGCACCAGGTCGGGGTGGGTGCGGCTGACCAGGATGCGTACGCGGCTGCCGTCCTTGCGCACTTCGATCACGATGGCGCGGATGCGATCCCCGGGGGAGTAGGTCTCGCCGCGCACGCGGTCCTCCTTGGACAGGTGGGCTTCCACCTTGCCGAGGTTGACGACCAGATCATTGCCCTCGTAGCGCTGGACCTGACCGGTGACCAGGGTCCCCACCCGGGTTTCATACTCCTCGTAGAGCACATCGCGCTCGGCCTCGCGGACCCGCTGGGTGAAGCCCTGCTTGACCGCTTGGGCGGCGATGCGGCCGAGCTCGGCGAGCTCGAACTCGTAGACCTGTTCCTCGTCCTCGGTGGCCACTTCACCGGTCTTGCGATCGATGGTGCAGACGAGGTCTTCCCCCAGCCCCAGACGCTTGCGGACTCCCGCAGCCAGAGCTTCCTCGAGCGCGCGGAAGACGATCTCGCGAGGGATGTCCTTCTGCGTGTGGATGAGGTCGACGTACCTGAGGAGCTCTTCGCTCATGGAATGGAATGCAGGGCCGGAGGGGCGACGGT
>JALWOP010000219.1 GCA_027083445.1 Planctomycetota bacterium | reverse complement strand
CTGATTGATGCGTACCGGAGCGGCACCGGCGGTGATCGCCTTCAATCCGCCGCTGAAGATGGCGGAGGTGAGCAGGGTCGCGGTGGTCGTTCCGTCGCCGGCGACGTCGCTGGTCTTGGCGGCGACCTCCTTGACGAGCTGGGCGCCCATCTGCTCGTAGGGGCAGGCGAGCTGGATCTCCTCGGCCACGGTGACGCCGTCCTTGGTGACGGTCGGCGCCCCCCAGCCCTTGTCGAGCACGGCGTTACGCCCGCGGGGTCCGAGGGTTGAAGTGACCGCCTTGGCGAGCTTCACGACACCCTCGCGGATCGCGTCGCGGGCGTCGGACTGGAATACCATCTGCTTGGCCATACGAGTTCCCTGTGCTTTCTTCCCTGTGCTGTCCCGGCGCTGGAGGCCCGCGCGGGGCCCCGAGCGGGGTCGTGTGGGGGTCGTGGATTGGGTGGGGTTGACGTGGACGACCTCCGCCAGGTCGGGCGCGGGTCCCGGCGGCGGAGGTTGATCGTTTGCGGCTGGTTTGCAAGAAGGGTGCCGCAGGGGCCGCTGGGGGCTGAAGTTCTTGTCAAGCAAGGGGTTAGGGCCTGCAGTGGGGGGAGGCTTGCTGCCGCTTTGGCAGGCGGCCTCGCTCCTCGCCCCGGCCTCTGCCAGGCTGACAGGCCGGGGGGGGGGATGAACGGCCGCCCCCAGGGACTAGGATGGGCGCGATGCCGACCCTCCACGCCCTCCTCCTGCTCGCTTCCCTCCTTCCCGCCCCTTCCCCTCAGGACCCCAGCGGGGGAGCGCGCCTCGTCCTGGAGACCCTGGAGGGGGTGCAGCGCTCCCAGCCCCCCTCGACCCTGACCCCCGCCGATCTGCGCGAGGGCGGGACGGTCTTCCTGCACTACGAGGGGCTTGCCGCTCCGCCGCCGGCGGGGGCGGAGGAGGAGCGGGCGATCCTGACCCTCCACGGGGGAGAGCGACTCAGCGGCTGGATCGCCGGTGGGGATGGTGAGCGCCTCGACCTGGCCCTGGCCCGGGGCTTTCGCCTGCCGATCGGCATCGAGAGCCTCGCCTCCCTGGTCGTTCCCGGTCGCCTTCCGCAGGACGGGAGCAGCGTGCCCGAGCCTCCCCAGGAGGGGGATCGACTCTACGTGCTCCGCGGGGGCTCGGGGGACCGGGTCGATGGGGTCCTGATCGAGTTCGATGGGAAGGGCGTGCGCTTCGAAGGTCGGCTCGGGGAGCACCTCTATCCCTGGAGCGAGGTGGCAGCCCTCTTCGTCGAGTATCTCGAGGAGGAGGCTCCAGAGGATGGGGGCGGCGGAAGCGCGGGCAGCCCCGCCGAGGTCGACCTGGTCGGGGGAGGGCGCCTGGCGGGCGATCTTCTGCGCGTGGACGCCGAGGGGGTGACCCTGCGCTGGGGCGCAGCGGAGAGAGAGCTACCCGCCGCCCTGGTGAGGGAGGTCGCCTTGCAGGACCCGCTCTACCGCTTCCTCTCGGAGCTGCCGGTCAGCGATGGGGGACCGATCGACCTGTTCGGGGGGAGTGATGAACTCGGCATGGTCTATCCCCATCGCAAGGACCGCAACTGTCTCGGTGCTCCCCTGGTCTGCGCCGGGCGCACCTGGTCCCGGGGTATCGGCGTGCACGCTCCGAGTCGCCTCACCTGGAAGCTCGAGGGGGGCTACCGCCGTCTTCGTACCTGGTTCGGGGTGGACGATTCCGTCCTCGCCAATCGCCACCGCGGTTCGGTCATCTTCCGGATCCACGCGGATGGAAAGGTGCTTTGGGAGAGTCCCCTCACGCGGGGGGGCGACCCACCCCAGGAGGTGAACCTCGATCTGCGCGGCGTCGAAGAGCTGGTGCTCGAGGTCGATCCAGCCAGCGAGGCGTTCGTCTCGGACCGCGCCGACTGGCTGCGCCCGATCCTGCTCACCGCCGAGTAGCGGGTGCTCTCAGCTTCCTGTCGCCTCGCTGCGGGGAGGCTCCCCTTCGGAGCCGCTGCCCAGGGCGCGGAAGTAGAGGGCCCGGTCCCCGCCGAGCTCCTTGGCCCGGCGGAGCGCCTGCTCCGCGTGTCGGCGCAGGGTCTCGACCGCATCGAGGTCGCTGCCGTCGAAGGTCTCGAAGCCGATGCTGGCGGAGATGTGCACCTGGGCCTTCGAGTCTCCGATCGGACCGCTGAGCGCGCGAACCTCGGCGCGCAGGCGCTGAACGACGCGGGCGGCATCCACCCGTCCCGTGTAGGGCAGGATGACGGCGAACTCGTCGCCCCCGATGCGCGCGCCGACGTCCTCGGCCCGCAGGTTCTCGCGCACGACCCCTCCGACCCGCTCGATCACCTCGTCGCCGACGACATGGTCGAAGTCCTTGTTGACCATCCCGAACTCGTCCAGGTCGAGCAGCGCCAAGGCGAGGTCGAAGCGGTGGCGACCCGCGGCGGAGAAGTGTTCCCGCAGGCGTTGGCCGAAGGGGATCGGACGCAGGAGACGGGTGCGGTCGTCGTGGACCGCCTGAAAGCGCATCTCGTCCAGCTCGACCAGGCTCGCGGCCTGGCGGCGCAGGCGCTCGATGCGCATCAGGAACTCCTCGAGGGGGGCGCCCCGATAGACCACGTCCCAGGGGCCCTCTCCCAGGGACCGCGCCGCCAGCACCGCGGGGAGGGGGTCCCCCGGATCGGCGACGACCAGGACCGGCGGTGGCCGGTGGGGGCGCAGGGCGTCGAGCTCGCTGCTCCCCCCCCGGGCCAGGGGGTCGATGACGATCAGCTCGGGCCTCGTTTCCCGCAGATGGGAACGGGTCTGGGCCGGGGAGGTGGTCGTCTCCAGGCGCAGACCGACGGAAGCCAGGGGCCGCAGGGCCTCGGCCAGCCCCTCACCGCGGTGGTCACAGATGAGGATCCTGGGCGGGGTGGTCATGGCTGGAGCGGGGCTCTGCAAGGTGCTGAAGTGTACCCCGCCCGTTGACGGGGCCCAGGGGCCCAGTAGAATCCCTGCCCCGATTTGCGCCGGGAGCTCTCCTCCCGTGTGCCCGATCGTCGTACCTCCACGCCCCTGCTCCCCCGAGTCGCTCCAGCGGCGGCTCGGCCGGTGGGGGATGCGCGTCCGGCTCTCGGGTCGCGTCTTCGGTCCATCCCCCCCGACGGCATCCACCCGGATGCTCCAGGGGAAACCCTCCGGGCAAACCCCGGAGAGCCGCGTCGGCCGCCGCCGCGCCTCTCCGCAGGTAGTCCCTTTCGATTCCCTCTTCCATGCCCAATCTTACCGTTCAACAGCTCATCGACGCTGGTGTGCACTTCGGATGCCGCGTGTCGCGGTGGAATCCGAAGATGGCCCCGTACATCCACGGGCGCCGGAACAACATCCACGTCATCGATTTGCGCGAGACGATGCGCGGCATCATCCGCGCCCGCAACCTCCTGCAACGCATCACCTCCGAGGGCCAGTCGGTCCTCTGGGTGGGGACCAAGCGCCAGGTCAAGGGCGTCATCGCCGACGTCGGCGAGCGTACCGGCATGCCGATCGTGACCGAGCGCTGGATCGGCGGAACCCTGACCAACTTCTCCGTCATCCGTTCGCGCCTCAAGCGTCTCGAGGAGCTCGAGGCGATCGACGAAAAGGCGATCGAGGAGCAGCGCCTGACCAAGAAAGAGGTCGCCTCTCTCATGCGTGAGCGGCGCAAGATCACCCGCAACCTGGGGGGCATTCGCGAGATGAAGACCCTCCCCGGAGCGATGGTCGTCGTCGATCCTTCCCGCGAGTACAACGCTGCCCGTGAGGCGCGCAAGATGGGGGTCGTGACCATCGGCCTCCTCGATACCGACTGCGATCCGGGGGACGTCGACGTCGTCATCCCCGGCAACGACGACGCCCTCAAGTCGGTGCGGCTGATCATCGAGCAGCTCGCCGAGGCGGTCGAAGCGGGTTGGCACTCCCACCGCGAAGAGGTCGCCTCGATGGGCGAGACGCGCAGTGAGGAGGAGGCCGGCGTCACCGACGAGGTGCGCCCGACCCGCAGCCAACGTGCTCCACGGCGCAGCAGTCCCCCCTCGCCAGCCGCCCCGTCGGGCGAAGCCCCCGCCGCGGATTCGAGTTCGGCTTCGACGCCGGCACCGACTGCAGCACCGACTCCAGCACCGGCACCGGCTCCCACTCCCCAGCCGGCTCCCACTCCCCAGTCGGCCGCGGAAGCCCCGATCGAAGCGCCCACGCCTCCGACCAGCGACGGTTCGCAGGCCAAGGCCCTCGATAGCGACTCCTAGCCCCGGTTCTCGTCTCGGGCCTAGCCTTGGGGGCTCCCTCCCAAGTCGGCTCCCACTCGGGCGCGGGGCGAGCGAATCGTCCCGCGCCCGCCGAATACCCCCTCACCAGCCACCCCCAGATCCACCGATTTCCACCGATGTCCCAGATCACCGCTGCCCTCGTCCGTGAGCTCCGTGAGAAATCCGGCGCCGGCATGATGGAGTGCAAGAAGGCCCTGGAAGCTACCGGCGGCGACATGGAAGCCGCCTTCGACGAGCTTCGCAAGGCCGGCCTCAAGACCGCTGCCAAGAAGGCGGGACGCGACACCGGCGAAGGCCGCGTCGCCACCTGCCTCTCCGAGAATGGCCAGGCGGGCGCCATGGTCTCCATCGCCTGCGAGACCGACTTCGTCGCCAAGACCCCTGATTTCGACACCTTCCTGGCCGACCTCGCCGCCCACGTGCTCGAACACGGACCGGCGGATGTCGAGGAGTGCATGACCCAGTCGTGGAAGGGCGACGGCACGGTCAAGGATGCCCTCACCGCCCTGGTCGGCAAGCTCGGCGAGAACATCCAGATCGCCAGCGTGCGCCGCATGGAGAGCCCCGAGGGCCGTGTGGCTGCCTACGTGCACCACGACGACAAGAAGGGGGCGCTGGTCGCCGTGCGCACATCCGGAAGCGGCGCGGACGATGTCCTGAGGGACCTCTGCATGCACATCGTCGTCTTCAGTCCCGAGGGGCTCGATCGCGATTCCATCCCCGCCGAGGCGATCGAGCGTGAGAAGGCGATCATCAAGGAGGGACTCGCCGGCAAGCCCGAGGAGATCCAGGAGAAGATCATGGCCGGGCGTCTGGAGAAGTTCTTCGCCGAAAAGACCCTGGTCGACCAGCCTTGGATCAAGGACGACAAGCAGAGCGTGGCCAAGGCTCTGCGCGCCGCCCTGGGCGAGGAGACGACGATCCTCGCCTTCCAGCGCTTCCAGGTCGGTGCCTGATCCGCACCCGCCCAAGCCTTCCACCGCCGGCCTCCACTGCCGGCTGGGCTTCCCTCCAGCCGTCCCCCCGCGCAGCGGGGAGGCGGCCGATGAGGGTGGCTCGGCGGAGACGAGCGGGCTGGTGATCGCCGGCGCGGGGCGGGCGTTCTGCGCGGGGATGGATCTCAAGGCGGTGCTGATTGAGTTGTCGGGTGATGCTGGATTAGGGGAACAGTTGCTGACGAGTTTGGCAGAGTTGACGCTCAAGATTCGCA
>JALWOP010000218.1 GCA_027083445.1 Planctomycetota bacterium | reverse complement strand
CTGAACGAACTCGAGCGCGGCGTCGCTCGCTGGTTTGCGCACTACAACTCCGACCGCCCGCACCAGTCGCTTGGATGGCGGACCCCGATGGAAGCCTGGAGCGGCGAAGCCAGGGAGCCTGCCGCGTAACGAACCCGCGGCTGCCTGGGGCCACTCCGGCCTACGGCCTCCGTGGCCCCAGGCAGCCGAGCACCCCTGAGCCCCCCTAACCCAACCAAGACCTCGACTCGCGTGCCCTACGGCATAACGAAAACCCCGGCTCAACTGGCGCCGCTTGGTGACCCACCTCTGGATCTCCGTGAGGGCATCCTTGGAGTTCGGGGCCGGCTGCGGCTGGGCGAAAGGAGTAGCTCGTGCATGTGACGTATCCTTCCCCTGTGTCGGGGGCTTGGGTCTCGCGTTAGTGTCGAGCACCAAGGGTACGTCGCGCCTTTCCTCTGGCCCTCATCCACAGCTTTCGGTCATACCTCCATCTCCCTCTTGCGATAGCTGTGATCGGGCGCGCCTCACCGCGTTTCAGTCCACCCCGTTCCGCTCGCCGGGAGTCTTCGATCGAAGCCTCTGCAACGCAAAGAGCGCCGTCAGAAGTACTGCACGTAGGCGCTCCCGTCCGCGAGGCCGAGTTGCTTGAACTCCTGTCGGGAGAGGGTGCGGTGCTCTTCGATCTGCCCGTCCCGATCACGGTCGAAGAGCGCCAAGAGGTCGAGACCCTTGTTCCCTTTGGGGGAGAAGAAGTAGACGTATCCGTGCGTGGTGTGGTTAGCACTCCACCGGTCTACGTAGTCGTTCGCAAGGTTGGGCTCCTGTGGTACCCCTTGGTTCGGGCTAGGGCTGAGGAGGAGCGTCAGGGAGCCGGTCTCGATGTCGAGCGTGTACAGGTCCCGGGAGTCCCAAAACTGCACGAGCAGGTGGTCTTTCAGCGCGTGATGGGAAAAGAGCGCCCACACCAGGCTTTTGCCGGCTGTCTGCTCGTCGAAGACCACCTTACGCGAGGTGACCGGTATGTGGATCTGCGGATAGACCGTCTCGCCTGAAGCCGGGTCTACGTAGGGTGCGGGGAAGGGACTCGGGAGGGTGAACTCCCAGATCTCGATGACGGTGTTGCCGGTACGCGCGTCCTTGCCGGCCACCGCGAGTTTCCCGGGACCGGCGCCCGATACCTCGGTAGGCCAAAACCTCGTCGCCTCGGTCTGCACCGAGAGGTGCGGATCGCTCGGCCCGCCGGGCGAGTAGGTGACGGCCCATTCGATGGAAATGGACTTCTCGGTCATGAAATACTCGACCTCTCCGTCGACCATCGACGATGAGAACGTCAGCTTGGCTTTCTCCTTGTCGATCCCGGCGAGGGGCTGGGGAGGCGGACTCACCTGCCTCGGCGGCTCTAGCACTGCGAGGGTAATCGACGTCAGCCCCAAGATGAGGCCGACAGCGAGCAGTAGGCGCTTGTTAGTCATTGACAACATAGGAACACCTCGCGGATTCAATGAACACAGCAGGGGGGAGGGGACCAGATCTCATCGACGTTGGGCACGTAACTGAAGCCGCAGCACGACGTGCATCCGTCGTACACACACTTCGTGAGGGCCTTCGCAATCTGTTTGCGCCACTCCCACGCAAGGTCGCAGAGCTGTTTGCGCTCCGCCGCGGAGAGTTGTTCGCATAGCTCTGCGGCTGTCGCCGTGTCCTCTACGCCCATGGCCGCGTGGTTGCACCAGCCGCAGGGGTTGCTGCCAGCGGTCTCTGGGTCCCCCTCTCCGGGGTTCCCGGTAGTCTTTCCGGCCTCGTGCGCCCGCTGCCAGTGGCGGTATTCATGAATCATGACGATCGCACACAGCCAGAGCGGCATCCGGCTCGTCCGGAGCGCGATGGTTGTCGCATCGGCCTTGCCGGTCCCGTAGCGCGTCCGCTCGCACACCTCGGCGCACCCGTCTTCTGGGTCGGTCGCGACGTCGATCTCGTCCGCAAGGCCCTTGCTAATGTGGTCGGCGATGAACCCGATAATCTCCTCCCGGCTGTGCGTCATACTCGATCCGGGAAGTGTCGGCGTGTAGTCATCGAAGTCGTCATCGGGCTCCAGCTGACAGTCCTGAGCCGGCCCAGGTGGGGCAGCGGAGGGAACGGCGATCGCCGAGGGCGCGAGACCGCCGAGTGCCAACATGATCGGGATGGTTCTTAGCTTCATTCAGTTCATCTCTCCTTTCGAATCAGCCGTTGTGATCCTTTCGGTCCAGCAGTGGATACCACAGCCATCCCAGGCGTATACGGTGCTACCCCCCCCTAGCCGCAATGTCAAGGGGCACTTTTCTCTTTTTCTGGAACGGTCCTGGCCGCGGGACGGTCCCCAACGTTCTCTTCGCTTGTGCCGTGTCACGAGATATGGTCAAGAGTTGTGGATGAGATTCCAGGAGGATCACGCGGCGACCATGGTGCCATCCTTGAATTGGACTCCTCGGATGAGGTCTCCGAGAAGCCGCTATCCGTTGAGCTTGCGCCACTTGCGCTCGGTGGCTCGAGCGAGCTTGAAGACCATGGACAGGTATGCCATCCGCGAGCCCGAGCGCTTGGTTCGCTTCGTCCGCAGCCGCACCGTGGCAAAGGTGGACTCGATCAGGTTCGTCGTCCGGGCGTGCTTCCAGTGCTCCGATAGGAAATCGTAGAAAACCGGCAGCTCGTCGCGGTCCTTGCCGAGAAGCGGTTTCATAAGGGTAGTTTGTGGTCCTACTTTGGGGGCAAGCTCACTGCCACTTCACAGACGCGCCGAACAGATAGGCATGGGAGGTACCGACCATGCCTCGGAGCAAGATACTCACCGACGAGCTGTGGACGCGAATCGAACCGTCACTACCCAAGCTGAAGAGCCGAGGGCGGCCGTTCCGCGACAACCGCGAGGTCCTGGAAAGGATCCTCTGGGTTTTGGAAACCGGCGCCCGCTGGCGCGATTTGCCGGAGGAGTATCCCTCTCCGTTGACCTGCTGGCGTCGACTCCGGCGCTGGGAAGAAGACGATACCTGGGTGCGGGTCTGGCGTGCCTTCCTGCGCGAGCTGGACCGCCGTGGTTGGCTCAACTGGCAGGAGACCTTCGCAGATGCGACCTTCGCATCTGCAAAAAGGAGGGGACGCAGTCCAAGGCGAAGGGCGGCAAGGGAACGAAGTGCATGATGGTGGTCGACGGCGAGGGTGTTCCTCTCGGAGCAACCGTTCACTCCGCCTCGCCGGCAGAGGTCACCCTCATCGAGGAGACGCTGAGCACGATCCGTGTACCACGGAGCGGTTCGAGCCGTCCCAGGAGTCGTCCAGATCGTCTGATTGCCGACAAGTGTCGAGGGACACCATCCTTCGCGCAGTTAGGGGCATGTGCTTTGACGTACCTCGGAGGTCATGGATTGGGATCAGAAGGGCCTCTGGAGCGCCCCAGAGGGGGAGTCCGGGGGGCAGAGCCCCTCGATTCGGGGGCGCCGCTTCTGGGCCCACCTCTGTCTGTCTTTGGTTGGGTTGGATAGGGGGTCAGGGGGCGAAACCCTGCCGGTCCAGGCCGAGGGCGGCGCGCAGGAGACCCACCTGTCCCAAGTGGTAGGCGAGATGGAAGACGTGGCCGGTCCACCAGTGGCGGCGGGTTGCCAGGCTCTCCTCGAAGCCGGGGTGGATCGGAACCCCGGGAGGGGCGGCGAGCTCCCCGGGGCCGAGGCCGGCCAGGGCCCGCAGTGCCGCTCCGCTGGAGGCCTCCCAGCGCCTCCGTAGCTCCTGCCAGGATTCCGGTAGGGGTGAGGGGGGAGGTGACAAACCGCAAAGGGCCTCCGCGGTGGACTCCACCTCTTCGATCAGGTGCCCCACCTGCCAAGCAATCGTCGGACGGCCCGGCAGGATCTCTCGCCGGGCCGGCTCCGCACCCACGTCCGATGTGGCCCGGTCGACCCAGCGGTAGTGGTGGCGGGTCTGCAAGAGAAGCAACTCGTCTGCCCGCATAGGGCCGATTCTAGAGTCACGGGGCCCACGATTGGCACCCTTGGCTAGAGTTGAGGTGTGATGATGCGCCGACTCCTGCTGCCCCTGTTCGCCCTGCCCGCCCTGGCCCAAGAACCCTTCGCCGTCGATCTACCCAGGGGCCTGCCGCCCCGCTTCGAGGTGCGGGTCGAACGGGAAGGGGTCGCCCAGTGGCTCTCCCTCGAACAACGCTCGGTGCGCGCCGAGGACTTCCTACTGCTCGCCTACCGCCGCGACGGTTCCCTCGAAACCCTCACGCCGCCGCCCCCCTCGACCTACCGGGGAGTGGTCGCCGGCGAAGAGGGTAGCCTCGTCGTCGCCAGCCTCTCACCCTTGGGCCTCTCGGCCCACATCTTCATGCCGGGCGGCGATGACTGGACCGTGGAACCCCTGCGCGGACGGGGCGGGGCCGTGGGGCATCTGCACATCGCTCGCGATGTTCTCCCAGAGGAGGTGCCCTGCGATCCGCGCACACCCGCCGGGGCGGCCGCCGCCCCGCCCAGCGCACCCATCGGGCCCGACCCCTTCGGCAACCCCACCTGCATCCACGAAGCCGAGATCGCCTTCGACGCCGACTACGAGTACTACCTGCGCCAAGGGGGCACCGTCGCCGGGACAGTCGCCAACATCGAAAACCACATCGCCGTGGTGAACGAGTTCTACGCTCGCGACGTGCAGATCCAGCACCGCATCACCGCCATCGTCGTGCGCACCGCCCCCTTCTACTTCAACACCGACGGGGGCGACCTGCTCGACCTCTTCCAGGCCGAGTGGAACTCGACCCAGGTCGGCGTTCCGCGGGACATGGCCCATCTGATGACCGACAAGACCAACCTCTCGGGCTACGCGGGGCTGGCCTATGTCGGCGTGGTCTGCAACCTGCCCTGGGCCTATGGGTGGAGCGTCGACAGCAGCGGTGTCCTGGGTCATGAACTGGGCCACAACTGGGGGGCGGGCCACTGCCACGACACCTCCCCCTGCAACAACATGTGCGGGGCCTGCCTCTACATCGCACCCCTCACCCACGACATCATCATCGCCTTCCGCGACAGCCTCGGTTGCCTCGACATCGTCGGTCCCTACGTCGACCCCGTGCCGCCCTACGCCTACCCCGATGGGATCGTCCTGACCAAGAATCAGCTCGCCGAGGGGCCGCTGACTCTCGACGTGCTCGCCAACGACGACGACGGCAACTGTCAACCCTTCTCGATCAAAGCAGTCGAGGACCCCACCCCCATGGGGGCCCACACCAGCGTCAACATCTTCCGGGAGCTGGTCTACGACGCGGATCAACCCCACGTCGGCGTGGATGCCTTCACCTACACCGTCGGCGATCCCACGGGCCTCACCACCCCGGGCCAGGTCACCGTCGATGTGCCCAGCCGAGAGGTGGAGGCGATCTACGCCCTCGACGAGGGCACGGGGACCGTGGCCCAGGACGGTTCAGGCTACGGCCACGAGGCGACACTCCAGAACGGACCGACCTGGGACGGCTCGGGTCCCTTCGGGTCGGGAGTCGCTTTCGACGGGATCGATGATCGGGTACGCATCCCCCCCCTCGGCTTGCGGGGGGACGAGGTGACCCTGACCGCCTGGCTGCGCCGGGACGCTTCCGAGCCGGCCTGGGCCTCCATCCTGATGACCCGCGCAGGGGAGGATGGTGGACTGCACTTCGGCACCGCCAATGAGCTGCGCTACACCTGGACCAATGACAGCGGTACCTGGAGCTTCAACTCCGGCCTGGTTCCCCCCCTGGGGCAGTGGGTCTTCGTCGCTCTGGTCATCCGACCCGAGAAGGCCGTGCTGCACATGATCGATGGGACGACCCACTCGAAGAAGACCCGAGTCGCCTCCCACGGGCAGGTCACCTTCAGCGGGCAGAGCTTCCTCGGCTGGGATCCCGACGATGCGTCACGCGCCTTCCTGGGAGCCCTGGCCCAGGTGGCGATCTACGATCGCGCCCTCGGTTCCACCAGCCTGGAAGATCTAGCCCTCCTCGGCGGTCCCCCCCAGGCGCCTCTCCCGCGCGACGGAGGCATCCTCACCGGCGGCCGGCTCTCCTGGCATGCACCCGCCGGCGCAACCGACTTCGACGTCTATCTGGGCAGCGATTACCTGGCGGTTCGCGACGCCGATACCTCGAGCCCCCTCTACCAGGGCACCACCTCCGATTCCACCTGGGATCCGGGGAACCTCACCGTGGGACAACGCCTCTTCTGGCGCGTCGACAGCCACGTTTTCCCCACGCTCTTGGCCGGAGATGTCTGGCAGTTCACCGTGGGACAGGCGCACCGCTGGGCACTCGACGAGACCTCCGGCGCGGTGGCGGTCGATGATCTGGGAGGGGTGGACGGCTCCTTCGAAGGGGGCGTCGTTCTCGGCGAACCCGGGGCGAGCGCAGCGACCGGGAACTCGATCCGCCTGGACGGAGTCGACGACCTGGTGCGCATCCCTCCCCTCGACCTGAATGACAACCACTGCACGATCAGTGCCTGGGTCAAGCTCGACGGGAGCCAGACGGGGAGCTCGGGGATCGTGCTCTCCAACGACGGCACCACGACCGCCGGACTCTTCGTCACCCAAGGCGGCGAACTGCGGGTCACCTGGAACGGATCGAGCCAGACAACCGGCTGGAGCACGGGGCTGAACCTCCCCCAGGGCCAGTGGCGCTTCGTGGCGATGGTCGTCGATCCGGATCGGGTGCGGGCCTACCTCGGGGATCCCCTGGGAAACCTCTCCGTGGCCGAGAAGGTCATCTCCGTGGGCAACGACATCGAGGCCTTCGACGGGGATACCCTGCTGGGGGAATACACCTCCTCGGTCCCCCGAGCCTTGAAGGGATGGCTGGATGAGGTGACCTTCTTCCCCACCGCCCTCGAAAAGGGCCAGATCCAAGCGCTCTACGAAGGCTCCCTCTGAGGGGGAGGATCCAAGGAGCTTTGGGCGGCCTCGTGTCGTACCCTTGGCCCCGTGAGTGTCATCGTCGAAGCCTGCGGGCTTTCCAAATCCCACCAGGAAGGGGCTTCGGCCCGAGCCATCCTGGAGGACGTGTCGTTTGTCGTCGAGCGCGGGGAGTTCGTCTGCATCATGGGTCCCAGCGGCTCGGGCAAGTCGACTCTCCTGCACCTGCTTTCGGGTCTCGACCAGCCCTCCGAGGGATGGGTCCTGCTCGACGGGCTCGAGATCTCACGCCTCTCCGAGAGGGGACGCACCCTGGCCCGCCGCAGTCGCGTCGGATACGTCTTCCAGTTCTTCAATCTTCTGCCAAACCTCACGGTCGAGGAGAACATCGCCCTTCCAGTGGCGATCGGAGGTCGCTCCCTCAAACGAGAGGTTCGCGAGCGAGTGGCTGAGCTGGCCCGGCGGCTTCGCATCGCCGGCCGCCTGCACGCCTTGCCGCACCAGCTCTCGGGAGGAGAGATGCAGCGTGTCTCTCTGGCCCGTGCCCTGATGGGAGGTCAGGCGCTGCTGTTGTGCGACGAGCCGACCGGGAACCTCTCCCAGCGGGCGGGCGCCGAGGTCATGGGGCTCTTGCGCTCCGCCTGCGACGACGATGGCCGGTCGGTACTGCTGGTGACCCACAATCCTCGGGACGCAGCCTATGCGGATCGCGTGCTGTTCCTGGTCGATGGGCGACTGAAGGAGCGCGAGCTACGCGGACCAAGCCTCACCGTCGGCGAGATCCACGGCGCGTTGGAAGAGCTGTCGATCTGATGGGGGGCGCCTGATGGGACTGGCCCGGACTCTGGCCGGACGGAGCATCCTCTCCCGTCCGGGTCGCACCCTCTTCTCCATCCTGGGCATCGCCCTGGGCGTGGCCACGGTCGTCGGCGTCGTCGTTCTCGATCACAACACGATCATCGGGCTCTCCCTGCCCTCGCGTGAACGGGGCCGGGTGGATGTGGAGATCCGCGTTCCCCGCCGACAGGCTGCGGAGGATACACGCAGGCTCTATGAGATCGAGGGGGTGTCGCTCGTTGCGCGCTACTTCCAACAGGACGCCACCGTCCGCCGAGCCGACGGGGACTCCGCGGATGCCCCCGAGCGAGTGCGGCTCCTGGCGATCGATGCCCGCTACGCGGCTCAACTCGGCATCTACCGCCTGGCGGAGGGCTCGGATCTACCGACCGAGGGCGGCCGACAGGCCCTGATCGGCCGAACGTTGGCCGGCAAGCTCGAACTCGAAGTCGGTGATCCCTTCTGGCTGGCCAGGCCCCGGCGCGAGGGACGCAAGGTGTGCGAGGACGGCAAGCTCGTCGCGCGTGGGAGGGAGAGCGAAGCGCCGACGGCCCTGCGCTTCACCGTCGCAGGCATCCTCGCCCGGGAACAGGTGGGGAGGCGATCGGGGGGCATGGTCGTGCTCGTCGACTACCAGGCCGGTCTGGCGCTCTACGAAGGAGGCCCGCGCATTCAGCCGATGATCTGGGCCAGCCTCGATCGCGAAGTCGACCCCGAGCAACTGAAGCCCAGCCTGGCCGAGTTCGGCTCCTACGACTTGAACCCCGCCGCGATCCTTGGACAGGCCGCCGATGAACGCGCCTTCCGCATGGGCGTGCGCATGGCGGGGCTCCTGGCCCTCGTGCTGGGGCTCTACGTCATCTTCCACACGCTTTCCATGTCGCTGAACGAGCGCATGAAGGAGGTCGGCACCCTGCACGCCCTGGGTTCGACCCGCGCTCAGATCGGGCGCGTATTCCTGAGCGAGGCTTTGCTGCTGGCCGGCATGGGATCGGCCCTCGGCCTGGTGGGAGGGATCGGCTTGGCCCGACTTCTGCTCTCCCTGGGGATCACGACCCTGGGCACGGGTAAGGATGTCGGCATCTTCGTCGTGCCTTGGGGCATGGTGCTGGCCCTGGCGGGGATGGGCTTTGGGATCGCCCTGGTCGGTTCGGTCTACCCCCTCGTCTCCCTGGCCGGCATGAACACCCTGCGGGTCCTACGGGGTGACGAGCATCCCGCAGAGCCCCACGGTGGGGGCGGCCTTCGTCTGCTCTTCGCCCTGCTCTTGGCGCTGGTGATCCCGGGGCTCTACCTGGTGATCGTGCCGGTCGTCGGCCGGATGACTCCGGAGTTGGGCATGATCCTGCTCGGGGCGCTCGGAGCACTCGCCCTGGTGGTCGTGCTCTCCTTGATCCTGCCCGCCATCCTCTCCGGGGTTTGCATCGCCATCACCCGCCCCTTCCGCCGGCTGTGGCCCATGGCGGGCCTCCTCAGCGCGCGCGCCATGCGTACGGCTCCCGCGCGTATCGGCGTCTCGATCGCCGCCCTCTCCCTCGTGACCGCCGGCTTCATCGGGCTCGAGGGAATGACCGCGAGCTTGGCGGGTGAAGTGGACCACTGGGCGGAGGAGGCCCTGCACGACAAGGTCTGGGTGCGTGACATGCCCCCGACCCGTTTCGATGCCTTTGCCGCCCATCTGCACGACTACGGGATCGTCTTGGGGGTGGAGAAGGGGGGCACGGGGATCCACCTGCCCTTCCTCGTCCAGGGGGTGGCCACGCGGGAACTGGCCGGCTACGGGCCCTGCGCCGAGAGACCAGAGCTTCTCCGGGCCCTCGAGGAAGATCAGGGAATGATCGTCTCCCGCAGGCTGGCCCAGGACCAGGACCTGGCCGTCGGCGATCACTACACGATCACACGGGCCGACGGGCGCAGGGAAACCTTCACCATCGTCTGCGTCAGCGATGCCTACGGGCACTTCCCCGACCCGGACGAGCGCATCTATGCGCTCATCGCCGACCACTACATCGAAGACTATTTTTGCCTGGACACCGCCACGGTGGACACGGTCTCCCTGCGCCTGGCGCCCGGCGTGGGGCTGGACGAAGTGCGCAGCGCGGTCGAGGCCTTCCACGGGGGGCCCCACCACATCCGATACCGCAGCGGGGAGGAGGTGCACGCCGCCCACCGGGAGGACATCGGCCGGGACTTCGTGCTCTTCGACATCCTGGTCGGGTTGACGGCGGTGCTCGCGGGCCTGGGCGTCTTGAACGGCCAACTCCTGGCGGCGCTCGAACGCTCCAAGGAGTCCGGCGTCCTGCGGGCTCTCGGTGCCGGCCAGGGTCAGCTCGCGGGCATGGTGCTGCTCGAAGCCTTCGTCATCGGTCTCGTTGGAGCCCTGCTCGGAGCGGCGATCGGGCTGGGACTCACGCCCCTGGTGATCCGCGGACTGCGCCAACTGGTCGGCCTGGACCTGCCCCAGGTCAGCGCCGGACCCTTCCTGTGGATCGCCATCGTGGGCTGCATCGCCCTGGCTCTGCTCTCCGCGATCTACCCCATGTGGCGAGCGAGCCACGCCGACCCCGTGCGAGCGGTGCGACGGGGTTAGGAGCGCCGTCTCGAAGCGAGCCGAGAGGGGAAGAGAGGGGGCGGAGAGTTTTTTCGAGAAGCGCGAACCGGAGGGCGCGGGTGCGACAACATGGGTGTACCCCCCCTCGAGGTCTGCCTCCATGAAACCTCTTCTGCGCTTCGCCCTTCTCGCCTCCCTCTTCGCTCTCCCCCTGCCCGCCCAGACGGTTCCCGGTGGGTCGATCCAGCGCCTCGACTCGCCCTGGGACCCGGCCGGGGCGGGAGCCTTCGGTAGCGTGGCCACGGGGGATTTCGACGCCGACGGTTATCCCGATCTGGCGCAACTGCGCGGGGGTGGTCTCGAGGTGATGCTCGCACCCGCCTCCTTGGGCGAGGTCTACTCCGGCCGTGCCGCCGACGCGGTGGCGGTCGTTCCCGCCGGCTCCGACCGCATCCTGATTGCCGATGGTTCGGGTCTGGCTTGGCTCGACTTCGACGGCACCCTCTGGAGCGAGACCTCCGCCGGGTTCTCCGCCGCCTGGGCCGGGGCCGTGGAGCTCTTCTATCGTGCCGGTCCGGGTGGTGCGGTGCAGGTCATCGGCCTGGCCGCGGATCGGCGCAGCCTGCTCTCCATCGCCGACGAGGGCGGGGGCATGGTCGAGCGGGCCGACCCCCTGATCGTCGCCCCCGAAGCTCTCCTTGGGGTCATCCCCTTCGATCGGGACGGCGACGGGGTGAGCGAACTCTTGCTCCTCGACAGCAACGGTATGCGCGTTGCCGAGGTGGTCGATCCCAGTGCCGGCCCCCAGGCCGAGACCTGGACGATCAGCGATAGCTGGCAATTCTCCGGTTACTCCATGCGCGATGCGGCCGCCGGCCGGCAAGGAGCAGGACCGCGGCAGTGGGCCGCGGTCCTCTGCTTGCGCCCCGACGGCACGACGCCGTTGATCGTCACCGTCACCTCGAACGGGCTTTCGGCCGAGCCCGCGGTCTTGCCCGCGGGGCTCGAGCCCGAGCGGTTGGCGGGGGGCGACTACGACGGTGACGGGGCCGACGATCTGGCCCTCTCCTGGCGTTCGACCCAAGAGGTGGGTCTGCTCCCCAACACCGGGGGGGAAACCCCCTCCTTCGATCCCTCCGCTCTGGTGCGCCTGGCTCTCTCGGAAACACCGAACGAGGCCGCCCCCGGGCAGGTTGCAGCGCCCCTGCTGGTCGATGTGGACCGCGATGGGGACGAGGACATCTTCCTTTCCTGCCAGGCGACCGGACAGCTCGTGACGCGCATGAGCCAGGTCGAAGAGGCGAGCGATCGATCGCCCAGCTCCTATCGGGCAGGCTCCCCCCCGATTCTCGAAGTGGGGGATGCACAGGGCACTGCGACAGCGGACATCGATCTCTATCCGCCCACGCGCTGGCCCGCGGGGACACCGCCCCTGGTCGACCTGGAGGTCGTCGTGTGGGTCCAGCTCAAGGGTTCCACTCTCCTGACGCGCCTGGGCCGGGACATCACCCCGGGGATCGATACCTCCTCGTCAGACCCCATCCCCCTCAGCCTGCGCCTGGCTCCTGGGGAAACCCTCGACGCGAATCACCTCTTCACCCAGGCCGACTACTACTTCTATCGCACCCGCTTCGTTCAATACGACGCGAGCGGGCAGGTGGTCTATTCGACGCCGCACCAGACCCATGCCTACCACGCCCAGGGCGATCCTGCCGCGGAAGGGCCGGGACAGGCGGCCCACCAACAGCTTCTGCAGTGGGGAGGGGTCTCGCCCTTCCAGGTGCAGTACTTCGAGAACTCGAACGGCGACGACTATGTCACCGTGGGCGAGGGTGTGATCGTTCCCAAGATTCCGCCCCCGCCGGTCGGAGAACTGGGTTCCAACTGAACCCTGCGATCTTCGATGCCCTAAGCCCGGCGCCGCTTCCCGCTGCGGAGCACGAACCAGGTCACGCCCAGGGCCGCGGCCACCAGGAGGGTGAAGAGGAGCCGGCCGCTCCGCTTTGGCTCGCGGGGATGGAAGCGCACCCGTGGGGGGACGCCGAAGGCCTGGACCAGGCAGGTGTAGTAGGGATCGCGGGTCGCGGGGTCGTTCCAAAGCGCTGCCCGTCCCCGGCGCAGGGCCTCGGCCACATCCGCCCCGGCGGCGAGTGCCGCGGTGACGTGGACCATGAGTCTGCGCGTCGCTTCCCGGTTCAAGTCGGCACTCGATCCGACCACGCAGCGGGCCCCTCCCCGCAGGAAGGCCCCCCGCAGATCCGCGGAGGCGGCATCCCCGATCCGTAGCGGTCCGGAAGCCGCTCCGCAGACCGAAAGCAGCACCAACTCGGGCCAGTCCAGCGCAAGCACCTCCTCCGCGGAGACCTCTCCGTCGTCTCCCTGCCCCCTGGCCAGGCGCAGGCCCGCCGGGATGACCGAATCGGCCAGGAGCAAGCCGTGAGTGAAGAGATGAACGGCGGCGGGATGGGCCTCCAGCTCCTGCGCCAAGCGGGGGAGGCTGGCCGATTCCAGGACGGAGGTGCGTTCCGCGGCGACCGGTTCGACCAGGCTCGAGAGGCCCGGGCGCTCGATCCCGACCGAGGGGTCGCTGACGAGGAGTAGGTCCAGGAAGCCCGGTTCCCGGTGGGGCCGCCGGGCCAGGGCCAGTCCGCAGGGGACGCTCGGTAGTCGCCAGAGTGCGCGATCGACACCCAGCGGGCGCTGCGAGAGGAGCGGCAGGCTCTCGAAGGAAAGCCCCGCGAACATCTCGCCTCCCACGAGTACGACCGAAGAGGCTTTTTCGATTCTTTCGCGCAGAGCGCGGTCGAAAAAGCGGCTCGCCAGCTCGCGCGCCTCCCCCGCCGGACGCGGGCCATCGGGAGGAAGGCTGATCCGATGCTGGTAGTCACGGGCGTCCTGGATCAGGTTCGGTCCCGGCGAGAGGAGGTGGAGCTCGACCTCGCCGCTGCCTTCGAGTTCGAAGACCAGCAGCCGCTTCCGGCCGTACATCAGGCTCAACAGGACGCCACCGGGAGGAATCAGACGCTCCTCGATCTCCTCGACCGACCCCGCGTCACCCCCGAGAATCCGGGAGAGACTGGCCAGGGCCTGAATCTCGTTCAAGCGCTCGAATGCCGCTCGTGCTCCCCGCCTCTTGGCGATCAGTTCCAGGTATTCGCCGAGGTAGAGCCGCTCGCGCATGTCCCGCAGGAAGCCGACACCTCCGGGCGGGGAACCCAGGCCTTGCCAGCTCTGGATCAGGGCGTCGACCTCGGCGATGAGCCGTTCGGCCGAGGCCTCGGCTGAACGCCCCGCACCGAGCTCTGCTTCGTGCTCCAGGGCCGTCAGGAAAGCCCCGTCGGCGGCACCCAGGGAGGAGAGTCGGCGGGCTGCGGCGACCTCCTCCAGTGCCGACTCGAAGGCCTGGGCCTCCAGGTCGAGCAGTGCCAAGCGGCCGCGGGCCACGATGCGTGCCTGGGCGGGCAGGCTCTCCTCCCCGGCGACGCGGGTCAAGAGCTCCTCTGCGCGGTGGCGGTGCTTCCCCCCGCGCAGGCCCAGCTCGTAGTGGGCCAGGGCCAGGTGAATCAGGAGCCGGTCGTGCTCGCCGCCCTCGACCAGCGGGGTGAGGAGTGCGATCACCCGCTCGTGCTGCCCCGAGGAGAGGTAACCGTCCGCCAGGGTGGCGGCCGTGCTGTCGATGAGATCCCCCTCGCCCGTCTCACGCGCGGCCTCGAGCGCACGCTGGGCGATGGGGATGGCAAGGTCGGGGCGTCCCTCCTGGATCTCCACCCGGGCGAGCAGGCGGTCGAGCTGGATCCCATGATCGCGCAGGTAGGGACCCGGATAGTTCGGCAGAGCTGCGGGGCGGTCAGCGATGAAACGTTCGAGGACCCGATGGGCCTCCGCCGTGCGGCTGTGCTGAAGCAGGGTGTCGATCCAGGTCCCCAGGAGGAAGATGCGCGTCTCCGGGTCGAGAGTCGCGTAGGTCTCGGCGTGCACCTGGGCGAGATCGAGGTCGTTTGCCTCCTGTGCCGAGGGGAGCTGGATCAGGCGGAAGGTGGCCAGGAGCAGGTCGCGCCCCCGGCTCTTGTCCCGCCTCGTCTCACCAATCCGTTGCCTCCACCCCTCGAAGGCTTCGGTCAGTTCGGGCGGCCAGGCGTCTGCCTGGGCCCTGCTCTCGGCGGTCTGCTCCCCCTGGCCGACCCCGGCCGAACTCAGCGGGGCGAGCGGCGCAGCGAGTACCAGGAGGAGAAGCCCAGGCGCACCTCGCCGGTGGCGTCGAAAGCCTCGACGCGCACGAGCACGGCGTCCGGCCAGTTCGCGCTCTCGTCGGGGGTCGGCTTCCACTGGGAGTCTTGGAGGTAGCGCACGCGTGAGAGCTCCCTACCCGGGCTTCCGGCCTCGTCGGTGCGTACGGTGAGCTGGTAGAAGCCACCGGCGGGCAGCTCCGTCGCCTGCCAGTGGATCATACCGAACCCGGCGGGGGCGGGATCCGGTCCACTCAGGGTGATGGTGGCGCCCAGCATCTCCTGCGGCAGGCGCCCATCGCGTTCGATCCTGCTGCGCCAGGCGAACAGGACGATGAGCGAGGCGGCGGCCAGGGCCCACCAAGACCAGCGCGCCCCAGGAACACTGCGCCGGGCGAGCCGGGCGTGCACCTGCTCTGCGGTGGCCTCTTCCAGGGGGCCAGAGCCCGCCCGGGACGCCTCTGCGAGGATGGCCTCTTCCATATCCCGACAGCGGTCGAGCTCTGTCGCGATCTGCTCGAGGCCCTCGAGCTTTTCGGCCAGGGCCGGATCGTGGAGGGCGGCTTCCTGCACGGGGGCGGAATCGGGATCGAGCTCTCCGGCGAGAATGCGTTCCCAGACGGAACTCATGACTGAACCTCGGGACAGAGGGATGCGAGAAGGTGCCTCAGCCGATCCAGGGCGCGGTAGTAGCGCCCCTTGGCGGTGTTGGGGGAGATGGAGAGTCGCGAGCCGATCTCCGGGAAGCTCAGGCCCTCGAAGTGCTTGAGGCGTACGACCGCTTCGCATTCGGAGTCGAGTTGGCTGAGGGCCTTTTCAATGGCCGCGCTGCGCAGCGGGTCGCTGAAGGGGTGGGGAGCGTCGGCGATCTGCGGCGTGAGTCGGGTCCTCCGGGCCACCTGGGCTCCCCGTCGGCGCCAGGCGTTGAGCATCTGCAGGGCGCAGATGCGGTAGACCCAGGCCTCGAGCACGTTGATCGGTCGAAACTCGCCCAGCTTGCGCAAGACGGTCAGGGTGACCTGGCCGGCCAGATCCTCCAGATCGTGATGGGAGAGGGGAGCGTGGCTGCGCCGATTCAGAGCCGTAAGGATGCGCGGGATGCAGCGCAGCCGCCGGGCGAGTTCCCGTGCCGCATCGGTCTCCCCGCGCCGAGCAGCTTCGACGAGCTGCAGATCGGCTTCGAACTCGGAGGGCGTTTCGCGGGGCATGGGGCGGACGGTCGGCCTCTCCGGCCTGGGCTGGGCCAGGGATCGGGCCAGGGCCGGCTGCCGGGGCAGGGAGAATGCTGAGTCGAGGATCATGCCAAGTCTTGCGCGAACGCGCCCACTGCTCCCGGAGATGTCACCGCTGGGGGCGGCGGTTGTGCCTTCTCCAAGAAAACGCGCAGACAACCGCCGGGGGCCCCAGGGACAGATAGGGGCGGGCCCCGCCCGCGCCCTGCCCCGAAGGTGCACCGATGCCATGAGATGCCGGCACGGCGACTGGAGGCGCAGGGCGCGGGTATCCCACAGGGTGGGGAGCGGGGGCCGATCATCGTTTCGTGATGCTCGTGCCATGGCGCGATCCCGACGGAAACCCGCCCCTTCCGCAGGCCTCGGCGGTGGGCGACGCCGATCTTTGGAGTGGTGGACTCTTCAGGCCGAGGGTTTCACGTACTGGATGGAGGAAGGTAGGGTCCAAGGGTGAAATCAACCACCCATGGAACTTTTGCGCGCAGTGGGCGCTCTGGCGAAAACCAGCATGGAATCAACCTGGAAGTCTGCGAGTAGCTGTCAATGTCCATGCGCCATGCAATAGGCAGATGGGGCCCGTGGTTTGCAGGGGCGGCCCTCCTGGTGCTCGGGGCGTTTTTCGCTAGAGGGTTGGCGGCCCGCCGCCCTGCGGTGCCTCCCGGCATACAGACCGGGGCAGGGAGAGAGAGACCTGGGTCCCGGCTCCAGGCCGGCGGGCGGCTCCTGGTAGAGAGAGGCGTCGGCGAAAGCCGCTCTTCCGGCAGCGAATCCCACTGGGCTTCCGTCAGATTCCTGGAGCGAGCGGAGCTCTTGTCGGAGTCGAGGTGGCGGCATGGCACACGAAGGGGACGGGAAAGCCGACCGACTACCTAACGCCTCTGGAAGTCGGGACGGACAGCGACGGGGTCGTCGGTCTTCCGCCCGGCACCGGCGCTCCCGTCCTCATCCAGGCCTCCTTCCCAGGCCACTGCTCCACCACCACGATCCTAAAGGAGGGGGGGAACTACGACGTTTTCATGCCCCCTGCCGCCAGCGTCGAAATGAAGATCATCGCCTCCGACGACAGCGTGGGTCAGGAGTGCGCAATCCTCTTGCCGGAGGAATTCGCAGAGCTGGAAAGTGTTCCCATCAAGAGGCTGAGGGCGATCACCCAGGCTCTGACATCCGGATCTCCCGGGGACGCGAGCAACGTGCGAGCGAGAGATCTCGACGATGTGACGGGTAAGAGCCTGACCTGGCTGACGTCGGGTCTTAGGCGTGTCACGGACGAACAGGGTCGGGCTTTCTGGGCAGAGGTGCCGGCAGGTGAGGGCTACAGGTGGGCCCTGAAGGGTTCGAATGCCTTGGCCATTCAACCGCCCCACGAGCTTTCTGCCGAGGCGAGAGGCGGCGTGCTCCTGCGGGGTGTGGAGGGGCTCGTGCCTCCGGGAGTCTCCGGGGTTTTCGACCTGCGGGCTGGAGAGCACAGGCGGTTCGTAGTCGACGGCAGCCAATTGGCTCAGCTCATCGCCGTCATTCCCGAATACGACCCCTCCTTTTCGGATGCCTTGATGGAGGTCTACGATGAGGGTCCGACCATGGGGAAGGATGGACGCACGGGATGGAAGAGCGTCTCGATGGGGCGTTTTCCCCCCGACGAGGAGGGAGTGATTCTGGTGGAGGGTGTCCGATCCGGCCTAAAGAGCTATGTAGCACACTGGAAGACCGGCGGCGGAAACCGCCTGACCTGGGTGAAGGGCACACTCCAACTCCAGCCCGGCGAAGTCAAGACGGTTTACCTCGACCCGAAGGGATATGAAGCGACTGCGGTCGTACGAGTTCTTGACGCCTCCACCGGCGGAGAAGCGCAGGTCGAGGGCTACCTGACTTGTACTCTCATCGCGGGAGACGACGTCGATTACAAGGACAGGTTCCTGGACCGGTTTCGTCTTCGCCCCGGCGTGGAGTTCACGGGTGTGGGCCTCTCTCCCGGTACCTACCGTTTCAAGGTCGACGCCAGCTCCCTGGTCTTGCAGCACGGATAGGTCGTGAACCCCACCAGGCTGGAACTCGAGTGGTCCGTTCCCGGTGGGGACTTGCGCGGTGAATTGGTCAGCGTATTCAGGACCGAAACGGCCGTGACTCTCACGTTGCCGTCTCAGGACGCCGACTCGTTCGTGGACGAAACTGAAGGCCAGGGCAAGATCCGCCTCCTCGCCGAGGGCGAGTTGTTTAGCGCTGCGTGCACGTACTGGCCGTCAATGTCCAAGTCCGAGCTTCAGGGGTTCCTCCTGGCCCCCTCCGGCGAATGGCCCTGCATCGCGATGGCCACCGTGGATGGTCGGTCGTACGCGTGGAAGGGGCGTTTGGCAGTTGGTGGTTCCCAGGCCCGCATCAACCTCGAGCCGGCCTTCGCCGTGGAGGGGGTTGCGTCGGATGGTACGGGTCCCCTCGGCCCCGGCGGTCTCATGATCACGATCCGCGAGGACGAGTGGACCACGGCGGAGGGTGACCAGTGCCCCTTCCAAGTACCTCTGGACGGGGATGGCGAGTTCTTGATCCCCTCGGTACCTCCTGGGACCACCCTGGTTTTCGAGAATGGTTCCCAGATCACCTTGCCCGCTACGGAGCCCCGGAAGTGGAATGCTGGAGAGGTGATCGTTCGGTAGGCGCTGCGCCCCCAAGGCAGCATGGGGCAAACCTCGCTTTCGCATCTTCCCGTCCCACCCTCCCAGAACGCTTCTGTCTCAGTAGGCGACGAGCCATCGCAGGAGATAAAGCAGCGCCAACAGGTGCAGTAGGGGGCTCACCCTGCGGCGCGTCACCAGGGCCAGCCAGGAGCCGGCCACCAGGCCCCAGCCGATGCCGTCGGCGATCGAAAAACCCATCGGGATGATCAAAGCGGTCAGGAAGGCGGGGATCGCATCGACCGGGTCCTTCCAGTCGATTCCCCCCAGGGCGGAGGCCATCAGGGCCCCGATCAGGATCAACGCCGGAGCGAGGACGGGGTAGCGCGTGACCGGAAAGGGGTCGCTTTGGATCACCACCCCCGCGCCAAGGAGCTCGAAGAGCGGAGCCAAGGGCAGCGCGGCCAAGAAACAGAGGCCGACCACCAAAGCCACGAGCCCCGTGCGTCCCCCCGATGCGATCCCGGCGGCACTCTCGACGTAGGTCGTGACGGTACTCGTCCCGAGGCTCGCACCGATCACGGTTCCGGCTGCGTCCGCCGCCAAGGCTCCGCGTGCCCGCGGGAGTCGGCCACGCCGATCGAGCAGGCCCGCCTGTCCACCCAGAGCGAGGAGGCACCCGACCGTATCGAAGAGGTCGAGGAAGAGCAGGAGTGCGATGATGACGAACCACTCACTGAAGGGGCGCTGGAAGAGCCCGGCGAAGTCGAGCGCGAAGGCGGCCGTGGGTCGGGGCAGGTCCGAGGAGAGCCCCGTGAAGGTGACCAGGGCGGGATCGAGATCCCAGATCACACCGGCGACCAGGCCGAGAAGGGCGGTGCCGAGCATGCCGAAGAGGAGAGCCGCGGCCACTCCCCGGGCATGCAGGGCCAGGGTCAGCGCGAGACCGACCAGAGTCAGGCGTGCGACCGGGCTGGAGAGGTCTCCCAGTTGCACATAGGTCGCCGGGTGGCTCACGACCAGGTCTCCCCACTCGAGTCCGAGCAGGGCGATCAAAAGACCGATCCCGGCGCCGATACCTGCCCGCAACCCGGCCGGCAAGACCTCCATCACCGCCTCGCGTGCGCGCGTCGGCGTCAAGCAGAGGAAGATCGTCCCCGAGATCAGGTTGGCGGCCAGAGCCTGCTGCCAGGGGACTCCCATCGCCCCGCAGACCATGAAGGCAAAGAAGAAGTTGTGGCCCATGGCCGGCGCCAGGGCGAAGGGCAGGTTGGCCCACAGGGCCATCAGGAAACAGGCCGCCGCCGAGGCGACGCAGGTCGCGAAGAGCACCCCGCCCGGATCCATGCCCGTCGTCCCCAGGACCGCGGGCTGGACGAAGAGGATGTAGGAGAGGGTCGCGAAGGTCGAGAGGCCCGCGACGACCTCGCGCCGGATGTTCGTCCCCGCCGCGGGGAGTTCGAAGCGCCGCTCCAGCCATGCCCCCAGGGCACCTCTTGTCTCGCTTGCGTCCCGCGGGGCCATGGGGGCATCCTAGCGCCTGCAGGGAGGACCCTTCCGGCCGGTCATAGCGTAGGCTCAGTCCATGTCCGAGCCCGCCTCCTCGACCCCCTCCCGCC
>JALWOP010000217.1 GCA_027083445.1 Planctomycetota bacterium | reverse complement strand
CGCGGCGTCGCTCGCTGGTTTGCGCACTACAACTCCGACCGCCCGCACCAGTCGCTTGGATGGCGGACCCCGATGGAAGCCTGGAGCGGCGAAGCCAGGGAGCCTGCCGCGTGACGAACCCGCGGCTGCCTGGGGCCACTCCGGCCTACGGCCTCCGTGGCCCCAGGCAGCCGAGCACCCCTGACCCCCCTAACCCAACCAAGACCTCGACTCGCGTGCCCTACGGCATAACGAAAACCCCGGCTCAACTGGCGCCGCTTGGTGACCCACTTCTCTCTCCCCAGGTGAAGAGCTTGCCGCATATCGTCTCGCTCGCGGAGCACGACCCGGAGCAGGAATACGTGTTGCGCTTCGACGGTGGAGGACGGCTCAGGGTGCAACTGCATGAGGGGGGCGATCCCGCTGCGGCGATGAATGTTCGACTGGAGGTGCCGGGAAATGATTCGACGGCACAGGTGGAGACTTCCGACGCATCCGGGACGGTGGTTTTCACCGGCCTCGAGGAAGGCGACTATCTCTTGCATCTGGAAGCACCTGGATGGTGGAGTGAGACGCAGTTGGTTTCGGTTGGTCCTGACGAAACCACCTTGGCTCTGAATGTGCGCCGTCGAGGATCTTTCCGACTCCACGTGATCCAAGCCGGCTTGCCGGTGGCCGATGCTTCGGTGAGCCTGCATTCTCGCAGGGAGGGGGAGGACCCCGTTCAGTGGGAGTCCGATGGGCTGATCAAGGTGGAGCCGGTGGGCTGGCGCACCGACCTCCAGGGTGAGCTTCGGGTCAGCGGCCTCCCGGAGGGCACCTATGACCTCGAAGCAGTCTTGCCCGGGGGGCAGACAAAGACGTTCCCCGTCATGATCGAGGGAGGCGAAAACCTGGAGCTGACCGCCGACTTCAGCCAATAGGGGTGGGTCGGGATACCGCCTCGCCATCGCCGGCCGCGGCCAAACGGCCGATCTCTTGCGCGAGGTCCGGGAATGACGATGAGTCAACCATCGGTCTCGTCACCAACGCTCACATAGCGGACGGCGAGATCGAGGCCCGGAGTTCCCAAGGGGAGGCGGATCCGGTTCAACCTAGAAGCTCCCCAATCGGAGACGTGTCCCGTCCAGTCCAGGGCCCACCCGATGCCACCGCCCCCCACCCTGACGGCAGGGGCGTCGATAGGCCCGTGCCCCATAGCCCGGGGGTAGATAGGACTGGTCGTGTGCTCAGAGTTCTCCACAATCCGTCAGTCTCCTCCCCCTGGACCCCCTCATCCCGGGGGCTCCGCCCCCGGACCGCCGCGCTACGCCTCAGCC
>JALWOP010000216.1 GCA_027083445.1 Planctomycetota bacterium | reverse complement strand
CGTGCCGATGCTCCACATGATGTGTCTGTTGCCTTGGGCGACGATCTGCGCCTTGAGACCAGCAACTTCGGTTCGAACCTCGGCGATGTCCTGCTTGAGCTCGCTGCGGACCTTGGCGACCTCGCTGCGGACCTCGGCGATGTCCTGCTTGAGCTCGCTGCGGACCTCGGCGATGTCCTGCTTGAGCTCGCTGCGGACTTCGGCGATCTCTTGCTTGAGCTCGCTGCGGACCTTGGCGACCTCGCCGCGGACCCCGGCGATCTCTTGCTTGAGTTCGGCGATGTCGTCCTTGGTGGCCAGATGGGCCATGACGAACTCGCCGAGTGCCTCTGCCTCCGCCTCTGCGACGGCCTCGGCTTGTTCGGCTGGCATGCCCGCGTCGCGGAGCTTGCGGGCCAGTTTGAGGGTGTCGAATGCGACCATGTTCATTACTTTACCTCCGATCCTGATGGTCGTGAACCCGACGGAGGTCCGCCCCGCGGGGGCGAAGCCCCCGTCGGGGTGGTGCGGTGGAAGGTCAGGCCGCGGCCTTGGGCAGACGCCAGACCTTATCGCGGGCAACGAAGCGGTAGCCCTGCTCCTTGAGCTTGGCCTTCTTCGCCTCGAAGTCGGGATCGTCCTTCGACAACCGGACCTCGGCCGGCAACGGCTCGGGCTCGGTCGGCGATGCCTCCTCCGACTGGGTCGGGGTCTCACCGTCGGGCGATGCCTCCTGCCTGGGGCGCTGGTAGACCGTCTCGCCGTCGATCTTCAGCCACTCGACCCGCAGCAGACGGGCCTTCAGGCTGACGCCGGTCTCACCGGCCCGGTCACCCTTCTCATAGGTGAAGGTCTCGGCGTACAAGTCGCCCAAGCGGAAGCCGACGAGCACCTTGGCGTCACGGTCGTTGATCGCGTCCATGTGCTCCCGCACGAGGCGTTCGGCCTCCTGACCGCGGACGGTGCAGTCGAACCGGACCCGCTGGACTGCGTCGGCGGCGCCGTGGAGCGCGTTGACGGCTACGGCCATGAAGGGCTCGCCCCGCTTCGGCGTGACCTCGCGGGCGCGCTCGAAATAGCCAATGCCGTCGATGTGAAGGTTGAAGAACTTCTTTTCAGTGTGGGACATGACGTCATCTCCTCTCGGTTGGTGAAGAAAAAACCGGGGAGACACCATGCCCCTGGCCGGGGAAAGTGCTCCCCGGCGGGGTGGAAGGAAGGACCGAGGCCTTGCGGCCACCCCGTTCGCATCGGTCCAGCGGGGTTTCTGCTGCCTTTGGCCCAGGCAGCGGGGCATGAAACCTGTGTCGTCCTCCAAAATCTAGCATAAAAGCGGCGCCCGGCAAATGCCGGGCGCCTGGCTCAGGCGTCGTCGGCACCGCCTCTGTCGCGGATGGCCTCCAGACGGCAACAATGGCAGCCGGTATTCGGCGTGTAGTAGTAGTTGCCATGGCGCTCGCACTTGATGCGCCGGCGTCCCTTGATCGGTTCCAGCTTGCCGTCGACGAATGCCGCCCGGGCGACAGGGGCGCCGCATTCCGGGCATTTCCTCGGCATGCGGTAACCGCTTCGACCGCGCCAACGCAGCACATGGCCCTGTTCACAGATCGCATGAGGCATGATTGCTCTCCTTCTCGTGGATGAAGATGGGGCCGGAGCGGCTGGCCCGTGGTGGGCCGCCACTCCGGCGGGGTGGAGGGCTGCTCAGGCGACCGCCTCGACGGGTTGGATGCCCTCGAGGTACTCGGCGGCCTTCCGTGCCAGGCTCGCGGCGCGGAAGATGGCCCGCTTGTCCTGCTTGAGGACCTCGAGCCAGCTCGAGATGTAGCCCTCGTGCCTGAGTTCACCCTGGATGCCGAGGTTCGCGCAGAGGAAGGCGGCCCCGAGTTCGGCGACCAGTTCCTCGAAGGCGTAGTCGGCGTCGCCGAAGGCCCGTCCGAACTTGCGGTCCAGGCGGCTTTCGTGCCCGGTCCAATGCGTCAGCTCGTGCATCAGGGTGGCGTAGTAGCCGCCCTGGTCCGCGAAGGCCCCGCGGGGTGGGATGCGGATGAAGTCGCCGGACCGGCGATAGAACGCCCGGTTGCCCCGGTGCTCGATCCGCGCGCCGCTGGCCTGGACGAGCCGCTCGGCTTCCTCGAAGGGTTCCCAGTCCGGATCCCTCTCGACGGGCAGCATCGATTCGGGCAGGTCGTCGCACTGCTCGACGTTGAAGACGGTGTAGCCACGCGCGAAGGGGATGACCCGGGTGCGTGGATTGCCGTCCTCGTCGTGCACGACGTTTCCGTCCCGGTCCCGTTCCTCGTGCTCCACGAACTTCCAGAACACGACGAGGGTGCCCTTCTCCCCCTGGCGGACGTGTCCGCCGAGTTCCCGGGCCTGCCGGTAGGTGAGCCAGCGGTCCGTGCGGAACCCCGCCTCCTGGGCCGTGGCCCACAGCAGGAGCTGGTTCACGCCGTGGTAGGGGCGGCCGCTGACCGCGTTCCTGGGGCGGTCGTCGCCCGACGTCGGCGTCCAGGGCCTGACCCAGGGCGGGCAACCGCGTTCCAGGGCCTCGATGATGCGGTCGGTGACCGCCTGGTAGATGTCGCGTTTGTCTTGCATGGTCTTCTCCTTGCTTCATGAAAAAAGCCGGGAGAGACCACGCCCCTGGCAGGGGAGAGGTCTCCCCCGGCCGGGGTGGAAGGAAGGCCGCCGGTGCGCTAGGCTGGCGGCATGGAGTTGAGAATTATCGAGTGTGGAGACGACGAACGTCTTTTCCGGCGCCTGCTGGAAGAGCCGTCCACGTTCGACCAGGCGACCTACGAACGCCTGGTGGATCGTTTCCGTTCTCGCCTCGACATCGACGATCTTCTGGCGATCACGGCGAAGCGGCTTCGACAAGGCCGATATGCCGACCCGCTCGAACGCAATGCCGTCCTCGCCATCGTGGAAGGTCGGACCGAGGAGGCCGACCGGTTGCTGGACGTCCTGGGGCGCCGTGATCGGACGGGACTCAGGGTCGCAGCTCGCGGGCCAGCATTTCCTCCTCGATCTTCTTGAGCAGGAACCTGGCATCCCCGATCACGTCCGGGTCCGTCAGGTGCTCCAGCGCCCGGGCGAGGCCGTCGCGCCGTTGGACCAATTCACGGTCCTCCGCTTTCTCCAGCCAGCGATAGAACGCTTTCATGTCGTAGAGTGTGCCCATGGTCTTCTCCTTGCTTCGTGAAAAAGCCGGGAGAGACCGCGCCCCGGAGGGGGAGAGGTCTCCCCCGGCCGGGGTGGATGACAAGCCGCCAGTGCGGCGAGGTGAAGGTCAGGCCGTGCCGAGATCGCGCCGGCCGGTCCAGAAATCCGCCGTCAGGATTCCGGCCCTGACCGGAATCCTCCAGCGGCGTTCGATCTCGTCGGCGACGAGAAGTGACGGGAGATCCCGTGGCTGTCGTCCGGCCAGGATGGCCGCGCGCGCCAGGCGGCGCCGTTCGACCGGGCCGAGCGCGGGCGGCTCGACGACGGCCGGCAGGCGAGGGTGATTGGCGTCGAGCCATTCCCCGAAGTGAAAGGTGGCGAACACGCGAAGCCCTTCCTTGCCGAAGGCCTCGCGGTATTCCCGCCAGTAGGGGCTGGCGCGAAACGCCGCGGGCATGGAGAGGCCGTTCATGACCTGGCCCCCGGTTGCGGCATGGTGCGGGCGACCGCGCGTGCGAACTCCAGCACGCCACCGGTGCCCGTCAGGCTCAGAAACGTGCCGCCCTCGTAGACGCGGACCTCGCCGAGGAGGTCGCCGTCCAGATAGACGTGCCGAATCGTGGCCCTCGGGAAGCGTTCTGCCAACTTCTCGATCACCGGATGGGGCGGATCCCAGGCCGTGAGGAACGCCAGCTCGAAGGGCTCGTCCTCGCTGACGAGCTGGACCTCGTAGGCGTTCCACTTGGTGCCCCAGTTCCGCAGCGACCAGTCGTATCAGGTGCGAGCGCCGTACTTGAGCTCGTTCTCCCGGTACCGTCGGCCGAGTTCGAGCGCCCCCGGTCGTTCCTCCTCGAACCAGGCGACGAGTTGCTCGCGGTAGGCGGCCTCGGGCGTCCAGTCGTAGGCGGCGACGGTCTCCCAGTCCCCATAAAGTACCCGATAGCCGATCCGACCTTCGCTGCCATCGGCGATCTCGAGGTCGGTTGGCATCGGGATCAGCTTGTTGAAATCGAATCCGTCCTTGAAGAAATCTCGGACGTCATCGAGTACCGCCGGCGGGGCGGTGATGATGAGGTGGTTTTCCACGTGGTTTGGCATGGTGACCTCCTTGGTTGAACAGGCCGGAGACACCACGCCCCGACCGGGGTATGGAGCTCCCCGGCGGGGTTGAGGGAAGGACCGAGGCCTTGCGGCCAGCCCGTTTTCATCGGTCCAGCGGGGTTTTGCTGCCATTGGCCCTGGCAGCGGGGCGGAAACCTTGCCGGCCAGGGGCCGGCTGCGCTCAGAGATCGCCGAACGAAGCGACGACGAAGAAGGCGATGCCGATCGCCGCCATCGCCAGCATCTCGAGAAAGGAAGCGCCGTTGAAGGGCGCGAGAATGGCGGCGGTACAGATGCCGCCGCCGATGTTGATGAGGGTCTCGGCGACCCGAGTGGGAATCTTCTTCATTCGTGCCTCCTGATGTTCAATGGGGGAGGCACGTCTCCCGCGCGGGGAGGGTGCTCCCCGGCGGGTTGAATGATGCCGGGGCGAATGCCCCGGCGGAGTTAGAAGTTACTTGTGCTTGTGCCGGCGTTCTTGCCACAACGCGAACGCATATACTCCGAAAACAAGAATGCCGACATAGATCACAACGATTGCGAAATTCGACATGACTTAGTCCTCCCTACGGATCAAGCCGCCCAACCAGACGAGCACGCCGATGGTTGCGCCAGCCAGAACAGCCCACAGTGGGACCTGGTTTTCAAACAACGCCGCGATCACCGATGCGATGATGATCGCTACGCCGATTTTTCGCAGATCCGTCTGGAGGTCGCTCACGTCCACCTTGAGTTTCATGTGCGTCTCCTCCTGAAATGAAAATGGGGAGACGCACGTTCCCTGCCGGGGATGCATCTCCCCGGCGGGGTTAAAGAGAGAACCGGTAGCCCTTGCGGGCCGTCCCTGTCTCACCGGTTCCAGGGACGTTGCCGCGATGACCTCGCGGCGAGGGATGATGCTTTCTATTCTTGTCCGATCGGCACGGAAGTCAAGTGCCTTCAATCGTCCCGGAAGCCGATCCGATCCAGGATGCCATCCAGCACGTCCAGGGAGTCGAACTCGATGACCAGGCGGCCTCCGCGGGCGTTCGGGCAATCCAGGCGGACGGGGGCGCCTAGGTGTTCTCCGAGAAGGGTTTCCAGGCGCCGGACATTGGGATCCGCCTCCGTCTTCTGGTCACGCGCCGGCGGATCCGAGCGCCGGCGCAGGTGCCTGGAGAGCGCCTCGACGCTCCAGCCACGCTTGACCGTCTCTCGGGCCCACTCGGCTTGTTCGCGCCGGGGTAGGCCGGCCAGCAGCTTCGCATGGCCGAAGCTGAGCTTGCCCTCGTCGATGAGATCCAGGACCTCGGAAGGGAGCCGCAGGATCCGCAGCAGGTGGGTGACCCGGTCCCTGGTGCGATAGCCGCAGCGCTGCGCCACGGCCTCGTGCGTGAGCCCGTGGCGTTCCACGAGGGCTTGGACCGCACGCGCCTCCTCGAGGAGGGAGAGGTCCTCGCGCTGGAGATTCTCGACCAGGGCGGCGAGCGCGGCCGAATCGTCGTCGACGTCCCGGATCAGGGCGGGGATGCGGTGCAAGCCGGCAAGCTGTGCGGCCCGCCATCGGCGCTCGCCGGCGACGATCTCGAAGGCGGGCGGGCGTGATCCGGGCAGGGGTCGGACGACGACCGGCTGGATGAGCCCGTTTTCCCTGATGCTGGCGGCCAGATCCTCGAGCGTTTCCCGGTCGAAACGCTTGCGGGGTTGCTCGGGCGCGGGGAGCAGGCGGTCGATGTCCAGGAGCTCGAAGCGTTCCGCTGCCATCGGTCGCCCGGAGTTTCAGGTGCCGGCAATCAACGACTTCAGCGATTCGGGATCGAATGGTTTGCGAAGAAATCCATCGACGCCGGCGGCAAAAGCCTCCTCCTGGATGGGGTCGGAGGTAATCATGATGACACGCCTCTTGTCGGCGATCCGGCGTGCGACCTCGAGTCCGGTCATGCCTGGCATTCGGTTATCGAGCACAACCAAATCCCACTCGTCTGCCAACGCGCGTTCGAGAGCAACTTCGCCGTCGTCGACGATGACCACGTCGCAATCCAGCTCCTGGCAGGCGACGCTGATAAGGTGGGCATAGATCTCATTGTCCTCGGCGATCAGTACGCGCATGTGTTGTCTCCTCCAGGCAGTCGTCCAAACTCAGAATCGAGGCGGGTTGTCCGCCCCGCCCGGTTTCGTCGTGTCGAGAAACGCTTGCAGCACGTCCGCCGCCTCATCACCGATGGAGAAGTCGTCGTGCTCGAAACGTGCCATGGCCCGCAGCCGTTGGATCAGATCCCTCAGATAGGCGGGTTCCAGGCGTGGGGGGAGCCTGACCTCCTGGCAAGGCTCCACCAGGCCACGGCGCTTGATCTCTCGTACCGCCTCCTGGAACTCGGGGTCTAGCCGGTCCCAGGCCTCGACCATGTCGGAGTACAGCTCCGGCAGGAGGTCCTGGCGGTTCAGCACGAAGGCGCCGGCGATCCGTTCGCCGGTCGATGCCGCGGTGCCGCCCCATTGCCGTAGTTCCTCGGCGACCTCGATGATTTTCTCGACCTGGCTCATGCGTCACATCAACCCCACGCGAAATACCGGCAGTCGGGGTACCGCGTGCAGCCCGTGAACGCCCGTCCGGCATTCTTGCCGTTCTTGACGGTGCGTTGGACCAGTCGTCCCTTGTTGCACTCGGGGCAGGGCTTGCCGGCGCCCGGTCGAGGCGCCTTGCCCGTCGCGCCACGGCCGGTGGGCGCGGTCGCCTTGCCCTTGCGTTTGCCCGGTTTGCCCTTGGCATCGGGCAGGGTGCAGCGGCACTCCGGATAACCGGTACATCCCCAGAACCAGCCGTTCTTGCCCTTGCGCCGGCGCATGGGCTTGCCGCATTCCGGGCATGCGTGCCAGGTGCCGGAGGCCTCGATGGTGGCCGCGCCCTGCTGGACCTGGCCCACCAGGGCGCGCACCCATTCGGCCTGGCGCTCGAGGAACAGGCGCATGTCCCCGCGGCCCTCGGCGATGTCCTCGAGGGCCTGCTCCCAGAGCGCCGTGGTGCCCGGGTCCTTGACCGGGTCGGGCAGGGCGTCGATGAGTGCCCGCCCGGTCTCGGTCGAGACGAGGTGTTTCTTCTCCTTGCGCAGGAAACCCCGGTCGAGGAGCGTCTGGATGATGCCGGCGCGGGTCGCCTCGGTGCCGATGCCGGCGGTCTCGCGCAGGCGCTTCTTCAGTTCCGGATCCTCGACCAGCCGCGCCGCGTTCTTCATGGCCGCGATCAAGGTGCCCTCGGTGTAGCGCCTGGGCGGCGTCGTCTCCTTGCGCTCGACCTTGGCATCCACCACCGTGCAGCGGTCGCCCTCGGAGAGCGGTGGCAGGAGCCGGTCCTCGTCTGTTTCGTTCCGCCCGAAGAGCGCCCGCCAGCCGGGCACCCGCACCCGCCGGCCGGAGGCCTGGAAGGACTCGCCCGCGATGTCGAACGTCGCCTCTGTCTTGTCGTACTCGTGGCGGGGATAGAACTGCGCCAGGTACCGCCGGCGGATCAGGTCGTAGACCCGTCGCTCCTCGGCGTTCATCCGGGAGATGTCGCAGGGCGCCGTGGTCGGGATGATCGCGTGGTGGGCGGTGATCTTCTTGTCGTTCCACGCCCGCGAGCGCAGGGAGAGATCCGCCCGGCCGACCACGGCCTCGATGTCGGGGTCGGAGGCGGTCAGGGCCTCGAGGACCTGGCTGGCTTCCCCGAGCATGCTCTCGGGCAGGTAGGCGCAGTCCGTGCGGGGATAGGTGGTCGCCTTGTGGGTCTCGTACAGGCTCTGCGCGATGTCGAGCACCTGTTGGGCGCCCAGGCCCCAGCGCCGCGAGGCCTCCTGTTGCAGGGTGCCGAGATCGAGGGGGAGGGGCGGGGCCTCCCGGCAACGTTTCGTCTCCGCATGCCTGACGGTCGCGGTGCGGTTCCGGATCCGCTCCAGGGCCTCGCGGGCGGCTTGCTCGCGCAGGCAACGCCCCTCGTCATCGACGAAATCGCCGGCCGGTCGCCACCGGGTGGGGAAGGGCGTGCCGTCCTTCTCGAGCATCGCCACCACCTCCCAGTAGGGCTTCGGCCGGAAGGCCTCGATCTCGCGGTCGCGGTCCACCACCAGCCGCAGGGTCGGCGTCTGCACCCGGCCGACCGAGAGTACGCCGTCGTGGCCCCGGCCGCGTCCGAGGATGGTGTAGGCCCGAGTCAGATTCATGCCGACCATCCAGTCCGCGCGAGAGCGCGCCAGCCCCGCGAGATAGAGCGGCCGCGTCCGTTCGCCGGGCAGGAGGTTGCCGAGCGCCTTGCGAATGCTTGCCTCGTCCAGGGCGGACAACCACAGGCGCAGGATGGGGCCCTTCCATCCGAACCGGTCCAGGACCTCGCGGGCGATGGTCTCGCCCTCCCGGTCGGCGTCGGTGGCCACCACGACCTCCGAGGCCTCCTTCAGGAGCCGACCGACGATCTTCAACTGTTTCGCGGCCCCCTTGCGCGGATGCAGCTTCCAGCGGTCGGGCAGTATCGGCAGCGTCTCGAGCCGCCAGCGCTTGAGTTCATCGCCGTAGGCCTCGGGCGGATCCATCTCGAGCAGGTGCCCCACGCACCAGGTGACGATCAGGTCGCGACCCCGCAGGCAGCCGTCGCCACGCGAGCGGGCGCCGAGCACGGCCGCGATGTCGCGGGCCTGGGCGGGTTTCTCGCAGAGAAAGAGGCGGGTCACGACGAATTTCCGAGCAGATCGCCCAGCTCACGGCGCGCGAGTTCGACCAGATCCCGCCGACGTTGGGCATGGTCCGAGTGCTTGATGAGACGGTGGAAGCGTTCCACGTCGAATCGAATGGACTTGCGGTAGATTTCCATCGGCTTTCGGTACCGGGTCGTGACGACGCAAAAGATCATTTCCTCGACCACCTGGCCGTCGGATGCGGCACGGCAGTCATGCGAAATGAAGCTGGCGTTGATGTCGACGTAGCTTGAATCCCGGTTGGTGATCCGGGCCTGGTGGTCCAGCGCGGCATGCGGCAGCTCCCGCTCGATGGCTTCCACAAGTTCGGGGTTGTCGACGATCTTCTGGCCGTAGAGTGACACCGCCTTCGTCATGTAGGCGAATATCCAGGGGACGTTCAACAGATTCGCGCCGACGTAGCGGTGGCCCTGCATCCTCCGGTACGAGGCAAGCATTTCCTGAAGCTTCTTTTTGGACAGGCGTACCCCGGTATCCTTCTCGAGCACGTAGGCGATCCGGTCGAACTGCTCGATGACGGTCCGGAGGATCTTTCTCGCGAATGGATCGGATTCCCTGCGCCGCGCGTGCCTGTCCGGTTTCCTCGGCATGAAATAGGGGCAGGCGTCCCTGCGTTCGACGTCGAGCATGGCGAGCCCCGGCACGCTCCGGTTCGCGTGCTTGCCGTAAGGATGGGCAAGGCCCTTGGGCAATCGGTACAACCCGATGACCTGGATCGGATTGTCGCACGCCGGGCAGACAGCAAACTGAGAGAGTTCATTGCCCGAGCTGGAGGGTTGATACCATGGGGGCATCTTTCGGGTCGCCAGTTCGAAGCGTTCCCGGTCGATGAGCATCATGTCCGTATCCTCTGGACGGAGCTTGAAGAATCGCATCTGGTTGGATTCGCCATGGTTTTCGAATCACCCCAGATTGTATCGGTTGCGGACCAGTTGCCACCAGGCGTCCGGTAGTTCGGGAACCTCGCCCTCCGCCTCGGCCATGGCCAAGCAGGACAGCACCGTCTCGAGGTCCAGGCTGAAGGCGTGGTGGCGGTCCCGCATCGCGAAGAGCAGGACGCCATCGCAACGCCGGCTCGTTCCGTTCGAGGAGGCGCCGTCGGGGCACACCTCGTGGCGGCCGTCCGGGTCCAGGTGCGCGCGGTTTCGAATGATCTCTTCGTGGTTCATTCGTCATTCCTCAGAAGGCGTCGTGGGCCTCTTCGGGCTGCTTGTCGTGGTGTTCCATCCGGTCGATCAGCCTGCGAAGGTTCCGAATGGACGTCTCGGAGCCGATCACCACGAACTCGTCCTCACCGCCGAAGGCATGGAGATCCAGTCCATGCCGCAACGCGATTTCGAAAAGCTCTTCTCCTCGAAAGTCATCCTGCATGTCGTCCTCTCCGTGAAGGTTCAAGGTGAAATCGGTGGGTTCGGCGCCCATTTCCCTGACGCATTGCCACAAGCCGGCGAGGTCCACGTGGATCGTCATGAGCGTCTCGCCAGGATCGGCAGGTTCGCCATCGGTCGACAAGGTTTCACGGATTCAGGCCTCCAGCCCCAGCGGCAGCTGACTGCCGGCGACATGACCGAGGATCCTGATTTCATCTGGATTCCCGCTCGGAGTGACTCCGCCTTGCCAGATGCAGTGAAGGAGATGTTCGGTCTTGTGGGCATAGCCTCCGTAGTGGCGATGATCCGTTTTTCGCCATCGCCCCGTCGCATGGATCTCGGCCAGCACGCACACCAAGTGCAAGTGCGTCGGGTCATGGCGCGTCATCGGACAATCCTCGTCACAGTTGCGTTCGTGGTCGCATGGCGAGCCATCACAGTCGATTTGCGCGAGGTAGTCCGGGCACCGGCAGCCGTCCGCGACCTCGATGACGACCAGCGGTCGTTGGTCATAGCTGGTTCGAACGATGTCGCCGACCTGGATCAAGGCGCCTGCTCCCCTGCGTCCGCTGTTTCCTCGGATGAGAGAAGATCCTCCAATCGGTCCATGAGCCGTCCAAGGTTGCGGATGGACTTTTCGGAGCCGATGACGATGAATTCCGGATCACCGCCGAAGGCATAGGTGTCCAGGCCATGGCGACTGGCGATCTGGATCAATTCCGGTCCGCGGTGGTCATCCTTCATTCCGATCTCCTTGCCGTCTGGCTATCCCGCCCAGCGCCGCCCGGAGTGCCGCCTCGTCGATCTCCTCGTCGGTCATGCGGTGCGGGACGGCCAGCGGCAGGTGATCGTCGCCTCGCCAGGCATCGATGGCGTCCTCGTGCTCGTCCTGGTTCATCCAGGTACCGTCCGGCCACACCAGTATTTGCCGAGCGTCAGTCGTCATGCCCGAATCCTCTCGAGGATTCGCAGCCCTGAGCCGGTGCGTCGGTCGAGCCGACGCCAGCCGGCGGCGAGAAAGCAAAATCCAGGGTTAGTTGAGGCGATCTTCTCCGGATTGACGTAGGTGTAATGCCGGCGACAAGCCCAGACTCGATCAGCAATCGCGTCCGCCTGGCGAATGAGATCGCTGGATCGATGCGCGCTCTCGTTTCTGAATACGGCGCAGTTGATACCGCATTCGCCGCTTCCGTCGACGAAGCGGCGCCACACCAACATTGCATCGCCTGCCTTCGTGCGAAGCACCAGAGTCTCTCCTGGGCCCGTGAAGCGGGTGCGCTGCCGACCGTCGGCGTAGCGGTGGGCGCTGTAGTGGCGTTCGTAGAGTTCGAGGCAGTCAAGATCGCCATCCCTCGTGATCCACCATAACGGTTCGTCGGGGTCCATCAGTCCGGTCTCCCATGGCCCCACGCCGGAAACAGCCGCCGCCACCAGGGGCCGGAGATTCGATTGATCCATCGCACGGCGTCGATGCGGGTGAGGAGTTCCTCCCCGCCGTCATGGCGGAGCCGGAGGCGCGGCACCCACAGATCGACATGGCCGTTCCGCTCCTGGAGTTGGCCGTTCGGCGTGTGTTGAACGTCCAGGGACCACCCCGGCCGCCGGTCGGCGAGCACATCGCGCAAGGTTTCGTAGGCCTCCATGAGTTCCCGGTCGATGACCCAGTTCACGAGGACCACGCCATCGAGATGGTGGATACACTGGGTCTCCAGGTAGAACCGCGCGATGCAGAGCCGGCGATGGCCTTGGCGGATGAACCAGTCACGATCGTTTTCGGAAACCAGCGTGATGTTCTTGTTGTCTGGCTGGACGTAGTAGCCGGGGTTCCGGTCGAGCAGAAGCAGGTTTTGGTCGAGGAAACCGTCCTCGCGGGCGAGTTCGAGCCAGGTCCTGCCCTGATGCGCGGGGTCGCATGTGCCGGCGATGCGGTCGAGCTGGACCGAGGCGTTCTTCCGGGTTTCCCGGGCGACCGCGAAGCGCTGGCGCGCCTTGAAGGCCTCGTCGTCCCAGGGGAGGAGCGGGGCCAGCGCCCATCGAGGGCGCCGGCGGACGGCGGCATGGAAAGACGCGACGGGGTCGTCGGAGACGAGGTGCAGGCGCACGCTCACGAGACGACCCCCGGAATAGAAAGGCGTGTCCCGGCGTTCTGGTGTCGGTGGCGTGAGGGTGGGACCGGGACCCGCAAGAAATCTGGATGTGCCACGTGGCACAACGAAGTGTACGACGATCGGTCGTGTCTGAAAAAGGGGGCGCCCCCCGACCCCGAGGGGGTTTGGGAGGATTCTAGGGCCGGAGAGCGCCAAATCGAGGACAGGGAGTTCATTGACTCCGCTTCCTCTCCGCTGCCGCCCTGACCTGGGCAATGAGTTTCTGGGGGAAGTCGGCGGGCACGCCGTTGAAGCCCTCGATCCCACCGATGCAGTAGCGCAGGTAGACGGTGCTCGTCGGACCGTTGCGTTCGATCTCGGTGGAAAGCCAGCCCTTGAAGAGCTTGCCATCCATGACGACCTTGACGCCGTTCTTCATCCAGTAACGCGCGCCTGGGCTTGTCTCGTGTCTGAATCCCTCGTCGATGAAGCCCCAGGAGTTGCGCTTCCGTTCCTCCAGGGTGGGATACCGGAAGTGGCGCTTGAGCCGGACATAGGCGGTGTCGACATCGACGGCCAAGTCGATGACGTCCTCCCGCCGCTCTCCGCAGGCCTTGGTGCCTGGCTGAGCCTCGCGTTGCGGCGTGGCGGACAGGATGGGGCTGCCGCTTGCGGAGGTGGTGCTTGGCTGCTGCTGCCCGGGCCCCGACTTGGTGATGGTGACCAGGCCGCCCAGGGCGGAGCCGCCCTCGAACTCCTTGAGATCGGCGCAGCCGGCGAGGGTCGCGGAAATGGCGATGGCCAGGATGAGATTGTTTTTCATGACTTAGCCTCCTTGTCATCCTTGGTGCCCAGCAGGCAGGGACTGGGTCGGAAGACGACGACCTGCCTGGCCGGTACCTCGATGGTTTCTCCGTTTCTTGGATTGCGGAAGGTCCGCGCCTTGCGCTCGCGCACGTCGAATCGGCCGAAGGACTTGATGACGACGGGGTGTCCACGCTTGAGGGACTCCGCCATGGTCTCGAACACGAGGCGAACGACGCGATCGGCGTAGTCGCGGTTGCATTCCGCAAGGAACGACAGACCGAAGGCGATATCGGACTTACGGATTGGCGGCAGCTTGTTCATCCGTGGCCTCGTTCTGCCGTGCGCGATAAGTTAGCGTATCGACCCTGACCAGGTCCACATCCACCTGGTCGGCGATCAGTTCGATGCGGGAGCGTGGATCGCCGGAGTCCTTGTCCTCCCATGTGCGCTGGACCAGGGAGCCCGAGACGGCCACGCGGGCGCCCTTGTCCAGGAGCCGCGCGGCCGTCTCCGCCCGCGGGCCCCACAGGGACACGTCCAGCCAGAAGCCGCCCTTGTCCTCGAAGCCGCCGTTGCCATCGGGCACGGAGCGGTCGAAGAAGATGCGCATGGAAGCGACGGCGCGCTTTTCGCCGTCGACCTCGACGTGTTTGAGCGTGGGCGCCGCTGCAAGGTTGCCGCGGCCTAAGAACTTGTTGCTCATGTTCACCTCCAGTGTCGTTCTGGTGATCGGGAGCGCATCGTCACGCGGACGGTGCGTCACGGCAAGCGTTTATTCCGCCCGTTGGGCGGCGGAATTTCAGTGGTTGGAAATGGGCTCGTGCGGAGGCATCCTAGAGTCCCATGACCAGACATGCCGTCGATCCTTCCCAGGGCGACGTCGTGACGCCCGAGGAATTCATCGCCCGCCACGGCGCGCAATGGCGCGACCGGCGCGTGCAGCCGCCGCTCTGTCCGGCTTGTGGCGAAGCCTTGCATCCCTATGGCGTGCACAGCAGGCGCGTCACGTCCTCCTTCCATCATCGGGACGGTTCCAGGTGTTCCCTTTCCGCAACGCCGGATCCCCGATATGCGCACTTGAGACCTGTCGGCTGGGATCTGGCGGCGGGGAAGCGACTCAAGGCGCTGTTGTGCGAAGAGGAGCATGTCAAGCAGGCCTACGCCGTATGTCACGCGCTTTGCCATGGCCGGCTCGACTCGGCTGAGTTCACCCGCTTCTGCAAGGCGGCGGACCGTAGGAACGTCTGGTCCTACAGGGGGGTGACGCTGGAAATCGTGCCCTACATTCTGGTGACGCTCGCCGATCTTCCCGTCAACGACAGGGTTGGAAGGAAGTACCCGCTCCGGTTCGTCCTGCACAAGCCGCGGGATGAAGCGATCGATGCGTTGTGGGAGCTTCCGGGAAGTTGCCGACTCGTTCCCCATTTCGCCGACGATCGAGGCAGGGCGATGACCAGGTGCCGACGGCCCTCCGTTCCCGACGAGGTGGCCGAGAGCAAGCGGCACGACACCGACTGGATGTCTCCGGCCCTCGTGAGGAGACTGCGCGAATGCTGTTTCAGGAAGCGTCCGAGATAGCGTCCTCATCTCCCTTGTCCTTCTTCTCCGCCCAGCGTTCCGCGGCGAGCGCGGCCTCGTAGAACACCCCGCCCGGCGCCCAGGGATTGTCGTCGTCCTCCTCGCAACTTTCGGGGCACAGCCCGTAGATGTCGAAGCAGCGCATGTCGAGTCTGGTCCGACGCGCGAGGGGGTGCTCCTCCCTGTCTTCGTAAGGATCGTCGTTCGGTCCGATGGCGAGCAGGGGGTCGAAGCCCGCCGCCATGTCCGCGAGCGCCAGGCAGGCCTCCTCGAAGCTGGCGCTCATGCGGAAGAGGTCGTCCGGGCCCAGGGCATGGGCGGGCTGGTAGTTGATGCGCTCGACCAGGGCGTGGTGGAAGTTGCGGAAGATCTCGTCGGGCGTGCGGCCGTCGACGTCGGAGAAGGCCTGGACGATGAGGCTGACCCATGGGCGGTCGCGGCCCTCGGGCTTGAGGTCCTCCGGACCGAGCTTGAGGACGTGGCCGTACCAGTAGCCCTGTCGGATGGCGAGGAGCGCCAGGAGTTCGGGGGCGCCCTCGTGCGACATCGGGCCGTGGTCTATGGCCACGATCCGGCGTCGGCGCAGCAGGTCGGGCAGCCGCAGGCGCTCGTTGCGAGAGATTGCCTTGGCCAGGGTTTCGGCAGTGTTCATGGTGTCACTCTCCTTGCATTGACAGCGAGTCTTTCCCCATGCCAAAAAGGGTGGCGGTGGCGGCGGCCCAAAACGGGCAATGCCCGCGCCCTCGCCATCGGGGCGCGGGCAGGGACGGCCGGTGAACCACGATGGCCCCTTTCGGCCAGCCATCCCGGGTGTCGGCTGGCCGGCCCCGGCCCGCTCCGGCGCCGGGAAAGCCGGAGAGCCCCCTGCCGATGGCCACGGCAGGCGCCCGCCACGTTTGGCGGCTCCGGCTGTCCTGCCCCAAAAACGCCGCCGCCACCGCCGAAACCTTGATCCTCATTCGCCATCCGCTGCTCTCGTGGTGAATTCGCCCGCGACCGCGGTTCGCCGTGGATTGTGCCGTTCGGATTCTCGCGTGCCTCGAGTCATGGCCACCGTCGCGTGGGCTTCCGCGAGGGTTTCGTCCACGGGGTTTCCGCCGCTCCCCGCCTGTGCCAGGGATGCGCGCCTGGCGAGCCAGTCCTCGATGCGGGCCCGTTCGTAGCGGGCCAGCGCGTAGAAGAGATTGAGATCGACGCGCTGGCGCTCGTAGCGCAGCCAGGCCTCGCGCACGGGTTCCGGCAGCTGGCGCAGCAGCATGCGCCCTTGTTCGCCGGTCAGCTCGAACGTCGGATTGACGCCTCGCGGTAGACTGCCCCGCCAACGCCTGGCGGAGCTCCGCCGCCACCGCCACCGGGTCAGGGTGCGGTCGGTGTAGCGCGCGATGTAGGCCGGCGCGTCCGGGAAGCGATGCCGGAACTCGGACACCATGCGCTCCCCATCGCGCTCGAGTTCGGCGAGCCTGTCCTCCAGCTCGGCGAGGCGCGTCCGCGCGCGCCGGACGGTCCAGCGGCTCATTGGCGCGTCTCCCGCGCGAAGTCCATGCCGCGGAAGGCGATGGAGAGCAGATCGCCGGGGGCGCCGGTGTCGCGGGTGATCTCGGACAGCGAATGGCCCTGGTCGCGCAGCGACCGCAGCCGGATCAGGGCGTCGTCGTCCAGGCCCCGCAGGATGCCGCCCGCCCGCGCAGGCAGTCCGGGGTCGTACACGGCCATGCCTCGCAGCGCCCATCGCGCCGTGAAGTGGGAACGCCCGAGGGCGCGGCCGATGGCCTGGAAGCTCGCCCCCTCGACGCAGAGCCGGCGCATCTCGGCGAGCTCCTCCTCCGCGAGCGGCCCACGCCGCGCGGCGCCGTCCGAGGGGCCGCTGGCGTCCTCCAGGCGCGCCTGGACGCGCCTGCCGGGGCGAGGGAGCGCTCCCGATTCGTCCGGACCCGGCAGGACGCCGCCGGTGGCGTGGGCGTGCCATCCTTGCAGCAAGCGCTCGCCGAGCGAGGCCGCCGCCTCGGCCACCGGCGGGTAGGGTGCCATCGCGTGGGCGAGCGGCACGAGTTCGTGCAGGGGGATGCAGGTGACGACGGCGGGGCCTATTGGGTGGTCGGGCTCCAACGTCTGGCCGAGCTCGTCGCCGACGGCCACGGCGCCCCAGCGCCTGGGCACCTGGGAGCAGCTCAGGTGCATCTCCCGGGTGGCAAGCACCTCCTCCCGGGCGGCCGGCCAGGCGAGGCCCAGCCGTTCCGCCGCCGGCCGCAGGGCGACGTACAGGCTCTCCCCGAAATGCTGCGGCGCCGGCACCTGGATCAGGTAGTGCCAGACGCCGTCGATTCGAACCGGCACGAACCGGGAGCGCTCGGACAACGGCGGCGCGCCCTTGCCGTGCGCGCCCTCGCCACGCCAATGGCGCCACAGCACCTCGTCGCACTCGTCCTGGTAGCGCTCGAGCTTCGGTCGAATGTCGGGGCGCACCTTGGCGGGGCTGATGGCGTACAGCCACCCCGGCAGCTTGCGCAGTGGGATGCAGAGCATCTCCCGGCGCTTGCCGTCCAGGGCAACCGTTGCCATAAGTGAACACTTCCAGCGTTGCTCTTTGAGCTTCTCCGTCTGTTTGCCCCAGCTCAATCCCAGCGCCTCGCAAATGGGCCGCACCGGCACGTACGGCTCGCCCTCGTGCTCCAGCAGGTACAGCGTGTCCCCGTGAAAAGGGATCGGTGTCAGCGTTTCAACCATCGTTCGTTCCCTCCCTTACCCGTAAAAAGGCCCTTTCTGAAAGGGCCGGTACGTCAGCGGATCGCGCCAGCCGGTACGTCAGCAGCCTGCTCGCCGACCGCGGCGTTCTCCGCGACCGCCACGGTCGGCGCTGGCGCAGGTTTCCCCTCGTCGGCGCCGTTGGCGGGCCTTCGGGCCCGCAACGCTGGCGCATGTTCGGCCCGCATCTCGCCGTCGACGACCTCTTGCGGCAGGTGGCCCATCAGCTCGCGCGCCCGCGAGGCCTTGGCCGTGCCGAGGCGCACGTCCTCGCGGGTGACGCCGGTGAACTTGTAGCCCAGCGCCGACTGGAAGGCCCGCCGGACCGAGCGGCCGGCCTCGTGCAGCAACCGGGCGCTGGTGTCTCGGTTGACCAGCCCGACGTGCCGGGCCGTGAGCGCCGCGCGGACGAACTCGTCGTGATCGGCGAGCAGGTACGCGGCCATGAAGCCGTAGGGCGTGGAGAAGTTCAGGTCGATCTGCGCCGGCTCGAGCGCGTGCGCCAGGTCGATGCGCAACGCGCGCACGCCCTTGAGCTGGTTGCGCATCGCGCGGGTCATGGCGGTGAGTTCCTCGCGCGATTGCAGCAGCTGCTCCTCCAGCTGGCACAATCGCCAATCGGCCCAGGGATCGTCGTTTTCCGCGCCGGCCCATGCGATGCGGACCAACGCCGCGAATCGCAGCAGTCCCACCCATCCGGGCTTGCCGTTCTCCGGCCGGCGGCCATAGACGAGCTTCTGGGTCTCGCGGGTCTGGATCTCGAGGACGGCTCCGCCGTGCAGGGCGCCCGGGCTCGGGTTGCGGGTGCCGGTCAGCGTCAGGGCGGGGCGGTCCTTCCGTGTCGTGTCGTCCGTCATGTCGGCTCTCCTTCGTGGTGAACGGTTTCGTGGCTTTCGATCCGTTGTCGCAGCTTGCGGATCTGGTTTTCCAGGGCCTCGCGGGCCTCGCCGTCGACCGAATCGCGCAGGCGTTCGAGACCTTGGATCTCGGCGGCGAGCAGGGACTGCTCGACGCGCGTTCGTCGGCCCGAGGCGTCCGTCCCGGACGGGTCGCCATCGGCTGGGTTCGGGGGCATGGGCGGCACGAACGCGCCGCGCCGGGCGCGCTCGCACAGCGAGAAGACGTAGTTCATGGGGGAACGCACGGGATCCCTGGCGTCGCGCAGCTTGAGGGCAAGCGCGTCCAGGATGTCCTGTGCCTGGCCGGGCGGCGCGTGCTGGTCGAGCACGTGACCGACCAGGCGGCGGATGTTGTCGTCCAGGGCCTCGGGCCAGCGCAAGCGATCGAAGGCCCTGGTGTTCTTTTCAGCTTCCGTGGAAGTAGTAGTAGTAGTTTTATATTTACTACTACTACTAGGGTCGTCACCGCGTGTAAATTTTACACGCGGTGCCCCGGAGCCGGCCTGATCCGGGAGATTTCCAGTATTTTCAATGACTTCATCACCACGTGTAAAATTTACACACGGTTCCGGACCGCCATGTGTAAATTTTACACGTGGTGAATCGGAGGCCGATTGGCCCCCATCCTGTGGATAACTTGGTCTTTCGGAGGCATCTTCCGGAGTGTTCACAGTGTGAACACTCCTTTCGGCGGGGCTCTTGCCCGCCTTCTGTGGATAACTTGCTACTTCGCTGGTCTCCTCCGAGCTGTTCACACTGTGAACACCCCTGTTGGCACGGTCCGTGCATGTCAATAGCGACTCCAGCTGCGCCTCCGGCGGTTCCTTCTCCAGCGGGTTGCGGCCCTCGCGGATGGCCCGCTCGATCTCCTCGAAGGTGACGTTGGCCGCCGCGCGGACGTAGGGGTCCGCGTGGCCGCGGGCGGCCTCCAGGGTGGACATGAAGGTCGAGTCCAGCCGCAGGACCGTCTCCAGTTCCGCGCGCGTGGCGTGGACGACGTAGAGGGCGCCGCGGTGGCGCCCGCCGGGATCGCGCACGCGCTTGGCGAGCGTGATCCAGCGCCGCAGCCGGAGCAGCAGGCGGTCGCGGCTGACAGTCTTCTGGCTTTGCCCCAGTCCCAAGGCCGTGTCGGCGATGGGGGGCATGGCCACTTCCTGCTGGTTGCGGGCGGCGGCCTGGGTGAGATACAGGTACTGGATCTTGGCGCTGTCGGTCAGGCCCTGGTCGCCGATGAGGGTGACGGGGTAGGCGTCATGCCGCTCGCCCAGGAAGACCAGCTGGTTGTCCGCGGAGGGTCCGCCTTGCAGGAGGGCTTGCTCGGCGGCGTCCACGCGGGCCTTGAGGATGCGGATGTCGTTCATGGCGCGGCCTCCCTGATCCCGTCACTGGGGGTCGTCGCGGCCCGCGCCCTCGGGGCTTGGGGAGGCGCGGCCCAGCGCGCCACGAGGCGCCATGCGACCCGGCAGGAGACGCCCGCCCGGTCGCAGAGCCTGAGCCACTCGACCGCGGACATGTCGGTGTCGGCGCCCAGCGCTTCCCAGGCCTGCCAGACGCGGCGGGCCTCCGCCTCGGTCGGCTCCGCGGGCCGCCCGACGGCGGGCGGCA
>JALWOP010000215.1 GCA_027083445.1 Planctomycetota bacterium | reverse complement strand
GGGGGGTCCAGCGCTGGCTGGGAGCTGAGCGCGGCTCCCCGCGGGAAGGCCTGACTGGCGCCCCCGCGGCTCCCCGCCCCGCCCCGTTTCGGACCCGGATGGAACCCGATCATGCGTGCCACGACCCTTTTGCTTCTCGCTCCCCTCGCCCTCCTGCCCCTTCTCTCCGCCGGCCGGCCGACCGCTCCGGCAGCGGTAGAGCAGTCCGCCCGGACCTACACCATCGATCCCGTCCACTCGGGAGTGCTCTTCCGCATCGAACACCTGGGGGTCTCCGCCTTCTGGGGACGGCTGGGTGGGCTGAGCGGCGAGTTCACCATCGGTGAGGATGGGGCCTCCTCGTCGGTGAAGGTCTCCATCGATGCCGCCGCGGTGGACACCGCCAGCGAGGACCGGGACAAGCACCTGCGCGGTCCCGACTTCCTGAACGTCAAGGAGTACCCCGAAATCACCTTCGTCTCACGCAAGGTGAGTATCGAGGGGGAGACCTACACCGTGACGGGGGACCTCACCCTGCTCGGAAAGAGCCGGCAGGTCGAGGTTCCGATGCGCCGCATCGGTGAGGGGGAGACCCCCATGGGACGTCGCGCGGGATTCGAGGGCGAGCTTCGCATCGACAGGCGAGACTTCGGCATGAATGCCCTGGAGGGGCCCCTCGGGACCGAAGTGCGCTGCATTCTCTTCTTCGAGGGGATCGCTCGCTAGTACGGCAGGCCCCCCAAGGATGGATCCCCTCGCTCTCTGGCCCGCCGCGCCCGTCGCGGCGCTGCTCACCGGGTTGCTCCTGCTGCGGGCTCGCTCGCCCGCATGGGAGCGGGCGGCGCGCCTCGCCTTACCCCTCTCGGTTGCGCTGCTCTTTCTCCTGGGGTGGCGTGGCCTCTACGGAAGCTGGCCCGCCCTCTGGCCCGCCGAGAGGAGCAGCGCCAAGGGGTGGATCCTCCCCGGCCTGTGGGTGGTTGCGGTGGCGGAGGAACTGCCCCCCTGGGGCAAGACGCAGCTCTTCTTGGCTTGGGTCGCCAGCGAACTCGTGGTGGGGGCCGGGCATGCCCTCTCCCTCTCGCACCTGGAGCAGGGAGCCCTGGTCTGGGAACTGGGGATGCAGGCGGCGCTGATCCTCTTTGTGGTCTCCCTGGGGGAGGCCGGCCGTCGACCGGGCTGGGAGCCTCCCTTCTATCTCCTTGCGGGGCTCGTCGCGGCGGCGGTCGTGGTCGGCCGGGGGGGCTGGGCCCAGGGGGCGCTGCTCCTGGCGGCGGTGGGAATGGTTCCCGGCGCGGCCCTGCTTTCCGGCCTGGCCACCCGCCTC
>JALWOP010000214.1 GCA_027083445.1 Planctomycetota bacterium | reverse complement strand
GGCCTACCCCCCTGCCGGGGGCGGCGAGCCTTCGCTCCTGGCTGAATGGAAGTTGGGTGCAAGCGGCCCAACCTCCGCCAGCCCCCTTCGCGTCTTGGGATCTTGGGCGTAGACTGTTTCCAAAGCGTGTCCAGAGTAGATGGAGCCCCCCGCACTCCCCATGGGCGTGTGACCGCCTTGGTCGAGGCCGACGGTCGCACGGGAGCCCTGGTGGCCGTGTGCTGCACGAGCGAGCGTCTCTCGCGCTCGGGGGTGTTCGTCGACTACACCCGGCGCATCTGCCGTCATGTCCTCGAACGCGCACCGCGGTCGGTAGCCGAGCTTGCCGGCCAGGACTGGTCCTATGAGGGGGGGACGGTGGCGGAGGCCCAGCGTCGTTTCGCCGAGGAGGTCCAGGAGGCGGTCTGCGTCAAGGGGATCGCCCGATTCACCCAGCCCGAGGGGCGGGTCTGGTCCTGGATCCACCCCGACTCCAAGAGCGGTGTCCTGCTCTCCCTGGTGACTTCCGCTCGCCCCGAGGAGCTGCGCGAGGTCGCCTTCCAGCTCGCCGGTCAGATTCTGGTCGAGCGCTGCGGGGAGTTGGTCATGGGGGAGTCGGGGCCGGTGGAGCTTTTCGATGCCGCGGAGCTCGCTGCCGCTCCCTGGGCGCGGCATCCCGAGCGAACCGTGGCCGAGGTGCTGGAGAGACGCCTGGGCGAGGGGACGCGCCTTGCGGGGTACGCGCGCTTCCAGGTGGGTTAGGAGAGTGGCGATGGGGATCGAGGGCCCCACCCGGAGCTTCGATCTGGAAGGGAAGCGCCCCTTGCAGCAGTTCAGGAAACCCGTGGCCGAGAAAACCTGACTCGCGCGGGAACGCGCCCTATCCTGTGCGCCCAGCCATGTCCTACCACCGCATCCTCCTCAAACTCTCGGGTGAAGCCCTCGGGGCTCCCGATTCCGGCCACGGCATCGACCCCGAGCGCGTTCAGAGCTTTGCCTCACAGATCGTGCAGGTGACCAAGGTGGGGGTGCAGGTGGCCCTCGTCTGCGGCGGTGGCAACATCCTGCGCGGCGCGGAGTTCAGCCGTCTCGGCGGTCACCGCGCGACCGCGGACTACATGGGCATGCTGGGTACGGTGATCAATGCCCTGGCCCTGTCCGATGCGATCGAGCAACTCGGTGTCGAGACGCGGGTGATGACCGCGCTCGAGATCCGCCAGGTGGCCGAGCCCTTCGTGCGGCGACGGGCCGACGCGCACCTCCAGCGTGGACGGGTGGTTCTCCTGGCGGCAGGGACCGGCAACCCCTTCTTCACGACCGACACCGCGGCTGCTTTGCGCGCAAACGAGCTCGGCTGCGAGGTGCTGCTCAAGGCGACCAAGGTCGACGGTGTCTACAGCGCCGACCCCAAGCTCGATCCCACCGCCGAGCGCTATGCGCGGCTGACCTACAAGCAGGTCCTCGAGCAGGAGCTCGGGGTCATGGACGGCACGGCGATCACCCTTGCCAGCGAGAACGACCTCCCCGTCATCGTCTTCGACCTCTTCCAGGCAGGAAACCTGGAGCGGATCGTACGCGGGGAGGAAATCGGAACCCTGATCCAGAGCTAGGAGCGTCCCAGTGAGCTACGACTCAGTCCTCAAGAGCGCCCGCGAGCGCATGGAAAAGGCCCTTTCCCACACCCAGGACCAACTGCGCAACATCCGCACGTCCCGGGCATCCTCCGGTTTGGTGGAGAACATCCGCGTCGAGTACTACGGTTCTCCGACGCCGCTCAACCAGTTGGCCCAGATCTCGATCCCCGAGCCGCGCCAGATCGTCATCAAGCCTTTCGATGCCTCGGTCATCGACGACATCGCCAAGGCGATCATGAAATCGGACCTCGGCATCAGCCCGGAGAACGACGGCAAGGTGGTGCGTCTCAACATGCCGCCCCTCTCGGGGGACCAGCGCAAGAAGTACGCCGCCCGGGCCAAGGAGCTGGGCGAGGAGGGCCGGGTGGCCATGCGCAACATCCGTCGCGATGCCAACAAGGAGGCGGATGCCCTGGCCAAGAAGAGCGAACTCACCGAGGACGACAACCGCGCCCTGCACGAGGAGATCCAGGAGATGCTCAAGGAGCTCGAGGGCCGGGTCTCCGAGATCACCGACAAGAAGATCACCGAGATCCTAGAGGTTTGAAACTTTCGGCGGAGGGCTTGGCCTCGGCCGCGCTCTCCGTTAGATTCCTCGCCCTGTGTGGGCGCGTAGCTCAGTCGGTAGAGCAACTGGCTTTTAACCAGTAGGTCCCAGGTTCGATCCCTGGCGCGCTCACCAGCCCACCCTCGCCAGCCCATCCTCGCCAGCCCACCCTCGCCAGCCCGGCTTTCGGCTTCGCTGCTCCTGTGGGGGGCGGCGCTATCCTTCCTGCCGGCTCTCCGCCGTCGCCACTCCCCCCAGCCTGCGGTAGACCCGTGACCAGTAGATCGCCCGGGCCACGCCGAGGATGCCCGTGAGTGCGACGAGCACCAGCCAGGTCACCACGCCGGGCAGGCTCACGATCGAGGTGACCAGGACCACCGCGATCTCTATGGCGGTCACGGTCACGGTCAGGACCGCATCGGCGAGGACGGCGTGCAGGGATCCCAGGGGGGTGTTGCGGACGATGCGCCAGGCGTGCAGGACCGCCGACCCGATCCCGCGCTGGTTGGCGACCAGACTGTGCAGGGCGATCTGGAAAAGCAGGGACAGGAGCAGGCTGTAGAGCAGGAGCAGCGCGACCAGCATCCCCGACAGGACCGCGGTCAGGATCCCGATGTCGCGAGCGGGAGCCAGGTGGGCGAAGAGTCGTGCGGGGGCGATGAAGAGCAGGGTGGCGCCCATCATCATCAAGAGGAACTGGAGCCAGAGTCCGAGTCCGCTGCGCGTCAGCCCGCGGCCTGTCGTCCAGACGCGGCGGAGTCTTGGGCGTCTCCGGATCGGATCCCAGGTCTCGGGCCGGACCAGCCGAGCCAGTCCCAGGGTCAGGCGGAAGAGGAGCAGGACCAGGGGGATGAGGACGAGGGCCGAGCTCGGATCCTTGCCGAGGTGCACGAGGATCTCGCCCAGGCTGGGGAGGGTCTCCAGGGAGCTGCGGCGCAGGGCTGCGCTCCACGATCCGAGGCTGGGGCTCTTGGCGAGGGTGCCGGCGATGAGGGCCCCCGAGAACCAGCCCATGACGATGACTTGATAGGCGACGCCGGCCAGCCAGATCGAGCCGGGGCGGGCTGCCTCGTGGGAGGCTAGGGCCAGGGTTTCGATCGATCGCGCCAGGCTCCAGGGCTGGGAGGGACCGCCTCGTGAGGCATCGGGTTGCGCCGACATGGAGCTGGCATGCGTTCGGAGCCGGCGCTCATTTGCGGAGTTCGGCCAGGGTGGCGCCCGCGCAGGCCGCCTCGACGGCATCGAGCTCCTTGGGGATCGCGGCGGTGAGGTTTTCGCTGCCCTCGGCGGTGACGAGCAGGTCGTCTTCGATGCGCACGCCGATTCCCCGCCAGCGCTCCTCTACGTCGGGGTTGTCGGGGCTGATGTAGATGCCGGGTTCCACGGTCAGGACCATGCCCGGCTCCAGGGGGCGCGCCTTCCCATCCTGGTGGTAGGCCCCGCAGTCGTGGACGTCGAGTCCGAGCCAGTGGCTGGTGCGGTGCATGAAGAAGGCCTTGTAGCTGCCCTCTTCCAGGATCTCTTCGCGGGAGCCCCGGCAGAGTCCGAGCTCGATCAGTCCGTCGACGATGACCCAAAGGGCCGCCTCATGGACGGCGTCGAAGGGGGTGCCCGGTCGCACCTTTTCGATGGCCGCCTGTTGGGCGCGCAGAACCAGCTCGTAGATCGCCCGCTGGGGCTCGGAGAAGCGCCCGCCGACGGGGAAGGTGCGCGTCACGTCGCAGGCGTAACCCTCCTTCTCCGCCCCGGCGTCGATCAGGAGCAGGTCCCCGTCGCGCAGGATCTGGTCGTTCTCGGTGTAGTGCAGGATGCAGGCGTTGGCTCCGCCGGCGACGATCGTCCCGTAGGCGGGGCCGCTTCCGCCCCGGCGCCGGAAGGTGTATTCGAGCAGTGCTTCGATCTGCTGTTCCCCCAGGCCCGGGGCTGCGCTCGCCATGGCGGCTGCGTGGGCTTCGGCGGTGATGGCGGCGGCTTTGCGCATGGCGCTCAGCTCATCCCTGTCCTTGATGAGCCGTAGCTCGTGCAGGTATTCGGCGGGGTCGATCACCCGTACCGGGGGTCGCACACCGCCGCGCGCCTTGCCGCGCAGGGTTTTCAGCAGGGCGATGAAGTGGCGATCGTCTTCCTCTTCGTCCCCGAGGCGGTAGAGGATGCGTTCGTATCCGGAGAGCAGCTCGGGCAGCTCGTTCCACAGATCGGCGCTGTCGTGGGCTTCGTCGACCCCGAGGGCCTCGGGAGCGGCTTCGATTCCCAGCCGCTTTCCGTTCCAGATCTCCTGCTCGACGTCGCGGGGGCGCAGGAAGAGGATCGAGCGGGCGGTCTGTCCTTCCGACTGGGGTGGCAGGAGTACCAGGCAGGCCCCGGGTTCGGCGAAGCCGGTCAGGTACCAAAAGTCGCTCGTCGGTCGAAAGCGGTAGTCGCAGTCGTGGTTGCGCACCTTGGGCCGGGCGGTGGGAATGACGGCGGCGGTGCGCTCCTGGGTGAGGCGATCGAGGAGCCGGCGGCGATGGTGGGTGTACATCGATTCCATGGGGTTTCTATTGTGCCTTGCCGGTTGCCCGAGGGGTCAGGGGGAGGCGTGAAGCCGCGCCTATCGGGTCTCAGTTCCCGTCCCGCCCGAGCAGATAGGTCTCGATCGAGGAGGTCAGGTAGCGCAGGCGGGCGGCGCGGCCGGGGCCCCTTGGAAGGCGAAAGACCGTGGGGCTCCACATCTCGGGTCTTCTTCCGCTCGAGCGCACGTGGGTGGCGACGCCCAGAAGTTCGCTCAGGACCCCGGCGATGCGTTCCAGGCCGGAACGATAGGGGTCTTCGGGGTCGACTTCGAAGACGATGCCCGCGAGGTGAGTGCCTTCGGGCAGTCGGGTGGCTGTGCCGGTCGGCAGGTCGGCGTGCAGTTCGATGACGCGGCCGTAGAGCTGGTGGGGTTCCTCTCCGGGCCGGACCTCGACGGGGATCGGCGTGCGCAGGTCGGCATCTTCGCGGCGCATCCAATCGAGGTATTCGACGCGGATCTCAAAACCCTCCGGCTCGGGCAGCAGGACGGCGAGGTGTGCCTTGCCCCCGTCGACGTGGGTGATGTCGACCTCGACGCCGGTGGCTTCGACGGTGACGGTGAGGTCGATCACCGCGCCGCCCACCCGCAGGTGGTGCACGGTGGCCGAGCGCCACTCGACGGCTCCGGAGGGGCCCCGGCCGCTGGTTGGGGGCAGGAAGGGGGTCAGGATGACTCCGTCGGGCAGGGGTGCGGGTCGTCCGCCCGCCTCGATGGGAGTGCCGTCGGGGACGCCGGGCAGGAGCAGGGGGGTGATGGCGGCGATCCAGGGGGCGGCGTCATCGGCTGCGCGACCCAGGGCGACGTAGTGTCGCCAGGCGTCATCGGCGCGTCCCTGGGAG
>JALWOP010000213.1 GCA_027083445.1 Planctomycetota bacterium | reverse complement strand
CCCACGGGGTGCCCACCCGGTTCCGTCCACAGAGGGTTGCGCCCCCGGCGCAGGCAGGCCAACTTGCTCGGTAGTGCCGACCCACCAGAGCGATCGTGGCGCGAGTGCCGGGCAGGGACCTGCGAGCCTGCGCCGGAGGGTGGAGGCCCTCTCGTGGGTGCATCGCATCGACCTGGGCGGAGGGCTGGTCACCCCGGGGGCGTGGAAACGCAGCACCTTGATCGACCGGGCCTTGGGGCGGATCGATTTCCAAGGACGGGAGGTGCTGGACGTGGGCACCTGGGACGGGCTGTGGGCCTTCGACGTGGAGCGGCGCGGGGCCGGCTCGGTCCTCGCGGTCGACGACACGGCTCAGCGCAGTCTGAAGGACCAGCCCACCTTCCAACTGGCGCGCGAAGCCCTCGCTTCCAAGGTTCAGTACCAGGACGGGGTGGACGCCCAGTGCCTCAGCGCAGCTCTCGCTCCGCGCCGTTTCGACGTGATCCTCTTCCTGGGGGTCTACTACCACCTCAAGCACCCCCTGCTCGCCTTCACGGAACTGCGTCGCCTCCTGCGCCCGGGGGGCATCCTCGTCACCGAGGGCCCGGTCATCCCGAGTCGGCGCCGCGCCTACGCCGAGTTCCTCTACACCAAGGTTCACAAAAGCGACCCCTCGAACTGGTACCTGCCCACCACCCGCTGTCTCGAGGAGTGGATCGAGTGTTCCTTCTTCGAGGTGACCCACCTGGACACCCCGCGCGGCGCCCCCTTGCTAGCACCCCTCCTCGCCCTCAAACAGTTCAGCCGTCGCCTCTTGGGCCGCGACCAGACCTCGACCTACCGCTGCGTCGTCACCGCCACCGCCGTCGAACGGGACGATCCCCGCTACGCCTTCCCCGACCCGCGCCACGCCGCCGACGATCTCCGCGACTACCGCGGCGCCCTGCCCCTCTCCTCCGATCCCCCATCGAGGGGCGCGGGGGCATCTACCTCAGCCTGGACACCGAGTGAGGACTAACACTGCAACTGTTGCCCTGCCTCCAGATACCAAGACCGACAGACCATGAAACACACGATCTGGATCACCGCCTTGGTTGTCCTCGCCCCGGTCCCTGCGAGCTTCCCTGGGCTTTCTTCGGGAACCCAGGATACTCCGGCCCCGGTGATTCGGCCTCCTGAGTGGTTCTCGGTGATGCAGACTCACCTGAGGCCCGTTCCGCCGGTTCCTGCCAACCTACGCGGTACGGTAAAGGTCCGAACTCCGGAGAAGATCCTCGAGATCCGGTGGACCTACGATGGATCGGGAGGGCAGAGGAAGCTGTACGATGAGCGCATAGAGACCCCCTATTGGCCGACGGCGGCAGCCAGGATCTGCGAGGGTAAACCGGACCTCGGCGCGGGGATGATTGTGGCCGGCCAGCGTGGATCCAACGGGAACACCGTCATCGAGCGATGGGAGCCGTCACTGACGAGTGTTCCCAGCGAGGGGAACCCAACAGTGTTCACGAAGTCCGTTCTGTATGACGCGAGGGCTCCTGGCAAGAACGTCGTTCGGATGCTCGCGCCTGTTTATGGGATTCCAGGCAAGGTCTATCTCCAGTTCAACGACGAGAGAAGCCTCTACGTCATGGATTGCAAGACGGGCGATATGGCCGTGGCGCTCAGCGCAAGCCAGGTGCCCGAACTCGAGTTCGACTCGTACCGCTCTTTTTGGGGGGGCAAGGAAGCCGTAACCGGCCACTATCGCTATGTCTTCCAGTGCAAGTTCTCCCTCTACGATGACGGTGCAGTGATCTTGAGTGATTATGACGCGGACGGGCTCATCGACGCCTGGCAGCCGGTCGCTCATGATGAATGGGGGCTGGTCGAGGCGATCGCCTGGGAGTCGACCTATCTCGAGTAGGCTGACAGGTGGGCCCGCTGCCTACTCACTCGCGTGCCCTACGGCATGACGAAAACCCTGGCTCGACTGGCGCCGCTCATGGGCCCACCCCTGTGACCCACCTCTGACTACCGCGGTGCCCTGCCCCTCGCCTCCGATCCCCCATCGAAGGGGGCGGGCGGAACGCGAGCCACCCAATAGCGGGTGTGGCCGCGCTGGAGATCGGCCAGGGAGACGATGCCCGCCCGTGCGTAGGCGGCCTCCTCTCCTTGCCCCGTCGCCAGCACCAACCAGGAACCGGGCGGAGGCAACTGCGCCGGACCGGGAAAGGCGCGCACCGGACGGTCGAGATAGAAAAAGAGCGAGGAGTGTTCGTCCTCTCCCACCGTCCAAACCGTCTCCCGCTCGGGGAGTTGCGGCGCGAGCACCCGGGCGACCTCGCGTAGGGAGCGCCGTGCAGCCTGGTGGGGTTCGATGACGGCGACCTGGAGGATCCAGGCGCCGGCGACCAGAAAGAGCGCGGCGAGACGCACGCGCCTTCCCACCCCACCGATGAACGCCCCGGCCACCACGGCCAGGGGAGCGGCCAGGGGCAGGAAGTAGCGGGGCTCATAGGTCGGCAGGAGCGTCAGGGCGAGCAGCGCGCCCACCGTGAAACCTCCCGCCGCGCGGGCGAGGGCCTGGGCCTTTTCCGGCAGTTCTCTCCTGTGCCTCCAGCCCAGGAGCGCGACCACGCTCCAGGGGAAAAAGAGCACCACGGCCGCCAGGGGTTTGGCCGCGCTCAATCCCACCGCCCGTGGGGTCCAGTGAAGGGCGCGGATCGAAGCCTCGCCCAGGGGCTGGGCAAGCACCGCCTCGCCTCCGATGCGCCAGAGGCAGAGGAGCCATAGGAGCGCCGTCAGGGCCGCGAGTCCCAGGGAGAGGAGCGGGGCGGGAGTGGTGAGGCGACGCCAACGTCCGGTCGCGCCCAAGGCTCCAAGCAGCCCCGCTCCAAAGAGGGCGAAGGCGATCGGTCCCTTGGCGAGGAAACCGAATGCGAGTCCCAGGCCCGCCGTGATCCACGCGCCCGGTCGCGGGGACTCGCTCGCCAGGGCCACCGCAGTCGCCACCCCCGCGATCCCCACCCCCGCGGCGATCAACCCGTCGAACTCCGCCGTGCGCATCTTCGAGAGGAACAGGATTCCCGTCGTCGAAGCGATCGCCGCCCAGGCCGCCCTGCGCGGACCCAATGCGCGCCGGGTCAGAAGATGCACCCCCGAAGCGAGGGCCACCGCCGCCAGGGCCATGGGCAGCCGCAGGGTCCAGGCGTTCTCTCCGCAGAGCTTGAAGGAGCCCGCCACCAGCCAGTAGGCCAGGGGCGGTTTGTAGGTGTAGGGCACCCCGTGCAGGTGGGGCACGCACCAGGAGGAGCCGTCGAGCATGGCCCGTGCCACCTCGGCGACGATGCCCTCCATGCGCACCACGTCCTGTCTCCCCAGCCAGGCCAGGGCCAGGCAGAGGGTCACCAGGAGTTGCACGAGGCCGGGGGGCGGACGGCGCGAGGAGGACATCGGGGGCGATTATGCGTCCCGGGGAGAGTGGATGAGCGCCGCGCAGGCCTGCGAAAGCGGTAACTTGCTGCGATGACCTCCATCCAAAGCCGGCGCGAGGTTCTCGCCCACCCAGGCGACCCCACGCGCAAGATCCGTCTGCGTATCGAACGGCCCGAGGGCAGCGAGTCGCTCCCCGCCGTGCTCGTCATCCACGGTTTCAAGGGTTTCATCGACTGGGGCTTCTTTCCCCTCCTCTCGCGCCGCCTGGCCGAGCGTGGCTGGGTCGCCGTCAGCCTCAACGTCAGCGGCTCCGGCATCGGCGAGGATCCCGAGCGCTTCACCGAGGACGAGGCCTTCGCCCGCAACACCTACAGCAAGGAGCTGGAGGACCTCGATCAGGTGCGGGACTACGTCGAGGGGTTGGAGGGGGTCGACACCCGGCGGCTGGGGCTCGTCGGCCACAGCCGGGGGGGCGGCATGGCTCTCTTGCACGCCGCGGCGCGCGGGGACTACCGGGCGGTGGTCACCTGGGCTGCGATCGACGAGGTCGACCGCGTCGACGCCGAGGCCAAGCGCCGTTGGCGCGAGGAGGGCCGACTCCTGATTCCCAACGGCCGCACCGGGCAGGTGCATCGTCTGGAGCTCGACGCCCTCGAGGACGTGGAGCGCAACCGCGCCGCCCTCGACATCCTGGCCGCCTGCAAACGGCTGGAAAGTCCCGTCCTGGTCGTGCACGGAGACGAGGACGCGACGGTGCCCCTCTCGGCTTGCCGGCGCATCGCAGCCTCCCTGCCCCGGGGCACCGAGCTTTGCATCGAGGGCGCGGGCCACACCTTCGGGGCGACGCACCCCTTCACCGGGCCCACGCTGGAACTGGAGGCGGCCCTGGGCGCGACGACCGAGTTCCTGGCCTCCCACCTCGCCTAGTCTTCGCCGGTGGCCCGCCTCCTGCAGTTTGGGATCCTGGCTTCGCTCCTGGGAGCAGCGGCGGCTTCGGCGGTCGAACCGGGTCGCAAGCGCATCGCCTTCGCGGTGGTCACCCCCCTCGCCTTCCTGCTCCTATTCGGTCTCTACCGGGCGATCCGAAACCTCCTCGCCTTTCCCAGTGATCCCTATGGTCCCTTGCCGCTGAACAGGGAGCGGTACCAGGCTTACCTCGAGCGCACGGCGAAGCACGACAGGGCGCTCGTCGAGCGCTGGCGCCTGCAGGCACGCATCCGCTCCGCACTCCAAAAGGCCCGTGAGGCGAGTGATCTGGCGCGCGCCCGGCGTCACCTTGCAGAGGCTCTGGAGCGCTTCGAGGCTTGGAAGGAAGGGGCCGCCGCCCCACGCCGGGAGCGCCGAGCCCTCGTGCGTCGTTTCGAGGCGGACTGTCGTGAGTTGGCGAGCAGCATCTACATCCATGCCGCCAAGGCTCGGCTCGAACACGGCCGGGGTCTGAAGACCGAGCGCGGTCGCCTGCGGGCGAGGGAGCAGGCGCTGGCGATCCTGCGTGAGGGATTGGAGGATGCGCAGGCGTCCCGCGAAGTGCTGGAGGGCTTTGCGCGGGCCGCGGGTCTGGAGCTTGGAGAGGATGCCGCCGCGCAGTCGGCCGAGGAGCCGGAGCTTTTCGCACAGGGGGCTTCCACGCCGGCCGGGGCCTCCGATCCCCAGCCGGGGTTCGAGCCGGGCGAGCCCCTTTCGGCCTCGAGAGCACTCGAGTTTTGGCGAACGGTGCAGGAGGCTCCCGAGCGCACACCTGTCCGCCGCGCTCGGGAGGATTTTGAGCGCCTCTTTGCCCTGCGCTATCGGCACGCTTTCGGCGAGGGGCACTGCTTTGGCTCGGAAGAGGAGTGCCGGGTCCAGCTCGATGGACTGGTGGAGCAGTGTTGTGAGGAGTTGGCTGCCTACTCGCGCCTCTTGGGCCGGAGTGGACCGTCGCGGCCCGACCTGCGCGCTCTGGCGAGCCTTCCCGCGGACCTCCTCGCCTGGCACGATGAGCCTGAGCTCGAGGCGCTGCGCGGGCTGCTTCGAAGTGAAGAGGGCTGGATCGGCGTGGGTGACCTGGCACGGCTCTGGCCCCTGCGCGGCAAGGGTGGGGGGTTACCCCGGACCCACTGCACCCGCTATGCCGCTCTGATCGGCAAGCTCGGTTTCGGGGTCGAACCCGATCCCCGTTTTGGCGGTCCCCCCTGGCCCGCGGGTGGTGAGGTGCGGGTCTTTCCCCTGGCGAGCGACGCGCCGCGGGTTCCATCCCGTGCCTATGAAGCTGCGGCGCTCGTCGTCCACATCGCCGTGGCCGTCTCGGCCGCGGAGGGCGAGGGCGAGGGGGATCTCCTCGGGGCGGCGGAGGAGAAGGCGCTGCGCAACCACTTGGAGAGCGGGTTGGACCTGCCCTCCGCTGAGCGACGTCGCCTGGAGATGCACCTGGATTGGATGCGTCGCCATCCGCCCCGCTTGGGTGGGCTGCGCCGCCGGGTGGAGCGTCTGGGTGAAGGGCAGCGGGAGCGCCTGGCCGACTTTCTGCTGCGCGTCGCCTGCGCGGACGGTCGCGTGACACCCGGGGAGATGCGTTTCTTGGAGCGCACCTACGGCCTGCTCGGTCGCGACCCGGCGGCGGTCCATCGGGATTTGCACCGCTATTCGGCGGGGGGGACGAGCCCGGCGCCGGGGGGAGGAGGGATCGGCTTGGATCCCGCCCGTTTGGCTCAGAAGATCGAGGAGACGCGCCGCGTTTCGCGTCTCTTGGGGGATGTATTTGCCGAGGAGACGGGCGGAGAGGAGTCGCCCGAGCCGAGCCTCCCCGGGGTTTCGGGGGAGGAGCCCTCCTATGCGGGTCTCGATGTCGCTCACAGTCGTCTCCTGGCGACCCTGGCCACCCAAGAGCAGTGGCCGCGGATCGAGCTCGAGGAGTTGGCGGAGGAGCTCGGTCTCTTGCTCGACGGGGCGCTCGATACCCTGAACGACATCGCCTTCGAGAGCGAGGACGCCCCCCTCTGGGAGGGCGACGATCCCCTCTGGCTCGACCGAGACCTGGCCACCCGTCTGATGGGCGAGAACCCGGCGGGATGATTCTCGCCCGCGAGTCCGGCGGATACCCTCTGCTACACGATGAGCGAGACGAAGAGCGAACCTCCGATTCGACCGCGTACCCGTGACGCGATCCTGCAATCCCTCCGCGCGGGAGTCGTGCCGCGCAGGGGCCTGGAGCACATCCAGGTCGGGCGGGTCCAGGAGGTGGGCGCGCTCCTGTCGGACATCGAGCGGGTGGCCGACGGGGGGACGGCGCTGCGACTGGTGATCGGGGAATATGGTTCGGGCAAGACCTTTTTCCTGCATCTGGTGCGCTCGATCGCCCTGGAGAAGCGCTTGGTTTGCCTCCACGCCGACCTGACCCCGGACCGGCGTCTCCAGGCGAGCGGCGGCCAGGCTCGCGCCCTCTACGCCGAGTTGATGCGTAACCTGTCGACCCGTTCGCGTCCGGACGGGGGCGCTCTGGCGGGGCTGGTCGAGCGCTTCGTCACCCGTGCGCTCTCGGAAGCGGGGGAGCGCGCCTGCAGTCCCAGCGAGGTGATCGAGGAACGTCTGGCCGAACTCTCCGAAGAGGTGGGGGGCTACGACTTCGCCCAGGTCATCGACGCCTACTGGCGCGGCCACGACAGCGGCAACGAGGAGCTCAAGGCGGACGCGGTGCGTTGGTTGCGGGGGGAGTATTCGACGCGCACCGAGGCGCGTCAGGCCCTCGGCGTGCGCACGATCATCGACGACGAGACGATCTACGAGCACCTGAAGTTGATGGCCCGCTTCGCCGTTTTGGCCGGTTATGAGGGGCTGCTCGTCGTCATCGACGAGATGGTCAACCTCTACAAGCTGGCCAGTGGTCGGGCGCGCAACGCCAACTACGAACGATTGCTGGTGATTTTGAACGACGCCTTGCAGGGACAGACCCGAGGGCTTGGTTTCCTCTTTGCCGGAACGCCCGAGTTCCTCTCCGATCCCAGGCGGGGTCTTTACAGCTATGAAGCCCTGCAATCGCGGCTGGGGGAGAACAGTTTTGCGACCGGCGGCCTGGTCGACTTTTCGGGTCCGGTGCTGCGTCTTGCGAGTCTCACCCCCGAGGAGCTTTTCGTGCTCTTGCGCAACCTGCGCCACGTGCAGGCCTCGGGGGATCCCGAGCGTTATCTGCTCCCCGATGAGGGCTTGGAGGCTTTCCTCAGCCACTGTAACGAGGTGATCGGCGAGAGTTACTTCCGTACCCCGCGCAGCATCGTGCGCAGTTTCGTGAGTCTGCTCGCGGTGCTGGAGCAAAACCCCGGTGCCGACTGGCGCAGTCTGGTCGGCGAGGCGCGCATCGAACCGGATCGGGAGGCGGACGCCCCGGCTCCTGGCGAACCGGGAGCCGATGACGACGACCTAGAGACCTTTCGGCTTTGAGTGCCTCGCCCGCCTATGAGCGTCTGCATCGACGAGTGCAGCGTTGGTGTTGGGAGGAGGGTTGGCGCGGTTTGCGTCCGATCCAGGAGCGTGCGATCGAGCCGATCTTGGCTGGGGACCGTGACCTGATCCTGGCGGCGGCGACGGCGGCGGGAAAGACGGAGGCGGCCTTCTTGCCGATCGCATCGGCGTTGATCGAGGAGCCGGTGGGGGGTGTGGGGGTGCTCTATGTGTCGCCGCTCAAGGCCTTGATCAACGACCAGTGTCGTCGTTTGGAGGAGATGTCCCGGGGGATGGGAATCGGTGTGCAGCGTTGGCACGGCGACGTGCCGGGGGGAGCGAAACGAGCTTTCCTCGAGGACCCGCGGGAGGTCCTTCTGATCACGCCGGAATCCCTGGAGGCGCTCTTTGTCTTGCGCGGTACCCGCCTAGCGAAGCTTTTCGGTGCCTTGCGTTACGTCGTCATCGACGAGATGCATGCCTTCATCGGCGAGGAGCGTGGGCGTCAGCTCCAGTCGCTCCTGCACCGGTTGGAGGTGGTGATCGAGCGGCGTCTGCCTCGCATCGGGCTTTCGGCCACCTTGGGTGATATGACCCTGGCCCAGGCCTACCTGCGTCCCGGGGAGCCGGAGGCGGTGGAGGTCATCGAGGGGGATGTGGGCGAGCATGAGTTGAAGCTTGGGGTGCGGGGGGTGATCGAGGAGCGCGAGGGTCTTGGTGAGCAGGAGGTGGCGCGGCACCTATTTGGAATCCTGCGGGGAACGAGCAATCTGGTCTTCGCGTCGAGTCGTCGGGCGGTGGAGAGTTATGCGGCCCGCCTGCGGGACTTGTGCGTGGAGCGCGGTTTGCCGCAGGAGTTCTTCGCCCACCACGGCAGTCTCGCGCGTGAGTTGCGGGAGGGGATCGAGGTGCAGTTGCGATCGGGGAGTCGTCCGCGCACGGTGGTCTGTACCAGTACGCTGGAGATGGGGATCGACATCGGGGAGATCGAGAGTGTGGTGCAGATCGGCCCGCCTCCCTCGGTGGCGGCATTGCGTCAGCGTCTGGGGCGATCGGGTCGGCGGGGTCGTGCCTCGATCCTGCGTCTCTACACGATCGAGCGTGCGATCAGCGGCGTGACGCCCTTGCAGGATCGTCTGCGAGAGGAGTTGGTCCAGGTCGTAGCCGTTTGTGAGCTCCTGCTGGAGGGTTGGTGTGAACCGCCGGCGCAGGGGCGCCTTTATCTTTCGACCCTCGTCCAGCAGATCCTCTCGGTGATCGCGGAGCGTTCGGGGTCGGACGCGGCGGGGCTCTACCGCTTGCTGTGTGCGGAGGGTCCGTGGAGGGAGATCGACGAGGCCACCTTTGCGCGGCTCTTGCGGTCGATGGGAGCGGCGGACTTGATCACCCAGGATGCCGGCGGGCTCTTGCTGACCGGGTTGGCGGGAGAGCGTCTTTTGGAGGACTACCATTTCTTCGCGGCCTTCCAGACCGGCCGTGAGTACCGCATCGTGGCAGGGGGTCAGGAGTTGGGCCTGGTGCCGATCGAAACGGCGGTGGGGATGGGGTCGGGATTGATTTTGGGTGGTCGTCGTTGGCGTGTGGTGGGAGTGGACGTGGCGCGGGGCGAGGTCCAGGTCGAGCCCGGTTCGGCCTCCGACCCGCCGCTTTTCCTCGGTCGCGGGGGTTTTGTCCATGACCAGGTGCGTGCCCGCATGCGTCGGCTCTACGAGGAGACGGGCGTCCCCGCCTATTTGAATGCCACGGCCCGGGCTCTTTTGGAGGAGGGTCGTGCCGAGTATGCGCGTCTCGGTCTCGCTGGTAGGGCGGTGGTGGAGGAGGGTGGTGATGCCCTCTTGCTCCTTTGGTCAGGGGATCGTGTCTTGAACACGGTGGCGACCCTACTCGGAACGAGGGGCCTCAGCGTCTCGACGGACGGCATGGTCCTGCGCGTCCAGGGAGTCGACGAGGAGGCCCTTTGGAGCCACCTGGGCGACCTGGAAGCGGAGGGTTTCGAGGACCCCGTACAACTCGCCCTACAGCTCCCCCTCCGCGAGGGTGGCAAGTACGACGAATACCTATCCGAAGAGCTCTCCGCCCAAGACTACGCCGCCCGCACCTTCGACCTCCCCAGCACCCACCACGCCCTCCGCCGCACCCGCGAGGGCGGCTGAAGTCTCCAGGAGAAGCCAAGGGGTCGGCCTCGCCAGTCGCAGGGGAGATACGAACTGATCAATTACCCCGGGGCACCGTTCTTTGGGACCGCCTCTCCTCTACCGGTGAAATGTGACGCTATGTTGGTATACTCATGTGGCGATGGATCTGCCGCTTCGATCACGGCGTAAATCTCTTTGAGAGGGATGAGAACCTATGGCGTTCAAGACGCGTAAGGAATCCTGTCAACGGCTCCTGCTCCTAGTTGGCTCGAACCCCCTTCCTAACTATCTGGCGGCTGTAGCCCTCGAGCCCGGGATGGCGGTTTTGGCTTTCACACCTGAGAGCGAAGAGCCATGCGATCGGCTGTGTGAGGTGCTCAAGCAGCGCGGCACCGAGATCGAGAGGGTTTGCATTCAAGATGCTACGCAAGCCAGTGAGATTGAAGGCGCTCTGGAGAATCTGCGAGCGGACCATCTGCACTACAGCGGCGGAACCAAGCCGATGGCTGCCCATGCACGGATGAGGTTCCGAGAGGATGCCAGCCGTGTATCCTACATCGACGAGCGCAAGGGTCTCTTGCGCTTCGAAGACGGTTACGACCATTCCCTCGCGGAGATCGACTTCGGACTGAGCGTGGATCTGCTGTTACGCCTGCACGGCGGCGAGAAGAAGGAGAGTTCGCGCCACGATGATCTCGACGACGCCCGCAAGCTCCTGGAGTGGGTCCTCCCAGATCCGCGGTGCCAGACCAAGCTGCTCCTCGATCACTTGTCACCCCTAACCTGCGACCGGCGCAAGAAGAAGAGCTTGACCCAGGCCAAGCAGGAGCCTATCAGCCTTGGGGAGCTGGGACTCCAACTCAGCGAGAGCACTGTCCCTGGCAGCGATTGGAACAAGAAGAAGTACGAGCTATGGCGCGACTTCCTCTGCGGAGAATGGCTCGAGGTATGGGTTGCCGATGTCGTCCGCTCGAGCCTCGGCGAGGATGAGGCCGTCGAGGTCGGCCTGCGTCGCGTGCGTGACAAGACAGAGTTCGAAATCGACGTCTGCTTCGTGCGCGGCCACCGCCTCTATGTAATCTCCTGCACCACGGATTCCACCAAGGGGCTCTGCAAGTCCAAGCTTTTCGAAGTGGCTCTCCGGGCCCGGCAGATGGGAGGCGATCTCGCCCACTCCGCGATCGCCTGCCTGCTCGACAACGAAGAGGGTCATGTTGATCAGTTGCAGGAGGACATCCGAAGCATCTGGGACGCTCCCAATATCCCGCGTGTTTTCGGCCGCGACCACCTGCGCGAGTGGGCCGGGTGCGCTGGCCCCTCGGACACTAGCAGCTTGAGCCGGTGGCTCGAGCAGCCCGGAGAAAAGACCCTATGAGCGTGCTCACGGGAATCGACACCCTCGGTGTCCAGCGCTTCATCTTCGCCTCGAATCGCCTGCGGGACATCGTTAGCGCTTCCTGGCTCGTCGACCGGGCCACGTCGGAGAACGGGCTGCTCGGGGAAAGCGGTGCCAAGAAGGTGCTGCTGGCAGCGGGCGGCAACGCCATCCTTGAGTTCGCCGATCTCGAGAGCGCCCGGAGCTTCACGACCCGCTACACGCGGCACATCTACGACGAGGCGCCCGGTCTCGAGGTCGTGGTCGCGCATCACACGTTCGAAGAGGGCGGACTGGCCCGCGCGCTGCAAGAGCTAGCCGTGGATCTTGCCCGGGCCAAGCTTGAGAGGCTTCCATCGACGCCATTACTCGGCTGCTCGGTGACCCAGCCCTGCGCCATCACCGGCCTGCCAGCCGTGGGCTTTGACCCTCAGAATCGGGGTGTGGCCCTGTCACGATCGATTCTCGCGCTGCGCCAGGGCAAGATCCGCCGACTGGCGCGCGAACGCTGGCAGCGGTTCCTCCCTGACGGAGGTGCGGAGTTCGCGTTTCCCGACGAAATCGACGAGATGGGGCGCTCCCGGGGCGAGAAGAGTCTGATCGGGGTCGTGCACATCGACGGCAACGGCGTCGGGGAACGTATCCGGCAGTGGCTGAGAGAGTGCATCGACGACTCTCGCTCCGATGACACAGTGCGGGCGCAATACACGAGCTGGTCGAAGGCCCTGCACGCCCGCATGACTCAGTCCCTGGTAGCCATCGTGGAGCGCGTGGGCAGCGCCGTTTCCGCCGGCCCTAGACGGCGGATCGGCCACATCGAACGGGTGTCGTTTGGGCTGAGCCGAGAGGCCAGCGGGCGAGCGCTGTTGCCCCTGCGCCCAATCCTCCTGGGGGGAGACGACCTGAGCTTCATCTGCGACGGTCGCCTCGCTCTGGACCTCGCCGCGGCGGCCCTGCGGAGCTTTCAGGGGGCGGTGCCGAAGCTGGGTGAGCTGAGCGCCTGCGCCGGGATCGCGATCGTTCCCTCCCATGCTCCCTTCGACCGAGCCCACGAGGCGGCGGTGGCCCTGTGTCACAGTGCCAAGATTTGCCGCCAACAGAATGACGATGGGGGTAGCTGGATGGACTGGCACGTGGGTTCTCTGCGGCCAGGAGAGTCCATTGATGAGCTGCGCAAGCGGCAGTACCATCAAGCAGAAACCATCAACCTGAGCTGCCGGCCGTATCCCCTCGGCGCTAATGGCAACGAATCCAAGACATGGTCGTGGTTGGCCGAAACGGTGCTCGGGGAGGCGGAAGACGGCCTGCGCGGACCGCTCTGGTCAGAGCGCAGGTCGAAGGTCAAGGCGCTGCGTGAGCTGGTGCGCGAAGGGCCGGATGCCGTGAAGGAAGCGATGGAAGTGTGGCGGGGCGTGACGCCTGGACTGTGTCTCCCGGAAGCGATTTCGCCGAGTGGCTTTTTTGTAGACCGTCGCACGCCGCTCCTCGATGCGCTGGAGCTTCTCGATTTGCACTTGCCCCTGGATGGAGGTGTGTCATGACGGACAAACCCGACCTTCTCGTCGTCGAGCTTCTCTCTGAGACCTGTTTCGGGCGCGGGGAAGGCACCGCTGGAGAGGTCGACGTCGAAGTCGAGCATGACCGCTACGGCCTGCCGTTCCTCGGTGGCAAGACGCTGCGCGGCCTGCTGCGGGATGCGTGGATCACGATGCAAGAGAGGTTTCCAGAGCTGGGAGATGCAGCTCGGCGCGTTTTCGGTCCACATGCCGACACCGGCGAGCTGGCGATCCTCCGCGTTGGGGACGCGCAGATCGAATCAGGCGCCCGCCAGTGGTTTCACACGGCGGTAGAGCGCGAGCTTCACCCTCTTGCACCGGACCAAGTCCTGCGCAGTCTGACGGCGATTCGCACTCAGACCGCCGAGGATCGCCAGAGCGGCGCCCCAGAGCGAACGACGCTGCGAACGACTCGCGTCCTCCTTCGCGATCTGCACTTGCACGCACCCTTGTGCTGGCTGGCCCCGCCCACCGACCTCGATCGAAGGTGTCTGGCGCTCGCGGCCCTCGCTACGCGCCACGCCGGACTTGGACGCAATCGGGGCCGCGGCTTCGTGCGGGTGACCTTGCAAGGCGACCCCGCGCGCACCCGACAGATCGCAGGACTGGTGTCGGCATGAGCATGAACTCGCGTTATCTTCCCTACACGCTGCGCCTGCGCGCACCGGCATTGATCACCGCGCTCGGCGGCGAGCAAAAAGCAACTCGCACGCTGCCCTATGTTCCCGGGACGTGCTTGCGGGGTGCGATGGCTCGGGCCATCGTGACGAGCCGGCGAGACGACTGGAAGGAGGAACTCGACCGTCTAGTGCTCAGCGGGTCACTTTGCAGTTTGAATGCCTACCCGACGGTCGCGGGTCGGCGTAGCGTTCCCGCTGGCCCGGCCCTTCGGGTAGAGAAGGTGCCGGTAGCTGCATCGGAGCTCTGGAAGGTCTATGACCTCAGTGCCTACTCGGGCGACTGGGATGACGACGAGGACCGGCCGGACTGGCCGCCGACGGACCTGGCAGTGTCACCCACGGATGCCGTCACCCGGTTCTCGGCCGATGCGCAGTGGGCCAGGGTACGTCGCGGTGGCCGCGCCCACCAGCAGCGGGATCGGTCGCTGGGGCGCGCCTGGACCGAACGGCTTGAGGATGGGTCTGAAGTGGCTCACGGGACGTTGTTCTCGTTCGAGTACCTGGAGGCAGGGCAGGAGTTTTCGGGACTGCTGGTCGCCCATGACGAGAGTGAAGCGAACTGCGATGCGTTGCTCGCGCGGGTCCGCGAACTTCTGTCCTCGGGACCGGTTCTTCTCGGGCGCTCTCGTCGCGGCGGATACGGTGGCGACGCGGAGATCCAGTGGGGAGACCCGCGCGAACGGGAGGTCGAAGGCCAGGGGACGCTCCAAGACGATGTGGAGGCGGGCTCCCGCTTCCGCGTTCTGCTGCTGTCTCCCTACTGTGGGCGTTCCCCGCAAACCGGGCAGGTCGACCCTGCCGCGCTCCCGGCCGAGTTGGAGGCCGCCCTGGGGCAACGCGCGCGGGTCGTCCGCAGGTGCTGGAGCTTTTCCGTCGCCGGTGGCTTCAACAGCAAGTGGAAGCTCGAGCTTCCCCAAGCGCTCTGTGCGGCTTCAGGATCGGTCCTGGTTCTCGAAGCGGCGACGCATATTCCCATAGAAGACTTGCTCGCAATCGAGCATGAGGGCTTGGGCGACCGCCGGGCCGAGGGCTTCGGACGGATCGTCTTCGCGGCCGAGGCGAGGCGGGAATTCCGTGTTGGCTTCCCAGCGGTGCGGAGCAAGACGACGGACAATCAGGAGCCACCGCCCCTGGTACAACTCGCCCAGACGCGCATGCTCATGACTGCGGTTCACCTGCGCATGGAAGCCGCCGCGGCTCGGCTCGCCACCAAGGCCGGGCCTCTTCCCTCGGCAAGCCTTCTCGGTCGCCTGCGCACGGCGCTGAAGGCATCGCCCAAGGACAGCCTCGAGGCACTGCGAACCTGGCTGGATCCAGCCGCGCCGGACCGGCTCAAGCGACCCGCGATGGACCAGCTTCGGCGCACGCGGATCGAAGGGAACAAGCGGCTCGATGTCTGGCTGCGCTCCTTCGCCGACGCCCAAGATGCCGATGCTTGGGCCCAGCTCGTCCCCGTGCTCGGCCTGGCGGCTCTCGTCCAGCGCCACGCCCTGATCGACGAGGATCGAGCCAGGGCATTGCTCCAGCAAGACGCGGAGGCCCTGGCGGTACGTTGGATCGACGCCGTGCTGGCCGCGATGGCCCGCCGCCTGCGCACCCGGGAGAGGAGCCATGCCTAAGCCTGCCCGCTCCCTCAGTGATCCCGGCGGCGCGCGGATCCTGCGCGCGCGCTGGGTGGTCACCGCAGACCTCATTCTCGAGTCTGCCGCACACTTCGGTGGCGGCCAAGGCGGCACCACCGACATGGCACTGCTTCGCGATCCCGTTGATGGATCCGCGTTACTGCCGGGTAGCTCGCTGGCCGGTGCCTTGCGCGCTCAGCTCGCCGATTTCCTCGGTGGCTACCGCAGCGCGGAGGACGAACGGGTCGCTCGGCTGTTCGGACCGGGCCGGAGCGCCAAGGAAGGGGCGCAGAGCCCGATGATCGTCTTCGAGGCCCGGGGCGAGCTTCCGCCGGACGCCTCGGTCGAGATCCGCGATGGCGTCGCCATCGACAGCGCCCGTGGCACAGCGGAGGACCATAAGAAGTACGACTTCGAGGTCTTGCCCGCGGGCACGCGCTTCCCCCTGCGGCTCGAACTCGTCGTCGACCAGGCGGCACGGGAAGCTGAGCTGGTGGCGCTGCTTGCCACGTGTCTTATGAGCGTCGGCGACGGGGAGCTTAGCATCGGTCTCAGGCGCTCCCGGGGGTTGGGTCGGCTTCGGGCAGAGAGATGGCGGGCGCGACGCCACGATCTCGCGACAGCCGAGGGCTGGCTTGCTTGGCTGGCCTCAGACCATGAGCATCCGATCGACGAGGAGGAGACGTGGTTCCCAACCCCGATGGATGCGCTCAGCGCAGCGGGGGATGTCTCGTCCATACTGGAGTCTTTGCCAGAGGATCGACGTCGCCGAGTCGTCGCAGACCTGAGCTTGCGCCTTTCCGCTGAGCTGCTCGTCCGGGCAGCCCCCGCGGCCCCATCGGCCCCAGATGTGGTTCAGCTTCGCTCCGGCGGCAAGCCGGTTCTTCCGGGAAGCAGCCTGGCCGGCGTCCTTCGGGCCCGGGCGTTGCGTATCGCTAGGTGCGTGCTGTCGAGCGACGAATGCGCTTCCGCCTTCGTCGAGCAGATGTTCGGACCACGCCTTGCTGCAAACGACAATCGGAACGAGGCCACGCTCTTCGCCTCCCGACTGCGGGTTCGTGAGGGCGCGATCCGCTCCGAGGAGCCACTGCGCCGCTCGCGCATCCGAATCGATCGCTTCACGCAGGGAGTCGTTCCCGGTGCCCTCTTCGACGAGGAACCGGTTGCCGGGGGACAGATCGCGGTTGCGCTCGAGCTGCGCGATCCACAGCCCGGTGAGACGGGCTTGCTCCTCTTGATCTTGAAGGATCTGCTTGCGGGCGATCTTGCCGTGGGCGGTGCCAGTGCCATCGGGCGTGGGGTGATACAGGGCTGGGCCGAGGTTCGATTCGCCGATGGGCGCAGCCTTATACTCGGACAGGACGGCTCGCCAAGCAAGGAAGAGCTCGCGTACCTCGATCGATGGATCGCGGAGTTTCATGAAACCCAGGCCCAGCCCGCGCAGGAGAAGACACGATGAGCCTTGTGATCGATGGGTGCGAGGTGGCGTCGCTCGATGCGAACTGCTGTTCCGAGTGGATCGAGAAGCTCCTTGGCCAGAAACCCTGCGGACCGGCAGGTGGACCGCAATGGGCGATCGCACACTGCGAGGACGGGGTCACCTGGGGGAGCCTCGTCGGAGAAGGATGGCGACTCGGATCGGCTGCGTTTCCGGACTTGTGTCCACGGCCCGCACCGGAGAAGCTCCTGGAGTTGCGCATCTTCTCGGAAGAAGAGGAGGTGCTGATCTGGCGTGTTCCGGGAAGGCGCGACCTGCTTGCGGGACGCCTCGTTAGGGACGATCCCGGATCACCCGGCGATCTCCCGCCGGCCGAGGAGTGCAGGCCGCTGCTTGGCAACAAGCTCCTCGCGCAGGCCGAGGGCTTCGCTCGGGTCGCTGACGGGTCAGGCGTGGAGCAGGTCCTTCCCGTTACTTCACTCGACCCTCGGCCACGTCTGCGGGTGCGACACTACTTTGCTGCAAATGACGCCGGCGTTGCCCGCGTGGCATTGTCCCGGCTGGTGGAGGTCCTCTGATGCCCAGACACGTCAACCCCAACAAGAAGTGTCGAACCGCGCACGCGCCGTACAACTTCGTGCCCCTCCCCGAGGCGGTGTTCATCGTGGAGGAGGGAATCGAAGTGGAGAACACGCGTATCAAGCCCTGGGAGCAACAGGACCGCTACGTCCCCTCCACCAAGAGCGGCTGGATCGAGCTCGAAATCGAAGCACTGACGCCACTCTTCATCCGTGGAGCAGTGAGGAGAAACGACAGCGGACAATGGGATGCTCGGGAGGTCCGTCGCCGACCAGATGCGTACCAGACGCCTGCGGGTGTCCCCGCGATCCCGGGCTCGAGTCTTCGAGGTATGACCCGCAACCTGGTCGAAATCCTAGCCTTCGCGAAGATCCAGCCGGTGAGCCGCGAAAAGCCCTTCTACCGGACCGTGGCTCCGGACCGCATGGGCAAGGAGTACGCCGCGAGAATGCGGGTGGGTGATGGGGTTCAGGCGGGCATTCTCATGCGGCGGGAAGATCACAGCTGGGAGATCCGGCCCTGTGAGGTTCTGCGCGTTCGACGAGATCAGATCGGACCGGATACGCATGACCGCAGCTATCCGCGATGGGAGTGCCAGCATAACGAGTGCTGGGTTCAGCACGACGGCGAGAACGTGCAGCAGTTCAGCTTCAAGGATCCGCAAGGCGCCGAGTGGGCACGCGCAACGCTCGTACTCACCGGCCATGTCCAGAACAAGAAACGCGAATTCGTATTCCTCGATCCAGCCACGGACGGCGCACCGATCCCCGTCCCCGAAGAGATCTGGAATCGCTTCCACGATGCCGAGCAGATCACCCAGTGGCAGGAAAAGGCCTTTCCCAAAGACAAGCCGGAGAAGCGAGCTCGCCGAGCCAAGGGTCATCTCCGCGATGGGGAGCCGGTATTCTACGTCATCCGAAACAGGGCGGGTCCCGGCGCACCCACAAAGGAACTCGTCTTCCTGGGCCGCGCCGGAATGTTCCGGTTCCCCTACGATCTCAGTCCCGCCGATCTCGTTCCTCAAGGGTTGAGCGAGGCCGGTCTGGATCTCGCTGAGGCCCTCTTCGGACGTGTCTCCGAACAGGGTGCGATCAAGGGGCGTGTCTTCTTCGAGGATGCCATGGCCACGACGGAGGCCAGCGAGGAGCCCTTCGAGAAACCGCTCGTTCCCCAGATCCTCTCTGCGCCGAAGGCTACGACCTTTCAGCACTACCTGACGCAAGACAGAAAGGAGGGCAAGGATTCCCTGACCAGCTACCTCAAGGGAGACTACACGGCCGTGCGGGGGCACAAGCTCTACTGGCATCGATGGAATCCGTCTGAGGGAGTCTCTCAGATCAAGGAGCGCGAGAATCACGATCAGAAGCTGCGATCTCTGCTTGAGGGAGACAACACGGACACATCGACGAGTCAGCACACCGTGATCCAACCCGCAAAGGTAGGCACACGTTTTTCCGGCCGCATTCGGTTCGAGAATCTGACCGAGATCGAGCTGGGCGCCCTTCTTTCGGCTCTCCAACTTCCCATCGGATGTGCCCACAAGCTCGGCATGGGTAAGCCTCTCGGTCTCGGTAGCGTGCGCCTGAAAACGCGACTCCAGGTAATCGACCGCAAGGGGCGCTATTCCGCCTGGGCTCCAACCGGTGCGACTGAGCAAGACGGTGAACAGGAACGCGCGGCATTCACTAAGGCGATCCTCGAGCACGCGCGTGGGTCGAACGAAACGATGCTGGAAGGTGATGACGGATTGTGGAGCATTGCTCGCCTGGATGCGCTGCGCCAGTTGCTACAGTGGAAGGATCGACCCGACCGCAAAGCGACCGCGTACATGGGCCTTAAGGAGTTCCGCAACCGCCCGGTGTTGCCTACGCCCCACGCCGTCGCCGGCAAGGAGGAACCGAGCTGGCCCGTCGATGTTCCGCGCGCGTCGAACGGCGACGCAGGAGCTCGATCACAGCGGTGCCGTGATCCGCGCCTTCCTGTCGTGAACGACAAGGTACGAGCGATCTTGACGGAACGGAAGGAGAAGAGGGGCGGAAAGGTGAGCTGGCGGGCCATGCATTGCGATTCCGGGCGGACCGGTCCACTGGTCAACTCTGCCGACGTGCCCCAAGATAAGAAGGAAGGCGACGAAGTCGAGCTGTTTGTCCGCTCCCTACGTGGCGGTTCTCGATCTGAAGCCATGTTCTCGTGGCCAAGCAAAGAAGAGGTGGAGCGAGTGGCGAAGGCAAAAGGCAAGTCAGCCAATCCCCGAAGGAGGCGAAGGCGATGAACCGTGATTGGTTGAATCGGGGACGGAGCAACAAGAGCAACAATTGCGACTCTCCTGCACCGAATGTGGGTGGGAGTATGACCCGATCCGTCGCCTTCTGATCGGGGTCAAGAGTTGAACACGATGTTGTGGTCCCAGATCGAGAGCGCGACGTGGTTGTCCATGTCCCGGGGGGAATGTCAGATGAACCGTGTATCCGGTTCGATCGCGTTCGTCGTGTAGATGACCTTGCGGACCTCCTCCGGGAAGTCCAGGAAGGGCACGATCCGCTGAAGTCGATGATGAAGCTTCAATGGGGCCGCGGCCAATAGGCCGCGGAATGAACACCACCCACAACCACCCACTACTCAGTGATCGGCGCTTCAATGGGGCCGCGACCAATAGGCCGCGGAATGGTATGATAGAACTTTGGGCCTCCTTCGTACCGTATATGCTTCAATGGGGCCGCGACCAATAGGCCGCGGAATGGGCGGAGCGCCTGGAGGCTCTGGCCGATGACCTCGAGGCTTCAATGGGGCCGCGACCAATAGGCCGCGGAATGATGTTTTTCACTGTCCTGCTGGAGACAAGTATAATGAAGCTTCAATGGGGCCGCGACCAATAGGCCGCGGAATGGTCTCGCTGGCGGTTCCGCGCATTCGGGCGCACACAGCTTCAATGGGGCCGCGACCAATAGGCCGCGGAATGTTCCCTTAGGCTTACCCCT
>JALWOP010000212.1 GCA_027083445.1 Planctomycetota bacterium | reverse complement strand
GTCGGGGTCGACGACCGCGACCGCATGACGGTCCCGCGAGAGAATGTCCGCTAGGTGGTGGCCGACCTCCCCCGCTCCTACGATGACGATGTTCATCCGGGGGGACGATAGGCTCCCCATCCCCACGATCAACCCCGAGCCGACTTTGGCCGCCAGCCCCCCTCCCGGGCTATCCTGGCGGCTTGATTCTGCTGCTCGACAATCGGGATTCGTTCACCTTCAACATCGCCCACGCCCTCGAGGAGCTCGGCGCAAAGGTGCGCGTGGCGCGCTCCACGGAGCTCCCCCTCGCCGCCGCCCTCGACCCCGCCCCCGCGGGCATCGTCATCGGCCCGGGCCCGGGAACGCCTAGGGGGGCGGGGATCAGCGAAGCGCTCATCCGCGCGGCGGGAGAGATCCCCCTCCTCGGCATCTGCCTCGGACACCAAGCCCTGGCCACCGCCTTCGGCGGAAGACTGCGCCAGGCGCACGAGCTGGTGCACGGGGAGACCCGGTCGGTTCACCACGACGGGGAAGGGCTCTTCCAAGGGCTCCCCTCGCCGCTCCACCTGGCGCGCTACAACTCCCTGGTCGTCGACGAGCAGAACCTGCCCGCCGACTTGGAGGTCTGCGCCCGCGATGAAGCGGGCGAGGTCGCGGCACTGCGCCACCGCGAGCGCCCATTCGAGGGGCTGCAATCCCACCCCGAATCCGCCCTCTGCCTGGAGAACGGAGGGCGCCGGATCCTCGCCAATTTCCTCGAGCGTTGCGGCTAGGAGCGCGGCCCCAGGGGCTCGCTCCATCGGGGCCAGGGCCCGCTGCTCGGACGCCGCTCCTCCCCATCGCGTGTTCCGAGCAGGCGGCGGGTCACGAAGTTGTAGAGCGGCTTGCCGAGACGGCGCCAGGCTGCGGCCAGGGCGCCGCGCCGACGCCCGTGTCCCAACCCCCGGCTCTCCCCGGCCGGCCCGCGACCCGCGCGGGTGTAACGCCGCCGGTGTTTCTCCAGATGGCGCAGGTCCTCGCCGCAGCGGACCCGCATGCGGCGGTCGGCCCGCCGGTGAACGCTGGCGAGCTGAAAGTCGATCAGGGCCGGGCGACCATCCTCGAGCACGATCACGTTGGGCTCCTTGTGCAGGTCGTTGTGGCAGACCCCACGCCCATGCACCTCGACCACCAGGGCATCGAGCAGATCGAAGAAATCCCGCGGCAGGACCGTCGCCCGGTGCAGGGGCTCCCCCTCCAACCAGGTGCGCAGCAAGACTTCACTCGGTCGGGGGATGCGTCCCCGGTGGTCGGGCAAGCGAGCCAGAGCCCGTTCCTCGATGAGCCGTGGGACTCCCCGCTGCCCCTCGAGGGCACGTAGAGCCCTGCGCTCCCGGGCCAGGAGACGCCGCGCGAGCCAGCCGGAAAGGGGCACGCGTCCGCCGCAGGCGATCCGACGCACGACCCGGCCACCGGGCCCCTCGAGTAGCTCGACCGACCCGAAGAGGTCTTCTTTCAGAAGCTGAAGGATGCGCGCCTCCACGATCCTGCGTACCGTACCCCACCGTGAGCGCGCGAACCCTGCAATGCTCGGGTCTCACCCGCAGCTTCGGCGAGAAACTCGCCCTGGCCCCCCTCGATCTGTGCATCGGCCCCGGTGGGGTGACCGGACTGCTGGGGCCCAACGGCAGCGGCAAGAGCACCTTCATGCGCTGCCTACTCGGCCTGGTGCGCCCCGACGCGGGCAGCGTCCGCGTCGACGGAGTCCCCCTGAAGGGGGATGGGGTCCGCATCCGCAAGAGGGCGACCTACATCCCCGGCGAGCTGCACCTGTACGGTGAGATGCGCGGGGCCGAGCACCTGCGTTGGCTCCTGCGCGGACGTCCGCGGGGCGCTCTGACCCGAGCCCGGGAGCTGGCCGAGCGTCTCGAGCTCCCCCTGCGCCGCAAGGTGCGCGGTTACAGCCACGGGATGAAGCGCCAGCTCCTCTTCGCCGCCGCCCTGGCGCCCGAGGTGGGGGTGCGCATCCTGGACGAGCCCACCGAGGGGCTCGACCCCACCCGGCGCGGCCAGGTGCTCGAGCTGCTCGCCGCCGATGCGCAGCGGGGCACGACGATCCTGCTCTCCTCGCACCACCTGGGCGAGGTCGATCGGGTCTGCACGCGGCTCCTGTTCCTGAACCAGGGCCGCCTGATCGCCGACGAGACGCCGGCTCGGGTCCAGGAGCGGGCCACCCGGCTGCTCCAGCTCACCTGGCAGGGAAGCGTGCCCCCCGGGCTGAAAGAGCTGCCGGGGGTGGAGCGCCTGCGCATCGACGGAGGACGGGCAGCGCTGCTCCTGGAGGAGGCCGACCCGCGCCCTTTCCTGGCGGCCCTGGCCGCCCGGGAGGAGTTCCCCGCGCCGACCGGGCTCGAGATGGGAAACCTCTCCCTGGCCGAGCTCTACCGCGACCTCTACGGAGTCGAGGGGGTCTGATGAACCTGCGACCGACCCGCGAACAGAGGGGCTACGCAGCCGCCGCCCTACTCGTCTTCGTCGTGCTCGAGGTGATGCTGGCCCTGGCGATCTACTGGTGGCCCGCCTTCGAGGAGAACGCCGCCGCCCTGGCCCCGATCTTCGGCCGCATCCCCGTGATGCTCGATCAGTTCCAGCTCATCGAGCGCGCCGGGGTCAACGCCTACGTCGTCGGGCAACACTTCTTCAAGGGCTGCAACACCCTGGGCGTGGCCGCCGCCGTGCTCCTGGCCATGGGCGCAGTCGCCGGGGAGGCCCAGCGGGGAACCCTGGAGCTGTGGATCTCGCGGCCCCTCTCGCGCACGCGCCTCTACACCGAGCGCTACCTGGCCGGCATGGCCGCCCTGTGGCTGCCGATCCTGGCCTCGACGGCAACGACCAACCTGCTCCTGCGCATGGTCGATGACCATCTGAACCTGCGCATGCTCATGGTCTGCGCCCTGCACGAGTGCCTCTTTTTGGGCGTGATCTACAGCTTCACCTTCCTCTTCTCCGCCCTGGGTGACCAGCCGCTGCGCATCGCCTTCGTGATGCTCTTTTTCGGCATCTTCGAGTTCGCCATCTACATGGTGAAGACCGCCACCCACTACTCGATCTTCCGCACCGCCGACATCCAGACCTTCGTGACGATGATGCGTTACGGTCTGGAGGGTGGCAAAACCGCCCTGCTCGTCGCCCTCAACCTGGTTCCCTTCTTCGTCGGCTTGGTGCTCTTCCGCCGCCGCGTGCCCTAACGGGCAGTGGGCATGCGCAGGCCGGCCAGGTAGCGGCGCCAGGCCCCCTCGATCTCTTCCCAGTCGACTCCCCGGAAGGCCTCGGCCCGGGCGCGGGCACGGGCACGCTCCTGGGCCTGGGCGACGGTTCCGCCACCCGCCAGGGAGCGGCGCTCGATGATCCAGGCAGACCGCAGGGCCCGGAAATAGGTCGGCAGGATGCGTCCCCAGCTCGGGTGATGCTGCACATCGGGGGCGGTCGCCAGGAAGTAGGCCATCGACCAGCCCTGGGGATAGAGTCGTCCCGCATCGGCGTAGAAGGCGTTTTGATCCATGGCGGTCACCGCCTCCCACGGATAGGCACCGGCTTCGAGTAGGGCCTGGGCCGCTTCCAGCCGGTAGCGGTTGGGCTCGATGCCCTGGAAACGCCAGCCGTCGATGCGTGCCCCGCCGAAGTACTCGGCCAGTCCCTCGTCGAACCAGGGGTGGGGCGCGATGCCCTCGGTCGCGTAGTAGACGTACTGGTGGAAGGCCTCGTGGAAGAGCACCGCGCGGGTGTAGTGTTCCCCATCGAGCTCCGCATCCTCCTCTCCACGGGCGTCGAAGATGACCAGCTCCTCCTCGACCGGACTCCAGTAGCCGGTCGACCCCTTCCAGCCCCCATAGGCGAGGTACTCCTCCTCGTCCTGGCAGATGCGCACCACCGAGACCTGATCGAGGACCGCGTCCGGCGGACAGATCTCGGCAAACTCCCCACGCATCGCCTCGATTTCCGAGCTCAGGCGATCGACGAACTCTCCATCGACCCCGTGACTCTGGATGATGTAGTGCTCGCTGTCCCGCAGGGTCCAGCCGTCGATCAGGTCGAGGCGCGCTTGAATGCGCCGATCGATGCCGACCAGCCCCCGCCGGCCGCTGTAGTAGCGCTCCCACTTCTTACGGCGCAGGTCCCCCGAGACCGGCTCGAACAGGCGTAGATTCTCGGCACTGCGCTCCCACTGGGGAACCTCCTGCTCCTCTTCACCCTGCAAGCAGCGTCCCACGATGACGTAGGTGCGCACGGGACCACGCCAGATGTGGGCCCAGCCCGCAAGCGCATGTCCCTCCTCCGAGGTCGAGAAGCGGAAGCGGGCGGGCTCATAGCCGTAACGTCGACGCCCGGCGCGCAGGCTCTCGAGATCCCCGGCTCCGAGGATGTCGCGCAGGAAACCCTCACCCCCTCCCAGCTCCTCCCGCCCCGAAGGCAAGAGATAGACATCCAAGCTCGCGGGCCGCGCGGCACCCCCGCTGCGATCGACGAAGGCCAGCACCCCGTAGCGTTCCCGCGGCCGCACCGGCAGGCGCGCGTACCCGGCAGGGGTGGTGAAGGTCATCCCCAACTCGGGGTACTTCTCGGTCTGGGCGATGGAGGGCAGGCAGAGGAGGGTCAAGAGGAGGAGACGCGCCATGGGGGCCCTATCGGCAGGCCGGCACACCGATCCTCACTCGGCCCGTCTCGCTTGGAGACGCGCGGCTAGAAGAGTCTTGCCCAGCGGGCACGCCAGACCCAGGTTCGCCCCTCCCGGCGCTGGTAGTGCGCCGCTTCCCGGGCCAGGCTCTCCACCTCGTCGAAGGCCGCGCGGGCTTGCTCCTTGCGACCCAGGTGCGAGAGCAGGACCCCCCTCCGATAGGCACTCTCGGGGCTGGGTCCGTGGAAGCGCTCCAGCAGCGCGAGCCTCTCGAGCGCCTCCTCTTCCCGTCCCAGCCCGGCCAGGGCACGCACCTCGAGCATGCGCGCCCTGCCGTAACCGTACTCCTGGTCCAGGTCGAGGGCCGCCCGCGCCCCGTCGAGGGCCTCTTCGAATCGTCCCAGGGCAAAGGCGGCCTGGGCCTTGCGCGCGGGCCACTCCGCCACCTCCGGTTCCCCCGCAATCGCCTTCTCCAGGAGGGGCAGGGCCCGGCGATAGCGTCCCTGGGAGACGAGCAGACTGCCGAGCTTGCCACAGTTGTGGGGCGTGTCCACCGCCCCCAGGCTGCGCATGAGCGCCTGCTGCCGCCGCCGGTCCAGGGCCTCGCTGCCGAGCTTGCTCAGAAAGGCGCTCAGCAGGAGGGCGACGATCCAAAAGCCGATCAGGGGCAACCCCAGGAGGGCCCCGATCACCGGCACCCCCCCCAGGAAGGAACGCAGGAGGTTCAGGATGAGGATGCAGGCGAAGAAGAAGCCGACCAGGCGTAGCACCGGCGCATTGTAGTTGTCCTATGCTCCGCCGCGGTGGTACCCGGCCCCATCGATCCCGACCGCGAAGCCCGGCGCGAGCTGCGCCGAGCCCTGGGTGGACTGGCGCTCACGCCCCTGCGCCTGCACGCCTTCGCCCTGGAGCGCGGGGCGCGGGC
>JALWOP010000211.1 GCA_027083445.1 Planctomycetota bacterium | reverse complement strand
ACCATTACCCCGCCCCTTCCCTTTCTGTTAGCCTCCAAACCATGCGCTCGTGGAACGAGGAGAGGGTGGCCGGGCTGAAGTCGAATACGACTCGCAGCAGCCATTGGCGGCCGGAGTTGGCCATCGGAGAAGTGAGAGAGGCCTGGAATCGAAACGGGTGATCCATGCAATCAAGAGAGTCACGTCCCTCGAGTGGAAGGTCGATTCTTCCCGTAGTGACCGTCATCCTCATCGTCGCCCTCGCCTGGGGAGGAGCAGCCTGGTTTTCCGATCGCCATCGCCGGGAGATTCCCCACTCCCCGACGGCGGAGCCTTCCGAGTTCTCGAACACGGCGCAGAGTGAAGCGCCTCTGGAACTCGCTGCCGCAGCAGGGCAGCGCGTCCCGAGTTACGCCGAGGAAAGCGAGGACCCTGATCAAGAGAGTTCTCCCAGTCCGGGAGCCGATGACGTCGAGGCCGAATCTCCTGAGGAGAGCTACCGCAAGTATCGCCGGACACAGTTTGAAATACTGTTGAACGGATACGACGATGCCGTACCCTCGGTGAAGTCGAGCAGGCTGAGCGGCCTAACTCACCTCAGTATCGCAGTCATCCTCGATAGCGAGGGGCGGTATGAGCTTACACCCAAGGTCCCCACGACCGTTGTTCTACCAACAGGACCCGGAGATCGGATGTTCTCCCTGAACAGTCGCGAGTATCGATTCAATGATCGCGAGTTCCCGGTATACCCCGACGTATTCCACCACCATATGGACCTTCCCAGCGAAGCTTATGCTCCGAATAGCACCTATCAGATCCCTCCCGAACTTGAGAGCAGGGTTTTTGCTCTTGCTGAGCGAGCACAACGCCTTCTAGATGAGTGATCTTCCCGTTATTGGTCCCCTTCAAGACGATCAGAAAATGACCAGCATTCCCTTCTGCACCCTGTCCATGTTCGCCTTCCTCGGAGCGGCCCTCCCGCAAACTCCCCCCGATCCTACGCCGGAGTGTCCCCAGGTATGCGCGGTGGATCCCATCTGGTATGATTCCGGGCCGCAGCCTACTGGCATCCTGGTATTGAAATTCGACTGGTCTACCGATGGAATCGGCGATTATGATTGCCACACCTGCGTGCCTTGCAAGGCCAGCGCCATCTTCGAGTGGCATGCCGGGCCGGGTGAGGATCTGGTCTATTCCCGTGACGGTGGACATACCTGGGCTGGGGCACCCGACCATGTGGGGCCGGTCAACGTGCCGCTCCAGAGCCACTGCGCCGATCCCGACCCGGACAAGGTCGATGTCATCGTGTACTCCCCCAACGGAACGTACGACCGCCACCTGGTGCTGGAGTGCTACTGCGACCAGTAGGGCTCATCTCGTAGGCGGTCACTCGGCCTCCGCTGGACTCTGCCCGCTCCATGATGGGGGCGCGCGGGATGGGGCCTTCCTGGGAGCTTGATCGGCGGCGGAGCCGCAACCGACGCCTCGGCGCGGGGTCACCCCGCCATGCAGCGCTCGCCTCGGCCCCTGGTTCCCCTCGCCTTTGCCGTCGTCCTTGGGGCGGCGTGGGGCTCGCTGGGCTGGGCGGAGCCCTGGCAGGTACTGCTCCTGCTCCCCCTCGTCCTCTCGCCCTCGACGCGTCCGCTCGCCCTGGTGGTGGGTGCGATGTTCTTGCGCTCGGTGGCGGTGGTGGAGGAGACGGTCCAGCCCGCCGTGCAGGGAACCGTCGCCTGCGGACGCTTCGAGCCCGAGCCGTCCCCCCCCGGCTCCCTCGAACTCCGGGGCCGGGTCGCCGGCCGGAGGCTGCTCCTGCCGGCGGGTGGTGCCCGGGCCGGCGAGTGGGTGGCGCTCCTCGGGCCTGGACGAGAACGCCGCGAGGCACTCGGCCCCGCCGGGGGCGGACGAGGCCTCTCCCAAAGCCTCGGGTCGGCGGATCTCCTGCGACTGGCTCCCCCCCCATCCCATCCCATCGCCAACCTTCCCCGGCTCCTGCGACCGGCTGCCTGGCCCTGGTTCGCCTGGCGCAGTGCTCTCCTGGCTCGACTCGCGGCGAGCGGCGAGGGACACGCCCGGGATGAAAGCCGCGCCCTGGTCGCCGCCCTGCTCCTGGGAGAACGCTCGGGACTCGACCCCACCCTCATCGACCGCTTCACCCGCACCGGAACCCGCCACCTGCTCGCGCTCTCCGGACTGCACGTCGGATTGGTGGCCTGGCTCGTCGCCGGGCCGCTCGCGCGCCTCTTCGCCGCTCTCTTCACCCTCTTCGCCCGACGCCCCCTCCCCGCGGCCCCGGGGGTTCTGCGCGCCCTCGGGGTCCTCGCCCTGGTGCCCCTCGCCGGGGGCGGCCCCCCCGTCACACGCGCCGCTTTGGCCCTCGCCCTCGCTGCCCTGGCCCCCGAACTCGATCGAAAGGCGATCCCCGGCGGCCGGGGGATCGACCCCCTCTCCCTCTGGGCCCTGGCCCTCATCCTCGAGCTGGCGACCGATCCCTCCGCCCTCGGCGCCATCGGCTTCCAGCTCAGCTACGCCGCCACCCTGGCCCTGATCCTGGCCGCCGGGCCGGTCTGTAGCCGGCTCCATCAAGCCTGGGTTCGGCGACCGCTCGTGGGCGGCGGCAGTCCGGGGCCGGTTCTTTGGAATTGGCTTACTCGGCTCGGCCTGGCGAGCATCGCCGCCTCCTGGGTCGCCACCCTGGCCACCGCTCCCCTCGCCTGGCACGCCTTCGGGGAGCTCTCCCCCTGGGGCATCCTGCTGACCCCCCTGGCACTACCCCCACTCCTACTCCAGCTCACCGGCGGATGGCTCGCCCTCTGCCTGCCCGCCCTCGCCCCCTGGGGCCTGCTCGACGGTGCAGCCCGCGCCCTCTTCCTCCTCGTCCGCCTGGGCGACGCCCTCCCCGGAACACCGATCGAGCTCCCACCCCGGCCCCTCTTGCTCCTGATCGGGACGGCGCTCCTGCTCCTGATGGCGAGTGCGGGCAAGGGAACGGAAGGGGCAGGCCGACTCGGCGCCCTGCTCGGGGGCATCCTGTGCCTCCCCTGGACCCTCGGTCCGGCCCGGTTCGAGGTCTGTGCCCTCGACGTGGGACACGGAACGGCGATCCTCGCCCGGGCACCCGGCGCGGGCACCTGGCTCTTCGACGCGGGCTCTCGGGATCGCGCCTCCGTGGGGCGCGCCGCCGTGGGGCCCCTGCTGCGGGAGTGGGACGTGGGGCGGCTCGCGGTGGTGCTCTCCCACACCGACCGAGACCACTCGGGAGCCCTGGAGTGGATCCTCGCCCGCTGGACCACCTGCCTGCGGGCTGGCGCGCCGATGCCGGGCAAGGCGCGGCTCGACCTCGACCGGGGCAGGCTCCTCCTGCCCTCCCGCGGCGAGCTGGGTGCAACGCTCCTGCGGGGCGAGCGGCAGGAAGGCAACGAGGGCTCCCGCGCCCTGGAGCTGCGCTTCGGGAAGAAACGGGTGCTGCTCCTGGGAGATGCGGAGGAAGAAGGACTCGCCGCGGCCCTCGATGCCGACCTCTTCACGGGGCCGGTCGACCTCCTGCTGCTCCCCCACCACGGCTCCCACACACCCCACCTGGACGCCCTACTCGAGGCGACCCAGCCCCACAGGGCCTGGATCAGCACCTCGGGAGAGGCCCCGATCGGCCCGGAACTCACCCGCCGGGGCATCGAATGGGCCTCTACGGGCCACTGCGGCTTCCTCGAGGGGCCCTAGGGCTCACGAGGGGAGACTGCCCGAAAGAATCCAAGAGAGAAGGAGAAGCCTCGCGCCGAAGGATGTATAGGCACAGGGGCCGTATTCTTGACGCCTTCCCCCCCGGGGAGGGCGACCCTAGGAGAATGACCATGCCCACCGCCTGCTCCCTCCGGCGCCGCCCCGCGGCCCTGCTTTCGCTGGCGACCCTACTCGCCTTCGCCCTGCCGACCGCCTTCGCCCAGGCACCCTCTCCTGGGAAGGCCCCCGGGACGGCAGCCGATACGGGCCCCCAGGGCGACTCGAGCCCGGCCCGGCGAACCATCCTCTTCCTTCGGGACGGAACCAGCCTGCGAGGGGTCGTACGCAGGACCGAGACCGGATACGAAGCGCGCCGAGGTGCGACCTGGCAAACGATCCCCGCCGCGGCGGTCGAGCGTGCCCTGCCGGAAAAGGAACTCTTGAGTGAGTGGCGCTCGCGGCAGCGCAAGGCTCGTAAGGAAGGCATCGAGGCACGGGCGAAGCTCGGAGCCTGGTCCTTCGAGAACGGGCTCTACGAAGAGGGCCTCGGCACCCTGGAGCGGGTGCTGGAGGATGCCCCCGATCAGCCCCTGGCCCTCGAGGTGCTCGCGGCGAACGCCGGGCACTTCGCCCTGCCGCGGGTCGACCCCCGGGCCGACGACGCCGACGCGGCCAGCGAGAAGCTGCGCCGCTGGGCCGCCGGCCGCAGCATCACCTCACGGGAACTGGCCGTGCTCGAACTCGCTCGCCTGCGGGATCGGGACGGCCTCGAGAAGGCCCTCGGCCGGGACCTCGGTGCCGGTTCCGACGGCCGCCGACTCTTCGCGGCCCAGGCCCTGCGGCGGCTTTTCCCCGGACACGAGATCAAGCCCCTGCTCGGACGTGCGGTGCTCGACAGCTCTGAAGAGGTCCGCAAGCAGGCAGCCTACGCCCTGCGGGATAGCGGGCAGGTGGGGGTGATCGTGCCCGTGGCGCGGGCCCTGGAATCCGCCCATCCGCGGGTGCGCGCCCAAGCAGCGGAGGCCCTGGGCAACATCGGCTTCCCCGCGGCGGTCCAGCCCCTGGCGATGCGCCTGGCCTCACTGCAAAGCGGCAGCCACCACAGCGTGCCCCACAGCAACATCTTCGTCGGCCGCCAGTTCGCCTTCGTCCAGGACTTCGATGTGGAGGTGGCCCAGTTCCAAGCCGTCGCCAATCCCCAGGTCAACGTGCTCGTCGAAGGAGGCGTGCTCGACGCCGGAGTCCACAGCGTACGCGAGGTCCAATACACCAGTGAAGGGCGCGCCATCCGTCGTTCCCTGCAGAAACTGACCGGTGCCGATCCGGGCAACTCGAACCGCGCTTGGTTGCGCTGGTGGGAGGAACACGGGGCAGGGTGGAGCGCCCGCGATTTGGCAGACCACCCGCCGACGCCGATCGACGAGGATTGAGTCCCTGCCGGGCCTGCGAGGCCTGCCGGGCCTGCGAGGCCTGCGAGACCTGCGAGGCCTGCGAGGCCGCCGGGAGACAGCCCCAGAGCCTCCCGCAGCCCCCCAAGCCCCCCACGGTAGAGCGGCCCCCGCGCTGAACGCGGGGGCCGCCTCGTAAGTGGCGCCCAGCCTTCCTCCCTCGGCTCGGGCGCCGGCTCCGGTCTCCCGGAGCCCCAGGCGGCTCCGTTCCGGGGCGGGGCCGCATGGGATCTCTCCTTGCCATCGTACCAGCCGGGTTGGGATCCCGCCCCCGGAATCGACCCGCATGCTCCACCGGTGCGAGGAGTGGGACGGGAGGAGGAGGGAGGCGAGCTCTCCTGTACGTCCCCCGTAACCCCCATCAGCCGCCGGACCTCTAGGTCCGAGATCCAGGGAGCGATAGCCTATCCTCTAGCCGGATGCCTCCCACCGCCCTCTTGCTCGGTCTACTCCTGGCCGCCGCCCCTACCC
>JALWOP010000210.1 GCA_027083445.1 Planctomycetota bacterium | reverse complement strand
GGTCACCGAGGTCTCCAGTTCTGCCCCCCCCGGTCGGTCCGGCCTTCCCAGAAAGATCCCGCCGACAGCGAGGCACCCTGCCTCGATCTGCCAGGCGGACACCCGGTCAGATCACCGGAAGGTGATGCTCACCGCGTCGGTGAAGTTGGAGGTCGCTTGGGGTGCCTTGTCTCGGTACCAGGCCTGGAAGGACCAGGTCTCTCCCGGCTGCACGTCGTGGCGTGGGCTGGTCGGCAGGGAGCGTAGGTCGACCGATATGGCAAAGGAGCCCTCGGGGCCGCTGGAGAGGACCTTTTGGTCGTAGCGCCCGATGGAGCCACCCAGACAGAGGTTCCCCTGGCTGCCTCCTGGATTGGTGACGAAGTCCATCGAGCTGCCGACCAGGAAGTAACCGAACTCATCGGCCGGCAGGTCCCGTGCCTGCAAGGTGACGAAGTTGTCCCGGGCCATCTCCGCCCCCAGGGCCCGCAGAGAGCCGGGCTGGCCGGTGGAGTTGGGGTTGGCGGGAGAACAGTAGGTCGTGCCCAAAGGGTCGATGAGACGGAAGATGTCGACGTTGTCGAGGGGGCCGATGGTACTCGGCCATTCGGTCCCACCGGCTATCACGACGGTACCATGCTCGGGCAGACTCACGATGGTACGGAACAAGCCTCCAATGGAAAGCTTCATCGTGACCCACTCACCGGTGAGGGTGTTCAGGACATCCGCCGTGTCGTGTACCACCGATGAATGACGGTCGAAATCATAGTACGCACCACCCGCAAAGATGACGAAAGGACCCGCTGCTCCAGCCAGTGGAAGGTCACGGAAATGGGGCAAGGGAAGAGAGGTCCACGTCCAGTCGGTGAGATCTAGGACATCGACGATTTCGGAACCTGGTACCCCTCCTCCAATGTACAGGCTTCCGTCCACAGTCGTCGCACTTGCGCCGGCATGTGCATGCGGCATCTGCCGGACCGACCATGTATCGGCCTGCGAATCGTAGATGTCCAGGAGGAGCTTTGTTGAATCTATTGCCCCACCCGCAAAGAAGGCATAGCGATCGTCACTAGCCGCCGCCATCCAGGCTCTCGGGGCTGATCCAAAATCATGCACGGACCACTGCCCTGTAGCTGTGTCATAAATCTGAGCTACGGAGAGCCAACCTTGGGTTGTCGCCCCGCCTCCAAATAGTATCTTTCCATCGACTGCGGTAACAGCCATCATGGATGCCGGAATGGGGAGCATGGACTGAGACCAACCACCTGTAGCAACGTCGAACACGTCTACCCATTGGCTGGGGGCCCCACCCGTGCTTCCAGCCCCACCGGCAAACACGACCTTCCCGTCGATGGCCCCGGCCGCCAGTAGGTATCGGGGAGGTGACAGGGTCGTCGTGGACCAGGAATCGGTGGCAGCGTTGTAGATGTCGACCGTGTCCGTGAGAACATAGGAGATCCTGCCTCCACCAATGTAGGCTACATCCCCCCATCCTGCTGCCGCCAGATCTGACCGCGGCTCGAAGAGATGAGCCTCTGTCCATTGGGCTCTTGCTAAACCACCAAAGAAGAGACACAAACCGACTCGCAGAGCAAGAGGAGAGTGTCCGCCAAGAATTCGATCTACCGTTCTAGCCATCCCGCCTTCCTCAACCGTCAATCCGGTAAATCGTTCCATTGGTCGTACTCGTTCCTGAGACCCGTATGAGGTAGAGTTCACCGTCGGAGTCCTGCCCTATGCCGTGCAGTTCGCCGGAGCCCCAGTTGTTCACGCCCAGTTGCGACGACCAATCTGCGGTCAATCCTGATGTCGGACTAGCGGCATTGATCGAACGCACCTGGGGAGCACCTGTCGTGCCGTACAGACAATAGACGTACTGGGGCGGATTCGCTAGTTCGTTGACCGTGGTTGAGCGATAGACATAGCCGCCGATGAGTGCATCATGATTGCCGCCAGTCAAATGAACCGAGACGACACGGTCCGGCAAGGTGAAAGCGGGGGGATTGGACGGCTCGGGGCAGTCGGTATTCCTCCAGCCGACGTTTTGGGCACCATCCACTAGACACAGTTCCCCACATGCCAAGGCCACGCATAGTTCCGCACGCCGGATGCTCCATAGGGATAGACGAAGATGTCCCCCGTGCAGTCCGGCCCTGTGTTGCCGATCCAGATGTCTCCCTTCCCATTGCCGCTGGAGTCTCCCCCATCCACGCTGAATCCGAAGGGGTTGCGCAGCCCCTTGGCCATCATGGTCGCAGCCGGGGGAACGGGATCGTCCACGTTCATCACCCACAGCTTGCCCACGTCCTTGGTGTCGTCCTGGGCTTCCTCCCGCTCGGCGCAGGTGGGCGAGGGGACCTTGTCATCACCGAGGGCGAAGTAGAGCAGGTGCGTGCTCGAGTCGCCCCCCACCGTGTCGAAGTGGATCTGACCCGCGCCGTGAGCCGTGTCGATCGTGGGATAGGAGTAGAGCAAGACCTTCGAGGTGGGATCCGCCGCCACCGTCCCCGGTGGAATGCGGTAGCGCTCGATCACCGTCGTCGGCGCGTTCGGCGTGTTCAGGTTGTAGCGCACATAGATGAAGCGCTTGTGGCGATTCTCCAGGAACTGGGGGTGGAAGGCGAAGCCGGTCACTCCGATGAAATCACTTGGGAGCGGGTCATAGGCCACCCCGGAAAAGTCGAGCATCAGGGCCTGCACAGGAATGCCGCCCCCGAGGGGAAGGGTGAAGGTGCTGATATTCTGCGACCCCCGCTCGACGACCACCAAGGCATTGGGATTGTCAGGCCAGGAGGTGACGAAGACCGGCGTGTCCAGCCCACTGATGACCTGAGTCAAATGGATCTGGGCGGCGGCCGATCGGGGAAGGAGCGTCAGTAGCACCATGGCCAGGCCGACACGCAGAAGCCGGACTAGGGCCTCAGGTCGGTAGGTCGGTAGGTCGGTAGGTCGGTAGGTCGGTAGGTTCTCATACGAGCACTCGCGGTCGAGCTGTCACGGGTGGTTCGACGGGAGGCCGATTCCGTGACCAGCGGTCTGGAAATCATCGCAGCACGGAGCCCTGGATCCCGCAAGCTCAAAGCGGAGGAGCCCCATCCAACCGCCTTCCCTCTCCTGGGAACACCCGTTCTCCGATCTTCTCCTCCCCACAGAGGGCAGCGAGTCGGCGCTCTGAACGCGCAGCGATCACCCCCTGGAGAGAGGAGATCACTCAAAGGCGCTCCACCCGTCGGCGGCGCGGGTCGACCTGGCGGCGGCGGAGATCGCCGGCGCTCTCGATCAAGAGCTTGATGCGACCTCCCCGGCCCTCCACCCGCACGACCTGACCCAGGTGGCGACCGTCGATGCGGACCCAGTCGCCGCGCTGGAAGGGGGTATCGTCCGCTTCGAGACGGGGCGGAGCCGGGGAGAGCGGAGCACGGGGGGCAAGGTGCGCGCTGCGCCAGGCGCAGGGATCCTCGCTGTTGTCACAGCCGAAGGCGAGGCCCTCTTCGGGGAGATCGAAGTGACGGGCGAGGAGAACGCGCCGGGGAGTCGTCTCCTCGCGGGCAAAACGAACCACCCCGAGGAGCGCCGAGAGGTCGTGCTCCAGCTTTTCCTGACTCCCCACCGAGGGCGGCAACTCGGCGGGGTCGAGTTCGCGCGTGAGACGGAGGTCATGGGTCTCGAAGGAACCCTCCGTCACACCGAGAACCTCGAGCCATTTCAGACAGATGACGACCCGGTTGTCGCGACGCTCCTTGACCAAGAGCTCCGCGCGCAAATCGTCGAGGTCCCGGGTGGCGATGCGCTCCCCCCAGCCACGCAAAACCTCATAGACCCCCAGCAGGTACTCCAGACTGGGATTGGCCCACTGGATGAAGTTCTGCTGAATCGCGAGGTCCTCCTCGAAGTAGAGCAGCTCACACCAGGCAGGCCCCCCATCCCGGCCCGCGCGACCCACCTCTTGGGCCCAGGCCTCCAGGGTGCGCGGCACCTGATAGTGGATCACGAAGCGGATGTCCGCCTTGTCGACCCCCATCCCGAAAGCGTTCGTCGCCAGGACGATCCCGTCGCGGGATTCCATGAACCGCCGCTGGAACTCCCGACGCTCCCGGAAGGAGAGTCCGCCGTGGTAGAGGAGCGGCGCCAAACCCCTCCGGCGCAACTCCACCGCAAGATGCTCCAGGTCCCGTACCAGGGTGCCGTAGACGATTCCCGCCCCCTCGATCTGCGCCAAGCGCTGCGCGAGATGGTCGATCTTCTGCTCCACTGAATCGCAAACCGTGGCCGCGAAGAAAAGCCCCGGACGCTCGATCCCCGAACGGAGCACCAGGGGGTCCCGCAGGGCGAGGGCCCGGGTGATGTCCTCGGCCACCCGCGGCGTCGCCGTGGCGGTCAAGGCGATCGTCGGCGGGTTGCCCAGGAGGGCACGATAGCGGGCCAGACGCGAGTAGTCCGGCCGGAAGTCGTGTCCCCACTGGCTGATGCAGTGGGCCTCGTCCACCGCCAAGCGGGTGATCCGAAGGCGCGGCAAGCGTTCGAGAAAATCGGGACTGCGAAAACGCTCGGGGGTGACGTAGAGCAGGTCGAATTCGCCCCGGCAACAGGCGTCGAGCCGCCGCCGCCTCTCTCCTCCATCGATCGAGGAGTTGACGAAGGTGGCGGCGATGCCCCTGGAAACGAGGCCGTCGACCTGGTCCGCCATGAGGGCGATCAGCGGGCTGACCACCAGGGTGAGCCCCTCGACCAGGAGCGCCGGCAGTTGATAGGCGAGCGATTTCCCCGCCCCGGTCGGCATGGTGAGGAGCAGGTCCCGGCCCTGGATGAAGGCCACCACCGCCTCCTCCTGATGCCCGCGGAACCGATCGTGGCCGAAACGCTCCCGGAGAACGCGTCGCAGCTCCCCGTCCCTCAAACGCACCCCCTCAACGATCGCCGTCGCCCCCATAGACAGCGGGCAGAATCTCGACTCGGCCGGCCCCTCCGTAGAGGGCGGCGGCCGGAATCACTCCCTCCGAAAAGGGGGCGTCAAGAGCCTCGTCCCCGGCAGAGTCGTTCGCCGCGCCGGCCTCACGGCTCCCCTCCGAAGGCAACAGGTGCGCCAGTTCGGAGCCGATCTCCTCCGATGCCTGCCGCAGGCCCGCCAACTCCCCCTCCGGAGTCTCTGCGGGGATCCCGATGGGCTGGACGCCGATGGGCTGGGTCCCGATGGGCTGCTCCCCCCTCCTCGGGAGAGAAGAGGAACGCCACAGAAGGGTGCCCAGGAGCACCGCCAGGATTGCGGTACGCCAGGGGAGGACCAGCGGAGCCTGGTGCGAGCAGCGGGGGCGGTTGCCCATGGCGCGGGAGTCTAGTACCGCTCCTCCCCCCGGTCTCCCCCCCGATGGGGCAAAACGACCCCGGATCAATCCGGGACACGAAAGGGGCGCGAGGGGCCTGCGAGACGGGGCCGAGGAGGGGTCGCGGCGGCGCTCGCCGCCCCCGCTACCCGCGCGGCGGCCCAAGCTCTCTCCTGCGGGTCTCCCTCTGTGAGGTCGCCGAAGCTCGGAGAGCGAGCGGGGGGGGGGGGGGGGGGAAGGGGGGGGCCGGCCGGCCGGGGGCCCCCCCCCCCCCCCCCCCCAGGGGGCGGGGGCCCCCCCCGGCCCACCGGAACC
>JALWOP010000209.1 GCA_027083445.1 Planctomycetota bacterium | reverse complement strand
GGGGAGATCAGCCTGTTATCCCCGGAGTACCTTTTATCTGATGAGCGACGGCCCTTCCACTCGGAATCCGCCGGATCACTAGGACCTACTTTCGTATCTGCTCGAGCTATATCTCTCGCAGTCAGGCGCACTTATACCCTTACGCTCTACGCGTGATTGCCAACCACGCTGAGTGCACCATCGCGCTCCTCCGTTACCTTTTAGGAGGAGACCGCCCCAGCCAAACTACCCACCAGACACTGTCCGCGCGACAGATTCATGAACACGCGTTAGAGACCTAATATGCCGAGAGTGGTATTTCACTGATGGCTCCACAGAGTCCGAAAACTCCGCTTCAACACCTCCCACCTATGCTACGCACGACATACCAAGACCCAATATCAGGCTGTAGTAAAGGTTCACGGGGTCTTTCCGTCTTAGTGCGGGAACGTGGCATCTTCACCACGGCTACAATTTCGCCGAGCCTGCTGTTGAGACAGTGCCCAAATCGTTACGCCTTTCGTGCGGGTCGGAACTTACCCGACAAGGAACTTCGCTACCTTAGGACCGTCATAGTTACGGCCGCCATTCACTGGGGCTTCGATTCAGAGCTTCGCAAAAGCTAACCCCTCCTCTTAACCTTCCAGCATTGGGCAGGCGTCAGTCTGTATACAGCGTCTTTAGGACTTAGCACAGACCTGTGTTTTTAGTAAACAGTCGCTTGGGCCATTTCTCTGCGGCCCCCCAGCGCTTCAACCGCGAGGGTCTACACGCCAAAGGGCACCCCTTCTCCCGAAGTTACGGGGTCAATTTGCCGAGTTCCTTAACAGCAGTTCTCTCGAGCGCCTTAGGATTCTCACCTCACCTACCTGTGTCAGTTTTGGTACGGACACCAGAGCAACTCCCTAGAGGTTTTTCTTGGCGGTCAGTCCGGTAACTTCGCGCTAGTGCGCTCGGCATCACCCCTGGGCTTATGCACGTGGATTTTCCGGTCGTGCCACCCTCAGGCTTGCACAGGCATATCAGTCAGCCTGATTACTTTTCCTTCCGCGTCACCCCATCGGTGATAGCGCGACTCTAGTGGTACAGGAATATTAACCTGTTGTCCATCGACTACGCCTTTCGGCCTCGTCTTAGGGTCCGACTAACCCTGGGCGGATTTACCGTGCCCAGGAAACCTTAGGTTTACGGCGAGCAGGATTCTCACCTGCTTTATCGCTACTCATTCCGGCATAATCACTTCCAAACCGTCCAGGTGTCGTCACCGTCACCCTTCACCCAGTTGGAACGCTCCCCTACCCCTGCAGGAGGTCAACGACCTCCTACAAGCCGCAGCTTCGGTTACAGACTTGAGCCCCGTTCATTTTCGGCGCGAAGCCTCTCGACCAGTGAGCTGTTACGCACTCTTTAAATGATGGCTGCTTCTAAGCCAACATCCTGGCTGTCTTAGAGACTTCACTTCCTTCTCTGCACTTAGCCTGTATTAGGGACCTTAGCTGGCGGTCTGGGCTGTTTCCCTTTCGACCACGGACCTTATCGCCCATAGTCTGACTGCCAAGATAAGGTTCACGGTATTCGGAGTTTGGCTGGGTAGGGTACCCCGGAGGGCCCCTATCCCAATCAGTATCTCTACCCCCGTGAACTATCACTTGACGCTAGCCCGAAAGCTATTTCGGGGAGAACCAGCTATCTGCGAGTTTGATTAGCCTTTCACTCCTATCCACAGGTCATCGGAACAGTTTTCAACCTATACCCGTTCGGGCCTCCACGGATTGTTACATCCGCTTCACCCTGCCCATGGATAGATCACTCGCTTTCGGGTCTACGCCGCATGACTCAATTCGCGCTATTAACACTCGGTTTCCCTTCGGCTCCGGGCCTGAGACCCTTAACCTCGCCATACAGCGTAACTCGCCGGATCATTATGCAAAAGGCACGCCGTCAGCCGTTACCCCGAGGGGTCATAGGCCTCCGACAGCTTGTAAGTACATGGTTTCAGGTTCTATTTCACTCCCCTAACAGGGGTCCTTTTCACCTTTCGCTCGCGCTACTATTACGCTATCGGTCGTCCAGTAGTACTTAGCCTTACGGGGTGGTCCCCGCGGATTCACACCAGGTTTCCCGTGTCTGGCGCTACTCGGGATGACTACGGGAGGTTACTCAGTTTTCGAGTACGGGGCTGTCACCCTCTGCGGCCGGCCTTCCCATGCCGTTCTTCTAACTGGTAACTTTGTAACTCCCTGAACCTATTGCGCTCGGTTCTGTAGGTCCCACGACCCCGATACGGCAACGATCGCACTCTTGACACCGTACCGGTTTAGGCTCTTCCCCGTTCGCTCGCCGCTACTGAGGGAGTCGAGGTTTCTTTCCTTTCCTGCAGGTAATGAGATGTTTCAGTTCCCTGCGTTCCCATCGCTTTCGCGATAACGGGAGATGAATCCCGCTCGGTTTCCCGATCTCGGTAATCCCCGGGTCATAGCCTGCTTAGCGGCTATCCGAGGCTTTTCGCAGCTATGCCACGACCTTCATCGGCTCTGGACGCCAAGGCATCCACCATGCACTCTTCTTAGCTTAACCACACGCTCTTTTGTGAACTCGTGGCTGCCAACGTTTCGCAATCCACCTGTTTTCAAAGATCACACCCGAGTACGGCTCCTACCTATGCGGTGGAGCTGTCGCACGAGCTTGATTGACCAATTCTTCTACGACATGGGTAGTCACCCTAGATCCGTCTGGCCCTAGATCGGTCTGGGAGCCGGAGATGGTGGAGGCGACCGGACTTGAACCGACGACTTCCTGGTTGCAAACCAGGTGCTCTACCAACTGAGCTACGCCCCCTGGAGAGGCGCGGCGAAGGGCGGTACCCGTTTCCGCCGGCTAGATCCATTGGATCAAGCTACAGGGAGTGGTGGGCCTGGCTGGACTCGAACCAGCGACCTCTCGCTTATCAGGCGAACGCTCTAACCAGCTGAGCTACAGGCCCTAGAGAGGCGGCGATCCCGGAATCGTGCCCCATATGGTTCCAGCCAACGGATCCAGGCAATGGGTCCGACCAAGGGACACCCGTTGGCAGGGAGCCTGTCGCCGGGACTTTGGGTCGCCTGGGCTTTGGGTCGCCTGGGCTTTGGGTCAGCTGGGCCTTTGGAAGTCGGCCTTTTGAACGTCCAGCGGCTGCATGCAGAATCCTGCACGGCCAACAAGCCGGTGAAGCTAGTCGACACCGTGGCGTCAGCACCGTGGCGCCAGCACCATACGATCAGCACCGTGACGATCCGTACCGTGCCAGGCACATCGTGTAGAAGAATGGGTGACCCTCGTCCTGCTCGACGAACCCTACGTACTCGCCGCGCCTCCCGTAGCTCGAGGCCATGAGCCCAGAGTACGAGTGGCGACGTCTAACGTATTCCCGTTAGAAAGGAGGTGATCCAGCCGCAGGTTCCCCTACGGCTACCTTGTTACGACTTAGTCCCAGTCACGGAGCTCGCTTTCGGCGCCGTCCTCCCGAAGGTTGGACAAAACGACTTCGAGCGCTCCCCGCTTCCGTGGCTTGACGGGCGGTGTGTACAAGGATCAGGAACATATTCACCGCGTCATGGCTGATACGCGATTACTAGCGATTCCGGCTTCATGCAGGCGAATTTCAGCCTGCAATCCGAACTGGGGCCGGCTTTATGGGATTGCCTTACTCTCACGAGTTCGGAACCCTTTGTACCGACCATTGTAGCACGTGTGTCGCCCTGGCCATAAGGGCCATGATGACTTGACGTCGTCCCCACCTTCCTCCGTTTTGACAACGGCAGTCTCGCTAGAGTCCCCGGCATTACCCGCTGGCAACTAACGACAAGGGTTTCGCTCGTTACGGGACTTAACCCAACATCTCACGACACGAGCTGACGACAGCCATGCAACACCTGTACAAGTTCCGGCTCCGAAGAGCTGTCACTCTACTTTCATAGAGCTAATCCAAGTATGTCAAGGCCAGGTAAGGTTCTTCGCGTTGCTTCGAATTAAACCACATGCTCCACCGCTTGTGTGATCCCCCGTCAATTCCTTTGAGTTTTACCCTTGCGAGCGTACTCCCCAGGCGGGGCACTTAATACATTAGCTACGGCAATGAGCCCCATAGGGAAGACCCATTACCTAGTGCCCATCGTTTACGGCTAGGACTACCGGGGTATCTAATCCCGTTCGCTCCCCTAGCTTTCGCACCTCAGCGTCAGAGATAGGCCAGTGAGCCGCTTTCGCCACCGGTGTTCCTCCTGATATCTACACATTTCACCGTTCCACCAGGAGTTCCACTCACCCCTCCTATCCTCTAGTCGACCAGTATCCAATGCAGTTCCCCGGTTGGGCCGGGGGCTTTCACATCAGACTTAATCGACCGCCTACGTGCCCTTTATGCCCAGTGATTCCGAACAACGCTTGCGCCCTCCGTCTTACCGCGGCTGCTGGCACGGAGTTAGCCGGCACTTCCTCTCGCTTTGGTCAACACAGAGACTATTCACCCCTGTGGTTTCCTATAGCGTGACAGCAGTTTACAACCCTAAGGCCTTCATCCTGCACGCAGCGTCGCTCCATCAGACTTTCGTCCATTGTGGAAGATTCTCGACTGCAGCCTCCCGTAGGAGTCTGGGCAGTGTCTCAGTCCCAGTGTGACGGACCATCCTCTCAGACCCGCTACCCGTCATAGCCTTGGTGAGCCGTTACCTCACCAACAAGCTGATAGGCCGCAACCCGCTCCCCCAGCAGCAGCCGAAGCCGCCGTTTACCTTCGGAATGATGTCATCCCGAGGACCATTCGGTATTACCCACCGTTTCCAGTGGCGATCCCGATCTGAGGGGTACGTTGGTTACGTGTTACTCACCCTTTCGCCGCTCTACTCGTCCGAAGACTTTCGCGCACGACTTGCATGCCTAATCCACGCTGCTAGCGTTCGTTCTGAGCCAGGATCAAACCCTTCAATTGAAGTTTTTGAGTTCTGGTTTCTTATCTTGAAGCTCGGTGAGACCTCCACGCACCCCTCCGGATTCAGACCATAGGCTCGAATCCGAAGGCTTCGTGGACGGCCACGCCGAACCGCTCGCCGAACATTTCAAGGGTCACCCTGTTTTCAAAGAGCCCGCGGGCCGCTCCACCCCAGCCCACCTACCCAGCCCACCTACCCAGCCCACCCCGGCTTGGGGCGCCTTCCCTGGGCCAGGAGTCCGTCCCATTCCGAGGCACTCGTATCGCTACGGGTAGCTCGTAGGGCCGGCTCTGCGCCTGGCGTCGTCGGGTTGGCGAGGACTGAGCGGGGCGTGCTGCGGTGGCTGCTTCCCGCTTGGGAGGGTGGAATTCTAGGGATGGCGAGACTCGGGTCAACACAGTCTGCCCGAAAACCTCTCCGGCCCCTCGTCGATCGCCGTAACCCTTGACCCTGAAGGATTTTAGGGAAGGCAATCTTCTCTGTCATTTCCCTTGGGGGCCGCGTTGGATCGCCCGCCGGGCTTCCCCTGGCGCACTCTCCTACCCTTCAGGGCTGGACCACCACCTCCGACCCCACCGGCAAGAGTTCGAACAGGGTCTCGACGTCCTCGTTGCGCATGCGCACGCAGCCGTGGCTGACCCGCTTCCCTACCCCCTCCGGTTCCCAGGTCCCGTGGAAGCCATAGCTCGTCTTCTGACCATCCTTGAACCAGGCGATCCACCGGGTACCGAGGGGGTTGTCCGGATGACCGAAGGGCAACTGCTTGCCCCCCACCGGCATCCAGGGCGGCTCCTCGATCTTCTCGCCTACCACGTAGCGTCCCACCGGTGTCTCGTGTCCTGGCATGCCGATGCCGATCTCCCACGCCCCCACCGCCTCGGTCCCGTGCCGATAGACCAGTAGGCGGGCATCGAGGTCGACCAGGACGTTGGGGACATCCTTTGGGATGCGCAGGACATCCCCCGGATGCAGGTACTTGCCCACCTGGTTGACCCGCCGGATCAGCCCCACACACACCTTCAGGTGGTCGTCCGCACGTAGAGCCCGCTGACGGATCAGGGTCAGCCCCTCCCCGGGCTGGACCTCTAGGTTCAGGGAGGGCCAGTCCCCCTCCGGGCTGAGTCGATGGTGGGCCTGGGCCTGCCCCAGGGAGCGCGCCCACTCGAGAAGCACCTCTCGGTGGGGGGCCCAGGGGGCACCCAGCTCGAGCTGAATCAAGTCGGAGAAGCTGCGGGCCGCCAGGGCCCATTGGGAGGAGGCCAGGGCGTGACTGCCCCGATCCTCCAGGAGGACCATGCGCATCGAAAGGGCCAGGGGATCTCGGCGCGACGAGGCTGCCGGGACCGGCCTCTCCGGCCCGGGCTGGGCAGCGGCCCGCAGGAGCGTGCATTCCGCACTGGTGATCCCGTCGCTGCCCTCGAGTTCGGCAGCGATATCCCCAGCCCCATCCGATGATCCGACGACCGCCTGCCAAAAGGCGGCCAGGAGTCGACGCTGTTCGAGGGGGGGGGCGCGTCGGTGTCGTTCAGGCGGGCCTCGAGCTCGCCCGGATCGCGGGCCAGCCAGGAACGCAGGAGGAGCTCGGCCAGCTCCTGGCTGACCGCCCGCGGCGGCCCCAGGTCGAAGGTAGTCGCCGAGGCCCCGCCGGCCCCTGGGGCGCTACCGCTTGGGGAGGGGTCGGCGCCCGCATCGGGGGAGAGCGCGACCGCCTCCGGCGAATCGGTGGCCGGCTCGAAGCTCTCCGCCCCGGCCGAGTTCCCAGGCTCGACCGCTGCGTACTCCTGTGGCGGGGTGGACGCGGCTGGGGGCGTCGACTCCGGCGCCTCCGCAGCCGTGACCGGGGAGGAGGGAGGCCCCTCTTCCAGGGTCGACCACTCTCCGGCGCTGGAGCCGGCCTCGAGGGAGGCCTGCCCAGGCGGCGAATCCCCCACCGGCAGCGAAACCTCCGCCCCATCCACGTCGGAGTCGGCGGCTTCGGCACTCGAACCTGCCCTGACTCCGAGCCAGATCAATGCCGCACCCAATACCAAGGCCAGGATGCCCCTCATGCTGTTCACCCTCTAACGTCACTACGCGGGTGGCCTGATCCACCCCGTGGACGTAGGAGCGAGCCTAGGGGACGGGGCGAGCCGGTTCAATGACGCCGCTGCGGCTCCGTTGGGCGCATCCCTCCAGCGCGACTCCCAAATGGCTGGGGCCCCAGCGCCACCGTGCTCTCCGTCTTCCCGGAACCTTCTGGTTCCAGGTCGGGCCGGACAGCCGCACGGCTCGCCGCACGGCTAGTGGGTGGCCCGAGATTCGTCTTGTTCGGCTCCAGGGAACGTCGAGAGTCCACCTGCGGCGCTAGGGTTGTCCCATACACCGAACCTACCACCTGGGCCGGGCGATGTTGCATCGATTCTGGTCGAAGCCAGCCCCCTGGGAGCACGCCCCCCCATTCGATCTAGCGCCGACCGTCCACCCGAACCAAGCCGACCTCCAGTTCGACGTCCGCGATGGTGACGCGGCTCGCCCCCTTCACCGGCTTGGCCAGATCCGGGGTCGCGTTGACCGCCAGAACCTCCGCCGCGATGCTCTCCCAGTGGGCCACGATGGCCTCCGCGAGTTCCCCCGGGGGAGATGCCAGGTCGAGTTCGATGCGATCGTCGAAGGCGAGTTCCGCGTCGCGACGCAGGTTCTGGACCCGGTTGATCACCTCTCGGGCCAATCCCTCCAGCCGCAGCTCGGGGGTGAGGGTCAGGTCGAGGGCCACGGTGACCCCCTCCTGGGTCTCCGTCACCGTCCCCTCCCGGGCCTCGCGGTCGATGAGGAGGCTCTGCGTGTCGTAGACCAGGTCTTCGATGCGCTCGCTCGCCAGCGCTTCGCCAGCGACGATGCGCGCCAAACGGTCGCTGCCCAGGGCTGCGATCTCCTGTCGAATCTCCCCCAGGCGTTTTCCGTAGCGTGGCCCAAGCAGCCCCAGGTTGGGCCGCGCCGAGTAGGAGACCAACTCCGACTCGTCGGCGCTGACGACCACCCTCTTCACGTTGAGCTCATCGGCGATGAGCCCGGCCATCGCCTCGAGCGCCTCCCGGTCGGCGCGATCGGTCGCCACGGCCGTCAGGGTCCCCAGAGCCTGGCGCACACGCACGCCGTGCTTCTCGCGCAGGCTGCGCCCCAGGGAGACGGCACGGCGTGCCAGCTCCATGCGCCGCTCGAGCCCCGCATCGATCCACTCCTCCTTGGCCAGGGGATAGTCGCACAGGTGGACGCTCTCCGCCCCGTCGAGGTTCGAGTGGATCTCCTCGGCGATGAACGGCAGGAAGGGTGCCAAGGCTCGGCTGAGGATCACCAGAACATGGTGCAGGGTGCGGTACGCATTGAGCGCATCCGGATCGACGACGTTCTGCTGTGTCCCGTTCTGGAAGCGCGAGCGGCTGCGACGGATGTACCAGTTGGTCAGGTCGTCGATGAATCCCACCCAGGCGGGAACCACGCGAAAGAGCTCATAGCGCGCCATGTGCTCCTCCACGGATCCCAGAAGGGTCTGCAAGCGCGAGAGGATCCATCCGTCCAGAACGTTCTGACTAGGCTGCGGCGCGATCCCATCCGGCTCCCAGCCGTGCACGTGGGCATACTTGGTCAGGAACGAATAGGCGTTCCAGAGGGGTAACATCACCGCCCGAATGCGCTCCTGAACGCCAGCCTCCTGGAAGCGCAGATCCTTGGCGTTCATCACCGGGGAGTCGATCAGGTAGAGGCGCAGGGCGTCGGCCCCGTACTTCTCGAGCACCAGGTTGGGATCCGGGAAGTTGCGCTTGCTCTTGGACATCTTCTCGCCGTCTTCGGCCAGCACGATGCCGTTGACGATCACGTTCTGATAAGCCGGCCTGTCCAAGAGGGCCGTCGAGAGCACGTGTAGGGTGTAGAACCATCCCCGGGTCTGGTCGAGCCCCTCGGCGATGTAGTCGGCCGGCAGGGTCGCCTCGACCCGCTCGCGGTTCTCGAAGGGGTAGTGCTGCTGGGCGTAGGGCATCGAGCCGGATTCGAACCAGCAATCGAAGACCTCCGGGATTCTCCGCATGGTTCCGCCCGGGGTTCGCCGGGAGGGAAAGGTGATCCTGTCGATCTTGTCACGGTGCAGGTCGACCAGCGTCCCGGCTTCCAGGCCGGCCAGCTCCTCGAGCTCGGCCCGCGAGCCGACGCAGACCTGGTCGCTCGGGTCCTCCTCGCAACGCCAGATCGGCAGGGGCGTCCCCCAGTAGCGGTTGCGCGACAGGTTCCAGTCACGAGCCGCGGCCAACCAGTTGCCGAAGCGTCCCCTGCCGACCGCCTCCGGCACCCAGCGCACCTTGCGGTTGTTGGCCACCAGCCGCTCACGCATATCCTCGACCCGCATGAACCAGGTCGAGATCGCCATGTAGAGCAGTGGACGCCCCGTGCGGTAGCAGTGCGGGTAGGCGTGCACGATCGTGTCCTGGTCGACGAGCTTTCCCTCGGCCTTGAGCTTGGCGATGATCGGTTTGTCGGCGTCCTTGGCGAACAGCCCGGCAAAGTCGGGCACCGTCTCGTCGAAGACCCCGGAAAGGTCGAGGGGGTTGACCAGGGGCAACCCTTCCCGTTTCCCGGTCTGAAAATCGTCCTCACCGAAGGCGGGCGCTTGGTGCACGATTCCGGTGCCGCTCGAAGTATCCACGTAGTCCGCGGCCACGACACGGAAGGCCTGGCGCCGTCCCTGCTCATCCCAGGCTAGATCGGCGAAGTAGGGCAGAAGCGGCTCGTAGGGACGCCCGACGAGCTCACGCCCCAGCATGCGACCCAGCTCTTCGGTCTCTCCGATGCGCCCCCGCTCCTGGAGCAGGCGCAGCCGCGAGGGTTCGAGGTAGGCGACCTCGCCCCCCTCGACGAGGCGTACGCGCACATACTCGATCTCGGGATGGACGGCTAGGGCCAGGTTCGCAGGCAGGGTCCAGGGCGTGGTCGTCCAGGCCCACAGAAAGGCTTCCTCATCCTCGAGTCGGAAGCGCACGATCACGCTCGGGTCTTGGACGCGCTTGTGGCCCTCCTTGCGGGTCTCGGGATCCTTTTCCTGGGGACCCAAGGCCACCTCGAAGTTGGACAGGGGTGTGCCCAGAGCCGGTGAGACCGGAGAGACGCGGTAGCCCTCGTAGATGCGGCCCTGATCCCACAGGGTCTTGAAGACCCACCAGACACTCTCCATGAAGCTGGGATCCATCGTGCGGTAGCCGTGGTCGAAGTCGACCCAACGCCCCAGGCGGCGAATGGTGCTCTTCCACTCCGCCGTGTAGCGCAGGACCAGCCCACGACAGGCCTCGTTGAAGGTCTCGATCCCAAGCTCGTCGACATCCCGTACCGAGGAGAGACCCAGCTCCTTCTGGGCCTCGTTCTCGACCGGCAAGCCGTGGCAGTCCCAACCCCAGCGGCGCTCGACCCGCCGCCCCTTCATGGTCCAGTAGCGCGGTACGACATCCTTGAGGATGCTCGCCACCAGGTGCCCGTAGTGGGGCAAGCCCGTCGCGAAGGGCGGGCCGTCGTAGAAGGTGTAGGGAGCGCTCCCCTCACGCGCCTCGATGCTGCGCTCGAAGATGCGCTGCTCGTCCCAGCGGTCCAGGATGGCACTCTCGAGCTCGGGAAAGGAGACCTTGGGTTCGACGGGGCGCAAAGTCATGGTGCCCACAGTCTAGCCAGGCCAGGCTCCCGGATGTGCTAGACCGAATCGTCTCCCTCGAGGATGCGCCGCACTCCGAGGCGAGCGAACTCCTCGCGCAGACTCTCGCGGTAGCGCCCCTTGTTCCCCACCTCGGTCCGCCTCATGGAGTCGACCAGGTGGACGACATAGGCGTTGCGCTCGGCCTCCTGTCCGAGCTCCTCGAGGACCTGGGTGCGGGGAACTCCGGAGCGGAAGATGCGCCGGTAGGCGAGCTTGAGCGCCTCCATGTCATCGCCGATGACCCCTCCTCGTTCGAGGCCGATCACATTGACGCCGCGCACGCGACTATCGTGTCCCTCGACGATCATGTAGGGGGGGACGTCCCGGTGCATGCGCGTCATGCCGCCGACATAGGCGTAGGCGCCCACGGTCACGAAGGCCACGGCGCCTGCCATGCCGCTGATGTTGGCGCGCTGCTCCACACGCACGTGCCCCGCCAGGAGCACGCCGTTACCCAGGATGCAGTGATCCTCGATCTCACAGTCGTGGGCCAGATGGCTGCAGGCCATGAACAGGTTGTCGTTACCGACGCGGGTGACCCCCCCACCCTTGACCGTCCCCCGGTTGAAGGTGACGAATTCGCGAATGGTGTTGCGGTCACCGATTTCGAGTCGAGTCGGCTCGCCTTGGTAGGAGAAATCCTGGGGGGGATTGCCCAGGCTGGCCTGTCCGACGATGACGTTCTCTTCGCCCAAAGTCGTGACGCCGTCGATCACGACCTGCGGACCGATGACCGTACGGTCACCGATCCGCACATCCGGGCCGATCACCGAATGGGGCCCGATCTCGATGTCCGTTCCGAGCTCTGCGCCCGGAGCGATGACTGCCGTGGGATGGATGCGACTCGCCATGGTGTCTCTCAAGCTTCGATCATGGTGAACATGAGCACCGCCTCACAGACGGTCCGTCCACTCACCGAACCGGTACCGCGCACCTGCACCACCTCTCCCTTGATGCGCAATGTCTCGACCTCGAGGCGTAGCTGATCCCCCGGAGTCACACCACCCCGCAGCTTGACTTTGTCCATCGACCAGAGCACCGCCAGCTTGCCCGAGTACTCGAGCTTGCGAAGGAGCAGCATGCCGGCCAACTGGGCCATGGCCTCCAGTTGCAACACTCCCGGCATCAACGGGCGCTCGGGGAAGTGCCCTTGAAAGAAGGGCTCATTGATGGTGACGTTCTTGATCGCGACTGCCCGCCGGTAACCCTCGACCTCGATCACCCGGTCGATCAAGAGGAAGGGGTAGCGGTGCGGCAACTGGCGTAGAACCTCGCGGATGTCCATCCCGGACTCGCGCTGGATCAGGCCTCCGGTCTCCTCGGCCTGCATCAGGTCCAAGAGACGCCGCACCAGCTTGGCATTCAGATCGTGGCCGGAGCGGGTCGCGATCACGTGGGCATGCAACTCGGCGCCGAGCAGACGCAGGTCCCCGAGCAGGTCCAGGATCTTGTGGCGCACCGCCTCACCCGGCATACGCAGGACGGTCCCAGGGTCTCCCAGAACGACCGTGTTCTCGCGCGTGGCGCCCTTGCCCAGCCCGGCCGCCTGCAGGGCCTCGACCTCCGATGCCAGACAGAAGGTCCGCGCCGGTGCGACCTGAAGCTCGAAGGCTCCCGGATCGACGGTCATCTGGAAGGCTCCCCCATCCACCCCCGGTTCGTCGAAAGCCGCGACGTACTGCAGGGTCAATCCCTCGCGTTCGGTCGGCAGGGCGACCAGGGAGGCATCCCCCTCGCGCACGAAGACCGGCTCCTCCAGACGGAACACCTTGACCTCCTCGCGCTGTTCAGCGACGCCGGCCTGCTTGAAGAGTTCGACGATCGGCTTGGCGGATCCGTCCAAACCTGGGAACTCGGGGGCGGAGAGCTCGACCCGCAGGTTGTCGATCCCCATCCCGTGGCAAGCGGCAAGAAGGTGCTCGACGGTCTCCACCTCGGTCCCGGCGCGCACGAGGCGCGTCCGCCGGTCCTTGGGCGAGTGATAGCTGATGTGTCCAGGAACGATGGGTGCGTCCTCCAGGTCGGTGCGCACGAACTCGATTCCCGAACCACTGGCCGCAGGTAAGAGCCGCACCTTGACGTGCCGGCCCGAGTGCAGCCCGACCCCGGATGTCTCCACCGCGGTCCGCAGGGTCCGCTGGCGACGGGTCACCGCTCTGCCTCCAGCCGCTCCAAGCGATTCTCCAATTCGGCCAGACGGTCACGCAGGCGTTCGACGCGACTGCCCACTCGGGTGCGGCGGATGGCCTCGCCCTTGGGCCCGGCGGGGACTCCCCACCAGACCTCACCGGCGGGAACGTCCCGGAAGACGGCGGCGGCCCCACCGATACGCGCGCCCGAGCCGATCTCCAGATGGCCGGCCACCCCGGCCTGGCCGGCGAGGATGGCCCCGGCCCCCACGTGTGTCGACCCGGCGACCCCAACCTGGGCGATCAGCATCGCACCGGGCCCGATGCGGCAGTTGTGGGCGATGTGTACCAGGTTGTCGATCTTGACGCCCCGGCCGATGCGGGTCGCTTTGAAGCGGGCGCAGTCGATCGTCACATTGGCCCCGATCTCCACCTCGTCGTCCACGATGACCGTCCCCCCCTGGGGCGTCTTGACCCAGCCTTCTTCTCCCGGCTCGAAGCCAAAGCCATCCGCCCCGAGCACCGCTCCGGCGTGCACGACACAGCCACTGCCGAGTTGAACATGGGGATAGAGCACGACGCCGGGAAAGAGCTCGCTTCCCGCGCCGACAATGCAGCCTGCCCCGATGGTCACGCGGGGGTGCAAGATCACTCCCGCCTCCAGGCGCGCACCTCGGGCGACGTAGCACAGAGCCCCCACCGCCACGTCATCGGCCACCTCGGCCCCCTCCTCCACCACGGCAGAGGGGTGGCACCCCACAGCCGGTACGCTGCGCGGAGGCGCGAAGGCCTCGACGACGCGGTTGAAAGCGGCTTGAGGATTCTCGCAGCGCAGCAGAATCAGGTCCGTTCGTGGGCACTCGCACTCCTCCCCCACCAGCACGGCCCGAGCCTCGGTACAGAGGAGGCGCTCGGCCTGACGGGCATCGGCGAGGAAGCTGATCTCGTCCGCCCCCGCCTCCTCGAGTGAGGCCGGCCCACTCACGGTGCACGTCCCGTCCCCCTCGAGGCGAGCGCCCGTCAACTGCGCGATTTCTATGAGCTTCAGGGCGGTCATACCGGGGAGATCCGTCCGTGGCGGATCCTGGTGGCGGCCCTACTGCGCGGGCCGCCGGGAGAGGCGGAGAAGGGCGCATGTTTAGCCCCCGGCGGCCGGGAAGTCAATCACCCCGCCCCGGACACCCCCCCTATGCCATCCGGAGGGGGCGGAACCAGCCCCCAGCCCCTAGCGGAAGTCGAGGCGGAAGGAGAAGACCTGGGTGTCATCTCCATCCCGCTTGCGAAGGGGAAACCCGAAGTTGAACTTGAGGGGGATGGGGTTGGTCAGGGCAAAGCCGAAGCCGACCGCCGCCCGATGCTCGGCCAGATCGAGCTGGAAGCTGTCGGGATCGAGCACGCCGGCATCCAGAAAGAAGAAGCCGCGGAACATCTCCCGCCTCTCCGAGGTACCCGGAATCGGGGTCGTATAGAGGGGGTAGCGATACTCCGCTGAGAGCCGTGCGAAGGTTTCGCCTCCGATGGCGAAATCCCCCTCGGTCGGTCCGACGCCCCGAAAATCGAAGCCGCGCATGGTCGAGGCGCCGCCATAGAACTTGCGCTCGGAGTAGGGCACCTCGCTCGTGTCTCCAAAGGGATGCGCCACACCGATCTCGCCGCCCAGGTACCACCCCGGGGAGACCTCGGGACCCTGCGAGCCGAACTGGCCGTAGAGATCGAACTGGTAGGAGCTCTCCCAAACATCGGCTCCTCCTCCCAGGGGCCCTCCGAAGATCGTGTTGCTCCAGGTCATGTACTGACCCCGGCGCGGAGACATGCGGTTGTCGAGGTTCGAGTAGCGCAGGCTCAGGTCGAGGCCGAAGAAGCGCGTCGTACCCGCGGAGCGGGTCAGGACCCCGGGAACCGACCCGGGAGGATCCAGATCCTTGAGTTCGACCTTCTGCCAGCGGGGACCGAAGATGATCGAGAGGTCCCCCTGGTCGAACAGGTGAGCGGTCGAGAGGGAAACGTGCTGGCGCAGCTCATCGTGGGAGCGGAAGCGCCGCAGTCGGTCCTCGAACTCACCGCTTGCCGTCCAGCGGTTGAAGTGGCTCCCGAAGAGATCGGGGTGGCTGTAGTAGGCCTTGTAGTAGCTGATCTCGGAGCCGGGCGAGAGATCGAGCATGAAGGTCTCGCCGTTCCCGTGGAAGGCTTCCTTGCGATAGATCTCTCCGAAGCTCGACCAGAAGCCACTGGGGAGGTTGCCGGCCTCGAAGTTCTTCATCGAGATCGAGAGCAGACCGAGGAGACCCGCATCCGAGGTCACACCGCCGGAGAGGTTGGCATTGACCACGCGCCCCTCGGTCACGGTGTAGACCACATCGACCTTCTCGGGATCCTCCTCGTCGACCTCTAGGTGCACCGTCGTCGGCGGGTGGGTCGGATCGAACTGGTCGGCGAAGTAACCCGTCCCCCTCAAGCGGGCCAGCCCCCGTTCGATCTCGCGGATGTTGGCACGCTCCCCTTCGAGCTGGGAGACCTCGCGGCGCATGACCCGGTCGCGGGTATAGAGGTTGCCTTCGAAGCGCACCTCACGCACCGAGCGCCGCTGCCCCTGAATGAAGCGGTAGACGACGTCGACCTCGTGGCTACGCGTGTCCCAGATCTCGATCGGCTCCAACCAGCGCCATCCCCCCGCGCTCGGATCGTCGAAGTACTCCTGGGGAATGTAGCCCCGCTCCCCATAGTAACGACCCAGTTCCGCATGGTCACGGTCGATACGGGCCCGCTCCAGGGGCACGCCCGGCTCGAGCTTCAGAATGTTCAGCAGCTCCTCCTTGGGGAAGATCAGCTCGGCCCGCTTCTCCTCGAGAAGCTGTCCCCGGGGGCCCCTCGTCTGCTCGACGGCCTCCAGGTCCACCGAGCGCACGCGATAGAGAGGCCCCTCGTCGACCAGAATCGTGATGCGGACCCCGCTGCGGTCATCGGTGAACTCGTAGGGGGCCACGGTCACCCGGGCGTCGACCCAGCCCCGGTCGCGGTAGACCTGGGCCATGCTCACCAGGTCGGCCTTGAGAACCTCCTCGTCGAAGACCCCTCCCCACCAGCGCAGCAGTCCGATCCCCTTGGTCTTGACCCCCGCCATGCGGCGCAGTCCACCCCGCCAAAGGCCCCAGCCAGTATCGGGGAGGTGGTCGTTGCCGATCACACGGATGCTCTTGACGCGTACCTTGGGCCCCTCGCGAATCTGAAAGATCACATCGGCGGCGGCGTTCTTCCCCTCGCCGCTCTGGCCGACGACCACGTCGACCTCGGCGAAGTGGTAGCCCTTGCGCCGGTAACCCTGCAGGAGACGGGCGCGAATGCGATCGCCCTCGTGGACGTAGATCTGCTCGCGATCTCCGAGCATGGCCCACTTCCGGAGGGTTTCCTCGGGGATCTTGTCATTGCCGACGAAGCGGGGCTCGAGGTCGACGGGAAACTCCTTGACCGGGAATACCACGGAAATCCCATCGGGGCGTTGCTCGAAGCGCGGCTGCAGCAGAAGTACGCCGAAGGTCTTGAAGACCCGCTGAACCCCCTTGCGATAGAGCAGTTGATCGGGCCAGGGCTGGCCTTCCGCGACTCCCAGAGTGCGCAGCACGCTGCCGGGGTCGTAGCTATCGAGCCCCTCGAAGGAGACGGAGACCACCACCGGGTGCAGATCGTCGACCAGGGGAGGGCCCACCGGAGCCGGTTCTTGGGGAATGGAGGCGCCAAACGCCAACGAGACGCACGCGATGAGGAGGAGAGCGCGGATCACGGGGGGGATCACAGGGCTAGAGGTTGATCGGCTCGGCGATCGACGGGGCTGGATTCTCGAAGCGCATGATGTTGCCGAAGAACTGCAATCCGACCCTCCCCGTGGGCCCGTTGCGCTGCTTGGCGCAGATGACCTCCGCCTTGCCCTTGTTCTCCTCGGTTTGGTTGTAGTACTCGGCCCGGTAGAGCATCAGAACGACGTCCGCGTCCTGCTCGATCGACCCGGACTCCCGCAGGTCGGAGAGCTGCGGACGCTTGTCCTCCCGGGATTCGACGTTGCGCGAGAGTTGCGAGAGGGCCAAGAGCGGGACCTCGAGTTCCCGCGCCAGCTCCTTCAACGAGCGGGAGATGACGCTGATCTCCTGCTGTCGGTTTTCGGCCTTGGCCGTCATGAGCTGCAGGTAGTCGATCACGATCATGTCTAGGCCGTGGTTGTGCTTGACCCGTCGTGCGCGGCTGCGCATGCCCATGATCGACATGCCGGGTGTATCGTCGATGAAGAGCTTGGAGTTCTGGAGCTCGCCGGCCGCCCGAGTCAGGTCGCCGTAGGACCCCGGATCGATCTTTCCGGTACGCATCTTGTGCGCATCGACCCTGGCCCGGGAGCAGAGCATGCGTTGCACGATCGACAGGCGACCCATCTCCAGACTGAAGAAGAGCACGACGGGATCCCGCTCCCAATGCCCGGGCCGGTTCAAGACCACATGCTCCATCAGGTTGAGGCAGAAGGCGGTCTTGCCCATCGAGGGGCGTGCCGCGATGATCGTCATCTCGCCTGGGTTGAACCCTCCCAGCATGTCATCCAGCTCATAGAAGCCACTGGGGAGACCGGTCAAGTCACCGCGATGCTTGGCCGCGTCGATGCGGGCGAAGGCCTCGGTGAGAGCATCCGACAGGGGAACCGCACCCCCGCGATCGCGGCCCTGGGTGATCTTGAAGATGCGATGCTCCGCATCGTCGAAGAGGTCGGTGACCGAGTCCCGATCGGGGTTGGTCATGAAGGCATCCCCGATCACCCCCGTCGACTCGGAGATCAGACGCCGCAGGAGCGAGGTTTGGGTGACGATATCCGCGTGGTGCGTCAAATGCGCGGCACTCGAGACGACTCCCGTCAGTTCCGCCAGGTAGGCGTTGCCTCCGATCGCGGCCAGCTCATCCTTGGCCTTGAGGGCATTCCCGACGGCCAAGAGATCCACCGCCAGGTTGCGCTCAGCCAGCTCCAGCAGGGTGGAGAAGATCAAGCTGTGGCGCTTCTCGAAGAAGTCCTCGGGCTTCAGCGTCTCAGCGATGTCGGGGATGCGCTCCGACTCGAGGAGGAGCGCGCCGAGAACGCAGCGCTCCGCGCGAATGTCGTGGGGCGGAATCCGCCCGCCGTCCGAATGGTCCGCCATCCCCTGGTCCATGCTCCGCGCTAATCCGCCTACTCCGTGGCCAGAGGTTACCAAGCGCACCCGGGCGGGGGGAGCACCGGCTGCCGCCACCGGCAGGGAGGGGGGGAAGAGAGCCGGAGCCCGCACGAAGAGGCGTGCGGGCTCCGTCAGGACTGGACGGCCCCAGGCGCGGACGGGGTCCGCGCCGGCCCGGCAACGTGGACCCGGGGTCGAGAGGGCCTCGGCCCCGGGAATCGTCCGGAACTCAGGACTCCGGCGTCTGCTCGGCGGTGCCCTCCGCCGGGGTGCCCTCCGAGGGGGAGCCGGCGGGTGCCTCCGCCGGTTCCGAGTCGGATTTCACGATGACCGTGATCGCAGCGAAGTGATCGGCGTGCACGTGCACCCGGACCCTGTGCTCTCCGACGGTCTTCAGGGGTCCGTCATCGAGGCGCACGTCCTTCTCCTCGATCGATGTTCCCGCGGCGGTACACAACTCAGCGACGGCCGCTGCGTTGACCGATCCATACAGGTGTCCGCCCTCATCCGCCTTGCAGATGGTGGTGACGACCAGGCCGGAGAGGCGTTCGACTGCGGCCTGGATCTCCTCGGCCCTGGCAGCCTCCTCGGCGGCCATGCGGGCCGCGCGTCGGACGATCTGCTTCTTGTTCTCCTCGGTAGCGGCGACCGCCAGCTTACGAGGCATGAGGTAGTTGCGGGCGTAACCGGGGGCGACGGAGACGACGTCGCCGCAGCGACCCAGGTTTTCCACGTGCTCGCGCAGGAGCACTTCCATTTGTCTGGCCATGGGATCGTACTCCGGTCAGGACCCGACGAAGGGCAGGAGGGCGAGGTGACGGGCCTGCTTGATCGCCTTCTTGAGCTGCTTCTGACACTGGGCGCAGAAGCCGGTCCGTCGGCGCGAAAGGATCTGCCCCTGGGGGGTCAGGAACTTGCGCAGGTACTCGATGTCCTTGTAATCGAGCTTGGGATCGTCGCAGTTGCGCGAGGCGATCACTCCACGGGTGCGGCGTGCCATCTAGGCCTCCTCCTTGGGAGCTTGTTCGGTAACTTCGGAAGCGGAGCCAGTAGAAGCCTCGGCAGAAGCCCCAGCAGAAGCCCCAGCAGAAGCCCCAGCAGAAGCCTCAGCCGGGGGCTCGGAAGAGGTCTCTGCGGAGTCATCGGCCGGGGTCTCCCCTGCCGGGGTCTCCCCTGCCGGAGCCTCCCCCGTGGCGTCGCCGCCGGGAGCCTCACTGCCTTCCCCTTCCTCGGGGTTGGCCTCTTCGGTCGCCTCGACATCCGGTGCATCGTCGGGGGGCGGCTCAGGGACGACGAAGTCCGCGGCGGACTCGGCCGCGGAGAGTTCGGCCTCTCCCTCGGGGATCTCGTCCACGGCGAGTTCCAGGTAGCGCAGCACTCGCTCGGAGAGGTCGAACTCCCGGCGCATTGGCGCGATGCCTTCGATGGGCATCTCGTAGTAGGCCAGGAGATAGGTGCCGCGATTCTTGCGATCGATGGGATAGCAGAGACGGCGCTCGTCCCAGCGCCGGGCGGTGTGGATCTTTCCACCGTATTTCTCGAGCGTGCCGGTCACGAGCGCCTTGGCGCTCGCCCAGCCTTCCCGGACGACATTGTTGTCCAGGAGGAACATTCCTTCATAGATCTGGGGCAAGAGAGACTCCTTGTCGGTGCTGGGGGGGCCGGTCACGACTCCCGATTCCAGCGGCTGTGGTACCGCGTCATGCACCCCTCGAGGTCTCCCTTCTCCAGCCAGTCGAGGATGGCCTCGGCCGCTTCAGCGATGGAGATCTCGGCCTCGACCTCTTCGGAGGGCGAGAAGCGCGAGAGCACATGACGCGCCGCGTCGGTGCCCGCGGGACCGATCCCCACGCGCAGGCGGGGAAAACGATCGGTCCCGAGGCGGGAAAGAATCGAGCGCATGCCGTTCTGTCCTCCGTGCCCTCCATGGGGCCGGATGCGAAGGCGCCCCAAGGGCAGATCGAGGTCGTCATAGACGACCATCAGCCGGGAGAGGTCGAGGGAGGGGCCTGCGGGCTCCTCTCCCTGCGCGCTCTCCACGGGTCCTTCCACCGTGGATCTATCCGCGGATGGAGTCGGACCTGATGACGAACCCAAGAGGAAGCGGGCGACGGGCAAGACCACGTCTCCCGAGCGGTTCATGAAGGTCTCGGGGCGGAGCAGGAACGCGTCCGGCTGCGCCAGGCGAGCCCAGCGAAAGGCACGGGGGCCGTGGTAGCCCTCCAGATGGCGGGCGCTGCGAAAGAGCGTCCCGTCGTGACGATCCGTGGCGTCGGCCAGGATACGGTCGAGCACGGCGAACCCGATGTTGTGACGGGTTCCCTCATACTCGGGTCCGGGATTACCGAGGCCGACGACGAGTCGGGTCATACCGACGGGGGACCACCCCACGGGGGGTGGAAGGGCAAAGAGCATAGCGGGCGGAGCGGGG
>JALWOP010000208.1 GCA_027083445.1 Planctomycetota bacterium | reverse complement strand
CGAAGGGTTTGTCTTGTTAACCTCTCCTTCGGAAGGAGACCCGATCTTCTTGCCTGCCGGATCCCAGCTCTATTCACCGGATGTCGGCCGATCTCGGGTCCGTGGACCCCGCAGGAAACAGGATCTAACTAGAGCTTGCGGACCGTCTCTTCGAGCCCCCTGAAGATCGGCTCGCTCGTCGAGGTGGGCAGGTTGCGCGGGAGTTGGGCTTGAACCTCGGAGATCACAGAGGGGATGGCTTCTTTGATCTGGACGAGGATCAACTCGGCAAGGCCATCGGGGAGACGGGCCGCGTCCGCAGTGCTGAGCCAGTGACGGCGGGCGATCTCGTTCCAGCGGTAGTGGTGGTTCTTGCCGCGGGCGGCCATCGCAAGCTTGGCCTCTTGCCGCGCGATCTCGCCACGGGCGATGTAGGGGTGGAGCGAAGTGATGTCGTACAGCGGAGTGGCGTGGAAACGGCCCGCCGCTTCAAGGAAGATGCCGAAGTTCTTGGCGTGACCATCGATGGCGGCGAGGAGCCAGAAGACGAGCATCGCCTTGAAGAAGCTGGCGCGGTCTTCTTGGGCGCGCGTCGAAAGATTCAGAGTATCGAAGATGTCGAGCATGCCCGGTCCGCCGTCGGATTCGTACTTCTGTGCCGAGGGGAAGCCAAGGGCCTGGCAGAAATCCTCTTGGGGCAGGCGCGTGATCCAGCTTCGGTCCTTCGCCCAGCGCCGGTCGAAGCGCTCGACGACGAGCGCCTCTTGGCCTGCGAAGGAGAGTACCTCGGCGTTCGCGACCTTGAGGCCAAAGGCCGCGGCAATGCGCAGACAGACGAGCTCGTTCCAATGGCTATCGGAGAGGTTTAGGCCACTCGGGGTGGAGCCGATCGGGGGTTTGAAGATGTGGGTCGTGGGCGTCATGCCACGCGGGCGGTGCCAGGCGTCCCCCACGCGGGTGAAGGCGGTCTTCTCCTGGGCACCCGCGATCGAAATGCGGAAGTCTCCGCCGCCAGTGCGCATGCCGAGCGGCGCCTCGGCGAGCCCGGCTAGGGTCTCGGCGATCTCATGGGTGGACGCTGGCATCAGGTCCAAGCGGCGCACATCGATCCCGAGACCTGGTTCGTGGAACGAGAGCGCGCCGATGCAGTCGGCCCCGGCGCAGACGAGCAGGTCGAAAACCTGCGCTGAGGGGGCCCCAAGATGAACCGCCATGCGCCGACGAGTCTCCTTGCGGTCCGGCAGGAGATTATCGAGGTAGCACTCGAGCGAGTCGCCAAAGTAGGGCTCACTCGAGAGGGGGAGCGACAAAGAGAGCGGGATCGCACGCTCGTTGGCCAGCCAGTCCGAATCGTAGGTGAATCGCAGAACGCCCCCGGGCCGGCGCTCGAGCAGTCCGACGCGCATGCCGTTGAGCGAGACGGCCAGTTGCTTGGTCGCCACGGCTACTCCTCCCAGGGGGTGCCGGCCGGCTCGGTAGGGCGCGGGGCGACGAGGAGGTCCAGCTCCAGCACGGCCAAGAGATGCAGGATCGTGTCCAGCTTGGTGCCTCCCGCGCCTCGCTCGAGCTTCGAGAGGGTTGGCTGGCTCAGGCCGGCAAGCACGGCGGCCTGGGCCTGGGTAAGCCCCCGTGCGGAGCGGGCATCGCGGATCGCACGTCCGAGGTGCAGGGGGGTTTGAATGAGGAGCGGCTGCATGGGATTCACTGGGGGAATATCGTGATGATATAGCGTGAGCTTGATATCGTGACGTTATTCTCACTGGGAATCAGGCTGCGGAGCCCATCCACACCCAAGATCAGCGCGGAATGGGCCAGCTTGGCGCCTGCGACTTCGGGCTCGGGGGTCTTCTCGTAGGCCTCGAGTGGCTGGCAGGTGCGGATCAGGTGGAGGCCGCCGCTCCCGCGGGCTGCGCCTACTGGCCGCTGGCGGCGCGGGAGAGATCTTCTACACCGCGCCGGAGGACCACCTGGGCTGCTGTTCACCGGCGGCGGTGGTGGGGCCATGAGCGCGGTGATCCGCGCCTTCGTCGCCGTGGCTGATCGAAGGGGTTGCTCCATCGGTGTCCTCCCGGCGGCGAGGACGGTGCGGACCCACTGTCGCGCACCCACATCAACGCGCTCAACTGCGCCGCGGTCATCGCCCTCCCCGGGAGCACCGAGACCCTGAGCGAGGTCGCGCTCGCGACGCGCTACGGACGTCCCTTGGCGGCGTTCTTGCCCGCAGGCCACGCGTTCCCGGGGCTGTCGGCGGACGTGCGCAGGGTGGCGGACCTGACCGAGCTCGATCGTTTCCTCCGAGAGAGCCTGGGATGAACGTCGACGCCGACTCGCTGCGCGAGATCGTCGCGCAGGGTGGGGGACCGCGTCTCGAGTTCAAGCGCGGCTGCCCCGCCCCGAGCGCGTGGCGCGGCAACGTCCGCGCGCCTCGAGGAAAAGCCTCGCCCCCTCGAGCGCTTCGTCCTCGCTTGGGTCGGCGACCGCTCCGACGGATCCGCCACCGTGCGGGCCTTCGCGCGGGCCAACAACGTCGGCGTGCGAGGCGGGTCATCTTCCTGACGATGGCCGGCGGTCCCTCGCAGTTGGAGAGCTTCGACTACAAGCCCCGGCTCGCCGAGATGGACGGGGAGCCGATGCCTGAGTCGCACAGCGGATAGGAGTTCCAAGCGGCCTCTTACCACGACCCTCCCACGGCTGTTGAGGCCCTGCAGCCAGGCAGGGCGGACAACCTCGACCCAGACGGGGTCCCAGGATCTAGAGCGGCCGTTCGAGGACGGTCTCGGGCGCCTCTGAATGCCGACTCCGCGCCGGCCGCAGGGACACCTCCCCCGACGCCTTCCACCGCGGCGAGACCCTGCTCGGCCAGGGCCTGGTCCCAGGCGAACCGCGCCCTGGGCGGCCAGCTCGACAGAGCCGAGAGATTCCGCAACGTGATGGAGTTCAACGCGAGCAACCAGATGCAGCGCAGCGAACGTCTGCAGCGCGAGATCCGCAAGGAGCGGCGCGGGGTGCAGCTCCAGGCGATCGAGTAGACGGCGGGAGTACCGGGTCCGCGCTCACACGGGCCCGCCTGCTGACGGGTATCGGTGGACAAGAACCGACAGGGCTGCCGCGCGGCCGCGTGGGAACACCGCAGAAATGAACAGGAGCGCTAAAGTGCGTAAACTATGATACTGCAATGGGTTATCTGCGGAGCCGGAGCTGGAGCCGGCCCGTGACCGACACGGATGCAGCGAGTAGGATCGGAACCTGAGGAACCGGCCACCAATGCGCCCACGTTCGACCTGCAACAACGCGATGACACCAATCAGCTTCTCCGCTCTTGTCTTCGTCGCATTACCGTCGGCAGGAACGCGGGGCTTCTCCCCACCCACCCCTGCGAACGGGGTCTGCACGTACGGCCTGAACTCGTCGTTCTCTCCGACCCACTGCGCAACCGGGGGCAGCTTCGCGTGTGAAGGCGCACCATGCTGCCACCACGAACACCAAGCGATGGGCTGGAACAGCCTAGTGGATACAGGGGGCTACACGGGAAAGAAGGCCGGTACTTCCGTCAAGAAGTACTGGTCCTACTACCGGTACACCTGCGATGATCACGACGATGATCCCTCGACTCCCGATACGTGCGCAACACCCTTCGGAACTCCATCGCGAGACGGCCCCACGAACAACCCGACGCACTTTGCATACGATTGGACATTGGCGCATTGCTAGCTCCGCGAAGACGGTCTTGCCCTCTGTGTTGCGCCGAGGCGGCGGCAACAGATCAGACGCAACGCTGTGTGCTTTCCTGGAGGCACCGTGAACAATAAGCGTTAGAACCAGACGAGGCTGACCAATCAAAACGGAACATCCTTCAGATACCTCGCAGGATCTGCTCTTGCCCCTGAAATCACAGAACAATGCGGTTTTCGTCTTGGTGAGCGCCTTGGTGCTTTTGTTGGCGATCATCACGGGTGTCAGCCTTCTGTGGTCGGGCTCGGATGATCGGGCCTCGGCAGCCCGGAAGGTCGATCGAGATGGGCAATCCATCGAGCCTAATTGGCGCTCTACTGAAACGGCGGGTCACTCTCGTAGGCCGGCGACAGATCCCGCATCGTCGCAGCCCGTCGAAGAGGCCGGACCCCTCCTGATTGACTGCATGCTCCTTGACGATCCTGAGGAACGAAAGGTCTGCTTGCGTCGTTTTCTGGAGGCTTGGGGACCGGAAGCACCGCAGATGATTGGCGCTTACATCTGCGCTGGGATCGAGGATCGAGCGCCTGGCGGAATAGCTGCTGTTCTGGCTGAATGCATTCGGTATTGGCAGCACGACCGTCTACTCGATGCCCTGGATTCGGTACAACAAGCCTGTCCGAGTTGGAGCACAGGAGACTATATCAAGAATGCCGTACTCGAGCTCCTGAGGACTGATCCTTGGATTGCAGACGCTCTACGATCGGAGATCTCCCCCGAGTCACTTTATCAATCCAACCGAACTGAAATGGCGGTGGTCTTGGCCGCCGAATTGGCTTTGGCTTCTGGAGACGCTTCGATTCGTCCCATCCTGGTGGATGGCGCCACCGGAGCTCTCGGCGGCACGGTCACTCAAATAGACCTATCATCTTTGGTTGTTGTCCGCTTGCTCGAACAACCTGCGGATTCGCTGGATCTCGTAGCTGACATCGTTTCCTCACCACACCTTCCCAAAGGTGTTGGCCCCATTGGAATGGGATCGAGTCTGATCCACATACTAACCACCCGAGAGGTGTTGTCCGATGCGGAGGAGAGTACCGTCATCGCATCGATCGTCAGCGTTCTAGATCACCCTATCCTTGGGAAGTCCGCAGCCCTACATATCATCGATCAACTGCAGGATCCCCCTTGGCCTATATCGAAGGAGACTTGGGCCAATGTTCTTGCGCACGCTGAGATGATCAAGGAACTCCACTAGTAGAGGCGGTCCCACGAAACGGCGCCACGGGGATGGTTTTGCTGGGCGGGTAACCCGAGGAGTTGGCGCCCTGCTACCCGCGCGTATCGGGCTCCTTGCCGGCCTCGTTTACATGGCCCTTCCAGCTCTGATGCCCTGGCTCAGCGCACGCTACAACCGGCGTGTCCGTCGGCTGGTGGAAGCGGGCTAGCCCTCGCCCGACTTGAGGCGTCGCAACTGTTCGGCGTAGGCCCTTCCGATGGCGCTGTGCTCGAGTAGGGCGATCACCTTGCGTGGATTCTCACTGTCGACCACGGGGACCGCGCTGACCTCTCGACGGGTCATCAGGCGTTGGACATCGTGCAAGCTGTCGTCGAGCTTTACGACGACCACCTGCTCATGCATGAAGTCGCGTGCGATGATGAAATCCTCGACCGTATCCTCCAGGAAAACCCTGCGCAGATCGGTCAGGGAGAAGATTCCCGTGAGCTGATCCTCATCGTCGACCACGGGGAAGTGCGTCTCTCGGGATTCGGCGACGATCCGCATCACGCTGCGCAGGGTGACGTCCTCGTGAATCAAGCGCGGGGCACGGATATCATCGAGGACGTCACGCACCTTGAGGCTCTGGAGGACATCGATGACGAAGTCGCCCGTATGGGCCGGAGAGTCGATTTGGCTGCCGACCTGAGCCCGGTAGAGGGTCCACCCCCTGGAGAGCAGCATGTGTACCACCGCCACCAGCATCAGGGGTGCGAGCAGCGCATAGCCGCCGGTCATTTCGCTGACCATGACGACTGAAGCGACAGGTACCTTGGCGACTCCCGCGAAGAAACCGCCCATGCCCACCAAAGCGATCGGAGCGGTGTGCTGGATCAGGCCGGGGAAGAGCGCGACTGCCCCCTTGCCGACGGCTGACCCCAGGAGCGCGCCGACCGAAAGGGCGGGGGCGAAGACGCCGCCCGATGCGCCGCTGGAGATGGTCAGGGAGGTGGCCAGGATCTTGGCGAGCACCAGGATTGCCAGAGCCAAGATCGCAATGTGCCCGGCAATCGCGTCCTGCATCAAGCCGTAGCCCCCGAAGAAGATGCCCGAGCCCCCCGTCCAGGGAGCGATGGCGATGGCGGTCAAGCCGAGGAGAAACCCGCCCAGGGCCGGCCGGAGCGGCTTGCGCAGGGGGAGCTTGGCACTGATCTCCTCGACTCCGTAGAAAATCTTGACGTAGAGCCAGCCCACGCCGGCGCAGAGCACACCCAGGACGGTGTAGACGATCAGCTCGAACATGCTGTCGAAGTGCATCTGCGCCGAGAGCTCAGCGGGCAACTCGACGGCGCGGTGGGCACCCGCCAGGCTCGTCAGGGTTGCATAGGAGAAGATGGAGGCCACGATGCAGGGCACGAGGGCCTCCCCCTCGAACTCCTCCTTGCGGTAGAGGACCTCCGGCATGAAGAGCGCCCCCCCCAGGGGCGCGTTGAACATGGCGCCCACCCCCGCCGAAGCTCCCGAGAGCAGGAAGAGCCTCCGGTCGCGGTCGGAAAGTTTGAGAGCGTTCGCGATGGCGCTGCCCACTCCCGCTCCGACCTGCGCCACGGGCCCTTCCTGACCGGCGCTGCCCCCCGTCCCGATCGTCAGGGCCGAGGTGAGTGCCTTCATCGCGATCACGCGGCGGCGCACCATCCCCTTCATGCGATGGAAGGAGCGGATGACCGAGTCGGTGCCGTGGCCTTCCGCTTCGGGCGCATAGCGGAAGATCAGCCAGCCGACGATTGCACCCCCGGCGGTGGGGATCAGCAGGGCCCAGAGCCAACCGCTGCGGTCCGGTAGCAGCCCCTCGCCGCGGATTCCGGAAGGGCGATGGAAGAGCCACTGCGACCCCAACTCGGTCATGCCCTTGAAGATCCAGGCGGTGACACCAGCGGCGACACCGACCAGGGCCGAGAGGAAGACCCACTTGGTCAGGGCGCCAGCCTCCTTGGCGGTGGTTTCGCTGGCGCGGGGAGGCATGGCTGGGGTGGAGGATAGCCCTTTCGACAGCCCAATGGAAACTACTCGGACCTCAAGGCGATCACGGGGTCGAGCTTTGCCGCGCGGCCGGCCGGTCCGACTCCTGCCGCCAAGCCCGTCAGCACGCTCACGACCAGTGCCAGGCCGACATGCAGAGCGGTGATGCGCAGAGGTAGACCGGGGACGAAACGCCGGCCGATAAGGGCTAGACCCACCCCGGCGAGACTGCCAAGCGCCCCACCCGCGCCCGCCAGGAAGGTGGCCTCGAGTAGGAACAGGCTGCGTATCTGGGATGTCCTGGCTCCGAGGGCTCGCAGGAGGCCGATCTCGCGGGTGCGCTCCCCGACGGCGATCCACATCATGGTCAGGATCCCCACCGCCCCGACGAGGAGCGCCCCCGCCCCGATTCCCCCGACCGCCAGGCTGACCACATCCAGGACAGAGCCCAGCACCCCGAGCATCTGGTCCTGGGTGATGAGGGTGAAGTCCTCGTTGTCGTCGTGGCGAGCGCGGAGGAGCGCACGCACTGCCTCGGTGGTGCGCCGGGCGCCGACTTCCGGCCGGAAGGTGACGTCGATCTCCGTCAGCTCATCCAGGTTGAACAGCTGCATGGCCGTGCTGACGGGGAGAAAGGCGGTGTCATCCATGTCGAAGCCCAGGAGACGGCCACGCGGGGCCATGACACCGAGTACGCGCAGGCGGGCTCCTGCCACACGGACGAGGCGGCCTACCGCGGGCTCGGCCCCAAACAGCTCCCGGGCCAGGCGCGAACCCAAGACGACCGCGTGCCTCCCGCGTTGCGCGTCCCCCGGCGGGAGGAACGATCCGTGGCGCACACTCATCCGCCACAGAGCGGGGGCTGCAGAGGTGACCCCGAAGACCGTCACGCTGCGTCCCAGTCCTCCATACTCCACCCGTGCCTGGCCCATGACGCTGGGCAAGACGGTCTCGACCCCATTGACTCCTTCGATGGCCTGGGCATCCGCCAGGGAGAGTTTGCGGGTCGTCCCGCCGAAGACGCCGGGGAGCCCCGCCGTTTCGACCTTGCCGGGCACGATCTCGAACATGTTGCTGCCGAACTGGGTGAACTGCCCGAGCACATAGAGACGTGCTCCCTCCCCGATCGAAGTCAGGAGCACCACGGAGGTGATGCCGATGGCGATCGAGAGCACCGAGAGCAGGGTGCGTAGGCGGTGCGCACGCAGGGAGGAGAGCCCCAGGCGTAGACTGTCCGTGAACCTCACAGGACCTCCTTGGCCAGGGCTGCTATCGGATCGAGGCCCACCGCTCGGCGAGCCGGGAGCCAGCCGAAGGCGACTCCGGTCGAAAGCGACAGCAAGAGAGCGGAGAGGATCGCCCAGCTGGGCGGAGCTGCGGGGAAGGTGGGGGCCAGGGTCACCAGCAGCTTGACCAGGCCCAGGCCGACTCCGAGGCCGAGCAACCCCCCGGCCAGCGAGAGGATGGCGGCTTCAGCAAGGAACAGGGCCAGGACTTGTCGGTGGTTTGCCCCTATGGCTTTGAGGAGACCGATCTCGGCTGTGCGCTCGGAGACGGAGACGAGCATCACATTCATGATGCCGATACCCGCCACGAGGAGTGAGATGGCCGCAATCCCAGCCAAGGCCAGGGTCAGGGCATCGAGAATGCCCCCCAGGGTGTCGACGATTGCTTCGGGTGTGGCGACCGTCACGTCCTCCTCGCCGTGGCGTTCGATCATCAGTCGGCGAACGCGCTGCTCGGCCAAGTGCATGTCGCTACCCGCTCGGGATTGCAGGACCACGCGAAACAGGGACGTCTTGTTGAACATGGTCATGGCGGTGCGTACGGGGATGAAGGCAACCTGGTCCAGGTCGAACCCAAACGTAGTCCCCTGACGGGCCAAGACTCCGATGACCCGCAGGCGCCAACCTCCTACGCGCACGAGTTGGCCTAGGGCTCCACCCTCGGGGAAGAGTTCGGTGGCAAGAGTCTTGCCCAGGACGACTTCGGGCCGCGACTCGTCCCAGGAACCGGGGGAGAGGAACCTCCCTGTGCGTACACGCAGTGCACGTACGGCACCATACTCGGCGGTGGTTCCAACGACGACTACGCGCCGGCTGCGCCCCCCAGCGGAGCACTCTTCATTGGCGACGACGACGGGGGCCAGGCGCAGGACCCCGGGAATCTGCCTTCCAACGGCCCGGGCATCCTCCAGGGTGAGATCGTGCGGGACGCCACCGAAGCCCGGGAGCCCCCCGGTGGTTTCACTGTGTCCCGGCAAGATGGCCAGGGTATGAGTCCCCAGGACCTCGAACTGCTGTTCGACGTAGGTTCGGGCACCGCGGCCTACGGCGGTGAGGATGATGACCGCGGCGACACCGATCGCGAGGCCGATCAGCGATAGAACGCTGCGCCGGGGTTGGCGGAGGAGCGAGAGTGCCGAGAGCCGCAGGAGATCCAGGGTGCGCATCCATCACTCCCCGGCCAAGGCGCGTTCGAGGTCCTGGAGCTCTCGACCCGGCATCCTGCGCACGACCCGGCCGTCGCGCAGGATGATCACCCGCTCCGCTCGACGCGCGACGGCGGGATCATGGGTGACGAGGATCAAGGTCAGGCCCCGGGCTCGAAAACCCTCGAGCAGGGCCAGGACTTGTTCCCCAGACGAGCTGTCCAGGTTCCCGGTGGGCTCGTCCGCCAAGATTACCCGTGGATTCAGAATCGTGGCGCGGGCGATGGCCACGCGCTGGCGCTGACCGCCGGAGAGTTCCGAGGGCCGGTGGTCCGCGCGCTCCGCCAACCCGACGGCCTCCAGCGCGGCTTCGACACGCCCGCGGCGCTCGCGGGGAGCCACACCATCGAGGATGAGGGGGAGTTCCACGTTGCCGCGGGCATCCAGCCGTTCGATCAGGTGATAGGACTGAAAGACATAGCCGATACCTCGGCGCCGGATCGCGGCCAGGGCGTCATCATCGAGACCTCCCACTGCACGTCCATCGAGGCGGTACGTTCCGCGGGTCGGTCGGTCGAGCAGTCCGATGATGTTCAACAGGGTCGACTTGCCCGAACCGGAGGGACCCATGATGGCGACGTGCTCGCCATCCTGGATCGTCTCGTCGATCCCTGCCAGGGCATGCAGGGTCGTGTCGCCGAGCTGATAGGTGCGCCAGATGTCCTCGAGTTCGATCATGGCTCATCGACCACGACCGACGTACCCGCGGGTAGGTCATCCCCCTCGAAGCGGACGACGACCTCTTCGTCCAGGGCCAGGCCGGCCGTGATCTCGACGTATTCCCAGTTGCGCAAGCCGAGCTCGATCTCGCGCTCTTCGATTTTTCCGTCGCGGTTGACGACCAGGGCACGATGGCCGTCCAAGACTCCATAGGTGGGAATGCGTAGCACGTCCTGCTTGACTTGGAGCACGACTTCCACATCAGCGGACGTTCCCGGCAGGAGGCCACGGGAGAGCTCACGATCACTGAGCTCCACTTCGATTTCCACCGTGCGATTCTGCTGCTCCACATCGAGGACATAGGGGGCTATCGCGACGACCTTGCCTGCAAAGGTCTCCCCCGGGCGGGAATCGATCGTCACGCGCGTGACCTGGCCGATCTGCAGTCGACCGGCCTCGATCTCGTCGATCGGAGCGCTGATGTAGAGCGAGCTCGGATCGAGCATGTCGATCGTGTCCGGGGCTATGACCAGTGGGACGGAGGGGGTGACCCACTCTCCGACCTCGATGTTCACCTCGGCTACGATGCCTTCGAAGGGGGCGGTCAGCCGCGTCTTGTCGAAGGCTACCTGGGCGATACCGATCTGGGCTCGGGCCTGCTCGACCTCGGCCGCTGCGACGGTGCAGTCCGCCGAGGCGGTCTGGAAGGCGCTTTCGAGTTCGTCGATGCGATCCTGGGAGACGATGTTCTCCTCGGCGAGTTCCCGGTTGCGATCCAGGAGAGTCTGGGCCCGGTGCGCGATCAGGCAGGTACGGGCATGGCGCGCGGTGGCGACCTCGAGTTCCCGGCGTGCCAGGGCGAGGCGGGCCCCGGGTTCGGCGTCATCGAGTCGGAGCAGCAAAGCCCCCTTTTCGACGTGATCCCCGCGCTTGACCTGAAGCTCGGTCACCAAGCCGCTCATCCCAGGAGAGAGCTTCGCACGCAGGCGGGCGCGCACCGTGCCGGCCTTGGTGTTGGCGACCGTCGCCTCGACCGTTCCACGTTCCACGGTGGCGACCTGCACGTGCATGGGCCCCGGCGTGAAGAATTTCGCGCGCAAGGCGAGGCCCGCTGCCACGATCAAGGCCAGGATCACGAGACGCAAAGGGAGCTTGCGCATGGGAGGCTCTTAAGGCGGATCAGTCCGGGCGGGGTGGCCAGAGTTCATCGCGTGCATCCCGCATCTGGCGCAAGAGGTCGAGCACGATGGGCTCTTCGCCAAGGGCAAAGAGTGTATCGAAGTTGAGTTGGCAGACGGCGCAGACCGGTCGCAGACTGCGATAGGTCATGATATCGGTGTGCTCGAGGACGATATCCTCGAGGCCGAACTCGGAGGCACGGGAGGGGACGCCATCCTCATCGAAGCCGAAGAAAGCCTTGACCTCGGCCGGGCTCCTGCGGCAGAGGTAGCAGTGGTCCTTGCCGCCCGCGCGGTCGACTGCCTCGAAGTAGCGCTGGAACTCTTCGTCGAGACCGCTCACAGCAGCTCACCTTCCGGGACGAGCTCGACCTCCAAGGGACGTTCGGGCTTGGCGGTCACCCCGTAGACCAGCTTGCGCGCAGGTCGACCGAAGACCTGCTCGAGGGCTCCCAGCTCGTTTTCGAGGCTGGCGGTCGAGCGTGTTCCCTCGGGGACGACGATCGCAGCGACGGTCTGTTCTCCGGCTGTACGTGCGACGGCGCGCACGAACTTGCCCGTATAGCGTCCGCACTCGACGATCTCGTCCATCAGGACCTCGCTCGCCTCCCGGCGCAGGTGGCTGAGCAAGAGTTCGACGCGGGCCTCGTCGAACAGACGCGGGAAATCGGGTTCGATGAACTCCTCGAGGACCCGTGCCCCGCGCCCGGCATGGATCAGAGAGAGGTGGGGTTGGAGGTGACGGAAGTGGAAGGCGACGAAGCGATCCGCGATGCGGTAACGGCCCCGGCGGGAGCGCAGCGGGTTGGGATCGGTGATGGGAATCTCCCGTGCGATCAGGCGCAGTTCCCTCAGGACGTGTAGGTACTTCCCAGCCGTGGGGGAGTCCACGCCCACGGTGAGGGCGATATCGCCGACTTTCGTGGCTCCTGCGGCAACGGCGGCCAGGATGGAGTTGTAGGTTGCGGGGCTGGTGAGTTCGGAGCGCAGGAGAAAGGTCACCTCATCGAAGAGGTAGCCCTCTGGCCTGAGCACCTCGCGCAGGAGGTTTTCCCGCAGGGAGAGCCTGTCATCGAAGCGGCGCAGGTAGGCCGGCATCCCGCCGAGGATTCCATAGGCCAGGAGTCGGTCTCTCACCGGCCAGGAAGGGAAGAAACGCAGGGCGTCGAGTGGTTCGAGGGGTTCGAGCCTGCGCTGTCCGGTACGGCGTCCAAAGAGGGGGCTGCGCTCGGCAAGGACCTCCTTCTCCATGAAGGAGACCTGGCTGCCGCAGAGGATCAGCATCAGGTTGCTCTTCTTGCCGCGCGTATCCCAGAACTGCTGGACTTGAGAGGGCAAGCCCTTGCTCGAGTCGCACAGGTAGGGGAACTCGTCCAGGACGATGATCAGGCGTTCATCTCCCGCTCGCTCGGAGGCGAAGGAGAGAGCGGTCGACCAGTCCGGGAACTCGATCCCCTCCACCAGGCTGTCCCCTCCCAGCCCGTCCTTGAGGGCATCGCGGAAGGCGCGCAGGTTGTCCCTCTCGCGCACCTGGGCGGCGAGAAAGTAGACCGACCGGTGCCCTTCGCAAAGGCGCTGGAGGAGCTCGGTCTTGCCGACCCGGCGGCGCCCATAGAGCACGAAGAACTCGGCCCGGCCCGAGGCGGCCATCTCCTCGAGCACCGAAAGCTCCCGATCACGTCCCACGAACATGGGGGGCAGGGTATACGGGCGAGTATTCTACTTTCCAGTATGCGCAAGGCCCATATGCGAGCGGCGCGCACCCGAGTGGGGTGCGCGCCGCAAGCAGGGGGAGTGCAGCCGGGCAGCCGGCTCTCTCCCAGGAGGGGTCAACCTACCTTGTGGAGGTGCACGTCGGTCTGCGGGTAGGGGATCGAGAGCCCTTCCTTGTCGAAGCGCAGTTTCACCTCGCGCATGATGTCGAAGTAGACATCCCAGTAGTCGCCGGTCTTGGTCCAGACCCGAACCGTGAAGTTGACCGACGAATCGGCCAATTCGGAGAGCCTCACGAAAGGCTCGGGGTCGTCCAGAACCAACTTGTGGCTCTTGACGATGTCGAGCAGCGTTGCCTCGGCCTTGGGGATATCGTCGTCATAGCCGATGCCGAAGACGAAGTCGACGCGACGGGTCTCGTTGGTGGTGACATTGGTGATCACACCCCCCCAGATCGCGCTGTTGGGGACGATCTTGACCTGGTTGTCGGGCGTGATCAGGGTCGTCGAAACCAGGTTCATCGCATCGACCTTGCCGGTTTCGCCACCGGCGGTGACGACATCACCGATGTCGTAGGGTCGGTAGATCAGAATCATCACGCCCGAGGCGAAGTTGCCCATGGTTTCTTGCAGGGCAAAGCCGATCACGAAACCGACGACCCCGAAGGCGGCCAGGAAGGGGCCGATGGGGATGCCGACGGCCGACATGGCGAAGAGCAGACCCAGGAAGATGATCACGTTGCGGGTCGTGTTCACCGCGAAGGTCTTGAGCAGGTCCGACAGCTTGAGCTTGGGCGAGGAGAGAGCCTTGCGCACCACCCCAGCGACGACACCCGCCACGATGCGGGCAGCCAAGAAGAGGACGATGAAGAGGACGATCTTCCCAGCCAGGGAAGCTCCGTCGTTTATGGCCCAGTCCTTGAGAGTGCCGCCAGGATCATCCATCAGGCGTTTGACGAAGGACGGTGTGGTCTCCCCGTCCCCGGTTCCCTCTGCGAGAGCGGTCGAGGTGAGGAGGGTTCCGACGAACGGGAGAGTCAGTAGCTGGCGTTTCATGGCAGAGATCGGGGGAGGTGAATCGAGCCCGCGAGGATAGTGCCTTGGAGCGCTCCTCGCGCTTGGGGGGTTCCCTAACAATCCGCCCGATGGGGGGGACTCTGGGGCCCTCCCCAGGCGCGCCGGATGGGCCCTCGGCGGCTGCTATTCCCTGCGCACTTCGAGCAGTAGGCTGCCAACGCGCGCGACGCGCCCTTGCTCAGCAGCGGAAACTAGGAGTTTCCATTCGGATTCTTCCTCGGCGAAGGGTGTGAGCCCCCGGGCGGAGTGCTCCCGCTCGGCGGCCAGCTCCGCCGCGGTCCACCGGCCGGAGCCTGGAATGAACTCCTCCCGCACCCGGGCCCCAGGGGGCAGGAGCGCCGCCAGCTCCGCGCTTCCCAAGATGTCGGCGTGGAAGACGCCCCTGCGCCGGTCGAGGCGTTTGAGCCAGCGATCGGCGGCCAATCCGAGCCGTTCGCCTTCGCTCAGGGATCCCCTGCCGAAGCAGGGTTCCGCAATCCAAAGGCCCACTCGCGCCACGCGCCAGGCCTCGGCGAAGGCCTCGGCGGGCCGGCGCAGGTGGTGGGGGACATGGCGCAGGGTGACCCAGTCCCAGCTCTCGTCCCCTGCCGGCAGGTGGGTGGCATCCGCGCGCAGGACCCCCTCCCCGCCTCCGGCGGGTTCGATTCCGAGGGCGCGGATTCCCGCCGCTCGGCAGGCCTGGACGAGGGTGCCCGCCCCGGCTCCGACATCGAGGACCGAGGTCGGTCGGCAAGCGAGGACGCGCTCGATGAAGGCCCGGCGCAGGGCGTCGGTGTTGGTCGTGCTCAAGGGGCTTGCTCCCATGCCGAGGTCAACCGGGCAATCTCGGCCAGGGAGGGGTGATCTCCGAAGTGCCGGAAGGCGTGACTCCAGAGTACGCGCTCTCCTTGCACCAGGAATGCGCCCGGTCTGCGCATCACGTCACCTTGGGGGCGACCGCAGCCCACCCGCAGGAGGCTCGCCGTAGCCGCGAGGAGGTAGCTGGGGCTGAGGAGCTCCCGTGCCCGCGCCCGGCCGATCCCGAACGTTTCGTAGAGCTCCAGCTTCGGATCGGATATCGCGCGTGCCTCCGGCCACTGGCGGGCGAAGAAACGCTCACCCTCCTCGCGACTCCCCTGGTGGACGAAGAGGATGGAGGGGAGAGAGCTTTGTTCTTCGCACGCACGGCGCAACTCGCGAACCCACTCGCGACAAAAGCTTCACCCCAGGTGCCGCAGGAAGATCATCAAGACCACGCCCCTGCCGAGGACTCCTCCCAGGGTCCCCGACTCCAGGTGACGACCAGCGACGGAATGATCGAGGGGCAGGGTCTGCACATACCGATCCTACACTCGTCGGCGGCGAGACAAGAGAGTAGAAAGCCGGTAGAGTCGGGCGATGCGGTTCCTCGGCTCTGCCTGGCTTCTGGTCTTGATTGCGGGTCTAGGCTGTCGGGCCGATCCCTACGGGGGCTCGTTCGAGAGCGGTTTGGGAGACCCCAGGACGCCGACTTCCGAACCGGATGGGAGGATGCTCGTCCCGCTGGACGAGGCTCCCTCGCGCGATCCGCGCCTCGACGGATTGGGCCTGGTCTACGACGACACGGTCATCACGACCTCGGCCCGTACGGTGGACTTCAACGGCCAGGCGCTCGTTCCGCGCCTGATCCACGTCAAGAAGAGCGGCGCGGGCCAGGACCTTGCCGTGGACATGGCGGTGACCAAGGTGGTCTTCGGCCTGAGCCAGGATCTGACCCTGGCCGTCGTCCTGCCCTACGTCTCCAAGCGCCTGGATCCGGGCGGAACGGGTGCGACCCGCCGAGCGGAGGGGCTGGGTGACTCCACCCTGATCGGAAAGTATCGCTTCTTCCAACATACCGCGGTGGCCGAGACGACCGAGGCCGCACTGCTATTCGGATTCGAATTGCCCACGGGGCGGGATGATGTGCGCGATGATGGCCTGCTCCTACCCCAGCCCTTGCAGCCCGGATCAGGCTCGCTCGACCTACTCCTGGGTGGAGCTTTCACGCGCATTCGTGGGCGCTGGCTCTTCAACACCGATCTGATCGCCAAGCTGAACAGCGAGGCGAACGACTACTCCTTTGGCGATTCGGTGCATTTCGACATCGGGGGCCACTACCGACTGACTCCTGCCCGCTATGAGCGCTTCGACCAGCTCACCGTAAACCTGGTGGGGGAGCTGAATGGCTCCTGGGCCGAAGCGGACCGGTCGGGGGGCACCTCCCTGGACAACTCCGGGGGGACCAAGCTCCTGGTGACACCGGGGATGCAAGTGATCCTCAACCAGAGCCTCCTCTTCGAGGCGGCGCTCCAGCTTCCCCTCTGGATGGACCTGAAGGGGACCCAGCTCGAAGAGGACTATGTCGCCGTAGTTGGCCTGCGCTTTCGCTTCTAACCCCACCCGCTCTCGCCCATGAGACCTACACTCGTCCTCACCCTCTGCGCCGCACCGCTTGCCTGCCGAAGCGCGGCCCCTGTCGAGACCTCTGGGGAGGATTCGACCCAGCTCTCGTCCGTGGGACCCGTAGCCCAGTCCACCGAGCCGGTCGTGGTCCTCTTGACCGCGGGCGGCATCACATGACCGATATGAGCCGGGGGGCTCGAAAGAGCCCTGGCGCGCCAGGTTGGCGTGCGTAACTACGAGTTGGACCTGACGAGTGGCGTGGCGACCTTCCTGCCGGAGGAGGGAGAACTCCTGAACCTGGCGGCGGTCGAAGAGGCGACGGAGAGCGCCGGTTTCGAGGCCCTGGAGCTGCAGTTGCAACTCCGCGGTGAGCTTTCACTCTCCGGCGGGGAGTTGATCCTGACCGTGCCGGAGAGCGAGGAGGAGTTCCCCCTGCTGGAGGGGACGCAACCCTCGGAACAGGCCGCCTACGAGCGCTTGACCGAGTTCGCCCGGCAAGCGACGGGCCAGAGGGTCGTAGTCCGCCTGCGAGCGGAGCGATCGGGCGGCCGTGACTACCGCTATACCGTGCTCGAGATCGTTCTGCCCCGAGCCCCGGGAGTTGCTCCCGAGACAGAGCACTAGCCCTTGCCGATGGCCGGAACCCCGGCCTCGGCCGCGGCCCGGTTCAAGGCGGGCAGGGCCTCTTCGGTCAGGGCTTTCAGCCGCGCCAGTTCATGCTCGATCGCCGCGCTGAGCTCCGCTCGCACCTGCTGTGCCTGCCGAGTCGGGGCGAAGTCACCCGTTGCGACGACATCCTTCACGCCGGCCAGCTTGTCGGTAAGGCGCACGGGGAAGTTGAGCGGATCCTGACGGCTCTCGTTGCGCGTCTGATAGAGGGCCTCCTCGATCGAGGTCAGTTCCGCGCGCAGCTCGTCGATGCTCGCTGTGAGCGACGCGTTCTCGGTGACCTTGGCGGCCAGGCTGTCGAGTTCCTCGCGCAGGCTGCGGATGCGTTCGATCGCCTGATGGGCCTCGGTCAGGGTTGCGCAGGCCTTGGCGATGAAGTCGTGTTGAGCGCGTAGGTCCTCGATCGTGGCGCTCGAACGCGGATCCGCCAGGACCGAGAAGCGGGTCTCGACTGCGCTCTCACCCACCGTCAGCCGTACTCGGTAGACCCCGGGCACCGCCCGCGGTCCGCTCATACCCCCACTCCAAAGGATCATCCCATCGAAGGACTCTGCACCCGGATAGGAGAGATCCCAGACCTGGCGCCTGAGGCCCTCGGCCGGCTTGGGGGTCCACGAGCGGATGAGCGTTCCATCCTCCTCCAGGACCTCGAGCTTCACAGAAGTCTTCTCGGGAATGTCTCCGATGCGGTAGTAGATCCACGCTCCGGGAGCGGGGTTGGCGCCCGCCTTGCCCCGTCCGCGCCCCCCACGGCCTCCCATCGCAAGGCGATAGACGTCGCGCGGCGCATAGAGCACAGAGTGTCCGGGGTGGGTGGCGGCATCGTATTGGCGCAGGGGCGAGAGGTCATCGAGGATCCAAAAGCCCCGTCCCTGGGTGGCCGCGATGAGGTCCCCCTCCTTCACCTCGAGGTCGGTGACGGGAACGATCGGCAGGTCGAGTTGGAGTGTGTCCCAGGAGAGCCCGTCATCGAAGGAGATGTAGACGCCGTGCTCCGTTCCGGCGAAGAGCAGTCCCTCGCGCTCTGTATCGGCGACGATCGTGCGCGTGAAGTGTGTCCGGTCGATGCCGGCGTCGATGCGCTGCCAGCTCCGGCCATAGTCGACCGTATGGAAGAGATAGGGGGTGAAGTCGTCCAGCTTGTAGCGTGTAGCGGCCAGGTAGCAGCCCCCCGGCCGAAAGGGATCCGCTGCGAGGTCGTTGACCTGGGCCCACTCCGGCAGCTCGGGGGGGGTGACGTCCTCCCAACTCGCCCCATCATCCCGGGTCAGGTGAACCAGCCCATCATCGGATCCGCACCAGATCGTGCCCGCTTCGTGGGGAGATTCGAAGCCCGCGAAGATGGTGCAGTAGTACTCGACCGACGTATTGTCCTTGGTGATCGGCCCGCCCGAGGGACCCTGCATGCTCTTCTCATTGCGGGTCAGGTCCGGGCTGATCGCTCGCCAGCTTGCGCCCCCATCCGTGGAGAGGAAAAGCACCTGAGCTGCGACATAGAGCCGGTCGGGGTCGTGGGGTGAGGTGAAGATCGGGAAGTTCCACTGGAAGCGATAGCGCAGCTTTTCGGCGCCCCAACCCATGGGGTTGTCGGGCCAAACATTGATGCTGCGCCGCTCACCCGTGCGGTGGTTGCGCATGGTGAGGAATCCGTCGTAGGAGCCTCCGTAGACGACCTCCGGATCGTCCGGGCGCGCGACCACGTGGCCGCTCTCACCGCCGGCCGTCGCGCTCCACGTGCTCCTGTCGATGGAGAAACCGTCGATGTTGCGCGAGGGAATCCGAACCGTGGAGTTGTCCTGTTGTCCGCCCAACAGGTGATAGGGGAAGGCGTTGTCCGTCGAGAGCCGATAGATCTGGGCCGTCGGCTGCCCGTCCTGGGGGGTCCAGCTACGGCCCCCGTCGGTCGACACGTTCGCGCCTCCGTCGTTGGCCTCGATCATGCGCAGGGGATCCGTCGGATCGATCCAAAGATCGTGGTTGTCCCCGTGGGGGACCCCGATACGGGAGAAGCTCTTGCCCCCATCCTTGGAGCGGTGGAAACCGACATTCAGGACGTAGACGACCTCCTCGTCCTTGGGATCCGCGTAGCAGCGGCTGTAGTACCAGGCGCGCTGGCGCAGACTGCGGTCGGAGTTTACGCGCCTCCAGGTCGCGCCCCCGTCGCGGGAGCGGAAGAGACCGCCCTCGGCATTTTCGACCATCGCATAGAGGTTCTCGGGAGCGGTGGGGCTGACACAGATGCCGCAGATGCCGATCGTCCCCTGCGGGAGCCCCGGATTGCCGGTGAGCTCGCTCCAGGTCTCCCCGCCGTCGGTGCTTTTCCAGATCCCACTCCCCTCGCCGCCGCTCTCGAGGCTGTAGGGAGTGCGCTTCGCGCGCCACATGCAGGCGTAGAGCACGCGCGGGTTGGTCGGATCGAGGGCTAGGTCGACACAGCCGACCTCGGGAGAGACGAAGAGCACACGCTCCCAGCTCTCACCGCCGTCCGAGCTGCGGTAGACCCCGCGCTCTTCGTTGGGACCCGAGAGATGGCCCATGGCGGCGACCCAGAGACGATCGGGGTCTCGGGGGTGGATGCGAATGCGGGCGATGTGCCGCGTCTCCTGCAGGCCGATGTGGCGCCAGCTCTTGCCTGCGTCGTCCGAGCGCCACAGGCCGTCGCCACTGGACACATTGCCACGCCAGGTCTCCTCACCCGTCCCGACGTAGATCACGTTGGGGTCCCACTCGGAAACGGCCACCGCACCGATCGAGCCCCCAAAGGTGCCGTCGGAAACGTTGTTCCAGGTGCGCCCGCCGTCACTCGACTTCCATACCCCCCCACCGGCTGCGCCGAAATAGTAGGTCCGGCGGTCCGAGGGGATCCCTGTCACCGCACAGGAACGTCCACCTCGGAAGGGTCCGACCTCGCGCCAGGAGAGGGCCTCCCAATCCCCCGCTGTGGATTCTCCAGCGGAGCAGAGGGTGGGGAATGCGGAGAGGATGGCCAGGCTCCAAGGGAGCAGACGCTCGAGCAGGCTGTGGATCATGATGACGGTACCCCCGGGTGGATATGCTGCGGCACGGGTCAGGCGCGGGAGGAAGACTTCAGTCTAGGCTGAAGTTCGACGGGATATCGTCATCCGATCCGGCGGAAACCCTTGCAGGTAAGCACTTTACGACGCCTTTCTCGTGGGCGATCGTAGTCACTAAAACGTTTGACTTCCTCCAGTAATGCAGCTAGTATACCCGCATGCCTAGGAGATCAGGGCCCGTCCACGTCGTCACTACCACTCGCAGGTACAAGGGCCGCACCTACCACACCCATCTCCTCCGTCGCAGC
>JALWOP010000207.1 GCA_027083445.1 Planctomycetota bacterium | reverse complement strand
GGAAAGGCGCGACTACGGAGGCTGCGGGATTCACCACGCTAGAGCTCCGCCTGGATCTCTCCGGGTGGGGGACCAGGGAGGGTCTTGACTTCGGCGAAGGGGGAGCGAGGAGAGTTTCGGTGGCAGCCCCTAGCGCCGGTGCACTCTTCACGGGCTTGATGGTGCGAAGGCCTCGCACGGGGCGTCCCCAAGGAAGAGCTTCCGAGCCCCAAGAAAGAGTTCTCGAGTCTGCCTGGACCCTGGGCGTACGGTTCCCGGCGGAGTTCTCCCGTGTCGCCTCTCCCGACCAGGGGTGAGCTACCAAGGAGGGGGAGTAACTCTCCGGGGCCGGTTCTCCCAACCTTCCCGAAGGTCTTCCCCATCGACGGGAGCCGTCCCGCTTGGGAGGGGTCGTCCTGGGGAAGGCGAGTCCGGTCACCAGCGGGGTGCCCAGCGGGGTGCCCAGCGGGAGGGGGCTGGTGCTCGGAGGGAGAGATCCGTCAGCGGGATTGCTGTGGGATCGAGGAGGGTTACAGGTTTGGGTCCGCATGGGTCCGTACGGGTGGGTGCCTCTCGGTGCTCTCCCCTATGAGGGGCTCCCGCTGTGTGGGAACCCCATTGGGGACGCCTCGGGCGAGGTGAAGGGTCCCGGGTCGGAGCCTTAGGCGTGGCTCCGCCCGGGTTGGAGGCCTAACAAGTGCCTAATCTATCGGCCTGGCTCTACCGAACAAGACCCGAACTTGCCCAAAAGATCCCTGTCCCGCGGCTCCTGCTCCCTAAGGCGTTGCAAGTAGGGAGGTTAGGGAGGTGTTAGCTCTTTTGGGTCCCCTGCGGTCTTGCCGGCCGTCGCCCCCAGCTCGCGCTCTCGTCGGTTGGGTTGGTCTGCGGCAATTTCTTGCGAGGCCGGAGCTAGGCCCCCTGCCGGGGAGGTGGCGGAGGGATTGTGGGGTTAGGATGGGGGCAAGACCGCAGGGCATTCTTGGTAGTCAGCGCAGAGCTCCCCCTCGACCGGTACCTGGTCCCCTTCGACCTGCGCCGGCTTCCCCAGTACCGCTTCGACGTCGTCGTTCTCGGCAGCGGTGCGGCGGGCAGTATGGCGGCCATCGCGGCCGCCGAGGCGGGCGCCTCGGTGGCTCTGATCTCCAAGGCCGGGCTCGCGGAATCCAACAGCCGCTATGCCCAGGGGGGGATGGCCGCCGTTCTTGCCAGTGACGACAGCTTTGCCGTTCACGTCGAGGACACGCTGCGCGTCGGTTGCGGACTCAGCGAACGTTCGGTTGTCGAGCGTGTCGTTCGCGGGGGACCCGCTGCCGTCGAGCGACTCTGTGAGCTAGGAGCAGCCTTCGACCGCGAGGCGGACGGGGCGCTCTCCCTCTCCAAGGAAGGGGGACACTCGTTCCACCGCATCGTGCATGCCCAGGGGACAGCGACAGGGGAGGAGATTCAGTCCACCCTTCGCCAGGCTGTCCTGCGACATCCCAATGTCGTCACCTTCGAGAATCACTTCGCGATCGACCTCCTCTCCGAAGGTGATCAACGGGTGATCGGCGCTCTCTGCCACACCGCGAGGGGAGAGCGCGTCGCCTTCATCGCCGCTCAGGTGATCCTCGCGACCGGGGGAGCGGGACAGCTCTATCGAGAGACGACCAATCCTGCCATCGCCACCGCGGATGGAGTGGCCATGGGTACCCGAGCAGGGGCCGTCGTACGGGACATCGAGTTCATCCAGTTCCATCCGACCTGTCTCTACATCGCCGGTGCGGCGCGGGTCCTCATCTCGGAGGTCCTGCGGGGGGCGGGCGGAGTCTTGCGCGATCGGCATGGGGTGCGCTTCATGCCCGAGCATCACCCCGACGCGGAGCTAGCCCCACGTGACGTCGTCAGTCGGGCGGTCTTCGAACGTATGGTCGAGACCGAGGACACCAGCGTCTACCTGGATCTCTCGGACCTCGACCGGGATCCGCACGAAGCCTTCCCCGGAATCTCACGCATCTGCCGCTTCTTTGGTATCGACATCGCGCACGATCCGATTCCGGTGCGACCTGGCTGCCACTACCAGGTGGGGGGGCTGTGGGTCGACGCACGAGGACGCACATCGCTTCCCGGTCTCTGGGCCGTTGGTGAGTGCGCGAGTTCCGGCCTGCACGGTGCCAATCGGATGGGCTCGAACTCCTTGCTCGAGGCTGTCGTCCTCGGCCAGGCTACCGGGGAGGCGGCCGCGCTCGAGGGTGGCACGGCTCCCGCCGAGGCTCGCGTTCCCCTGGCGCGTGCCGACGGCCCTACTGCGCCTCCGGTTCGCGTCAACATCACCGACCTGACCTACTCCCTCAAGTTCCTCCTGTGGCGCGAGCTCGGGGTCGAGCGCACCGAAGGTGGCATCGCGGATGCAATCTTGAAACTGCGCTTCTGGCGCCGGGCCGTGCGGGAGTTGCCCCTCGAGGGAGCCCCCGGCTGGGAACTGGCCAACATGCTCACCGTTGCAAGCCTGATCGCTCTCGGCGCCCAGGCGCGCACGGAATCGCGTGGAGTCCACTTTCGCACCGACCACCCCCAGGCCGAGGATGCATGGCGCACGCACCTGCTCCAAGTCCTGCACCGTGAGGCAGGATCCTTGTGTCACGTGGAACTCTCCCAGTCCCCCCCCTTGGAGACGAGCACCGTCGCATGAGTCGCTCACCCGAGCCGACGCGCTCCCCTCAAGAGAGACTGCTGGTCTGCGGCGTGATCCTGCCGGACTTTCCGCCGGAGTTCGACGGCGAGTTGTCCGAGGCGCGTGCGCTGGCCGCGGCGGCCGGTGCGGAGGTGGTGGGGGAGGGCATCGTCCAGCGCCGGGCGAAGTGTCATCCCGCCACCCTGATGGGCAAGGGCAAGGTCGAGGAGGTGGCGCAGCAGGTTCAGGCACTCTCCCCGGATGCGGTTCTGGTCGACAATGACTTGACCCCAGCCCAGGGACGCAACCTGGAGAAGGCCTTCGGAGTGCGCGTGATCGACCGCTCGGAGCTGATCCTGGACATCTTCGCCCGCCGTGCACAGACCGCTCAGGCTCGCCTGCAGGTCGAGCTCGCGCAGAACGAGTACCTCCTGCCCCGGCTGCGGCGTATGTGGACTCACCTGGAGCGCATGGAGGGGGCGATCGGTACCCGCGGACCCGGCGAGACACAGCTCGAAACCGACCGGCGCCTGCTCAATCGGCGTATCAGCGATCTGAAGAGCAAGCTGGCCGGGATCGAGCGACGCAAGAAGCGCCAGCTACGGACCCGAAGCGAGGAGTTCAAGGTAGGGCTGGTGGGGTACACCAATGCAGGCAAGTCCACCCTGCTCAATCGACTGACCGGCGCGGATGAGTTCGCGGCGGACATGCCCTTCGCGACACTCGACACACGTACGCGCAAGTGGGTGCTTTCCGATCGCCGCACGGTTTTGCTCTCCGATACGGTCGGTTTCCTTCAACGCTTGCCGCACTATCTGGTGGCCTCCTTCCATGCGACTCTCGAGGAGACCGTCCACGCCGATCTCCTTCTGCATGTGGTCGACGCCTCCCACCCCGACGCCGCGCTGCAGATGCGCGCGGTGGATCAGGTCCTGGCAGAGATCTCTCCCCACCTCTCCGCCGAGATTCTGGTTCTGAACAAGATCGATCGCGTGGAGGACCCCATCTCGCTACACCTCCTCCTCGATGGCCGAGAGCATGTGGATGTCGTCAACGTCAGCGCCCGCTCCGGTGAGGGGCTGGAGCGCTTGACGCAGCTCGTGGAGAGACGGCTCGACCAGCGCGCTGCGGTCGTTGACGTTTACGTTCCCTTCGACGACGGCCGCAGTACGGCCCTGGCCCGCTCCCATGGGGCGATTCTCGTCGAGGAGATCGAGAGTGAGGCCGGCCACCTACACCTCCGCCTGCGTCTCTCGCCTGGCGCCCTGGGAAACCTGCGCCGGGAACTCGGCCCACAGACCCGTCTCGAGGTCGTGACGCCCCCGCGGGAGACGCGGCTCATCGAGGACTGAGGGGGCGGGCTGGGGCCAATCCGTCGGTGCCATCCCAGGGCTCCCGTCCCGTCTTGGAACAACCTTCGGCGACACGCGGAAGTCGGCTATGGCAAGGGGGGCGGCTCTGCCGATCCAAGCGGCGGTCTCCTCGCCATGCCCCGCCCCTCTCTGCAAGACTCCTTCACGTGGGTCGCTGCTAGTCTGACCACCCTCGGAGTCGCCCTCAGCGTGACCCTCACCGCGCGACTCGATCTCCGGGAAAAGGAGCGAGAAATGGCCCGCGGGATCGGCGTCCTGGCGGATGTGACCGCGGCGCACCTGGCCGAGGAGTTGCCTGCCGGGGAGCTGACCGGGGAGGGGGATTTCGCCGGCCTGAGAGCTTTCCTCAGGGACCTACGGGAGGAGCAGCGGCTCCTCTGGGCCGCCTACCTGCCGGATCGGGAGGCCGAGCCGATCTCTTGGAGTCGGTCGGGGTCGGCCGCCTGTCCGCCCCTGGAAGAAGCCGATGTCGGCCAGCGCATCACTCCGGGCCAGGTCCTTGCCGTTCGCCGGATTCGACCCGACTCGAGCGCTCGCCTCGTCCTCGCCGGGGATCTCTCGGAACTCGACCGGCTACGAATGGAGTGGTGGATGGCCGGGTTTCGCTCGGTCGCTCTGACCGCCTTTCTCTCCTACATGTTGGCGGGTTTTGCCGCCGGGCGACTGCTGAGGCCCCTGGGGCGCATGACCGAGTACGTGGGGCGCATCGGTCGCCGTACCCGCGCCCGCCGTCTGGTCCCCTCGGGAACTCGAGAGGTCCGAGAGCTGGCTCGGCGCATCAATGACCTGCTCGACGCTCTCGCCGACCGGGATCAGGAGGTCGCTAGTCTGAGCGCTGAGTTCGAGCGCACGCTCGAGACACGCACGGCAGAGCTCACGCAGCTCAATGCGGAGCTGACCGTATCCAAGGAAGCCGCGCAGGCCGCAGCCCAGGCCAAGGCCAACTTCCTGGCCAACATGAGTCACGAGATTCGCACGCCGCTGAATGCGGTGATCGGGATGAGCGAGCTCCTGCGGCAGACCGAATTGGATCCCGAGCAACGCTCCCTCTCGGACAAGGTACACGCCAGCGCGACGGGGCTCCTGGACGTGCTGGGCGACATCCTGGATTTCTCCAAGATCGAGGCCGGCAAGCTCGAGATCGAATCGGTGGAGTTCCGTCCGCGCCAGGTCGTCGAGGATGTGGTCGACCTCCTGACCAAACAGGCCCAAGACAAGGGCCTCGAGCTGGCCAGCTTTGTCGACTTCGATGTACCCGAGCGCCTGATCGGCGATCCCTCACGGCTACGGCAGATTCTGCAGAACTTCCTCGGCAACGCGGTGAAGTTCACCGAGCGGGGTGAGGTGCTCTTGACCTGCCAGATCAAGGAGCACGGCTCCTCGGGCGTGCGCCTACGCTTCTCCGTGCGCGATACCGGGATCGGTGTCCCCGAGGAGTGCCAGAACAAGCTCTTCGAAGTCTTCAGTCAGGTCGATGCGAGCATGACGCGTCGCTTCGGTGGGACCGGGCTGGGACTGTCGATCACGAAGCACCTGGCGCAGCTCATGGGGGGCTCGGTCGGTTTTGTCAGTCGCGAAGGCGAGGGGTCGACTTTCTGGGTCTGCCTGCCGTTCGTCTGTTCGCCGGACGCCGGTTCGGGGGAAGAACTGAGCATCCCCCCCGAGCTCGAAGGCAAGCGGATCATGCTGATCAAGGAACGCAGCGGGGCCGCGGATATCCTGGGCTGGGAGCTGGGGGCACTGGGGTGCCACGTCGAGAACGAGCGTTCCATCTATCAAGCTTTCGAAGCCCTGATGCGCGGCGCGGAGCCCCAGGTCATCTTTCTGGATGCACGCCTTCCCGGCCGGGACGCCTTCATGGGGGCGCTCACCAACCAATCGACCTTCGCCCACCTGCGCGTCGTCTTGCTCACTCCGCTTCTGCGCAGTCGCGCCTTCCGGTCGGGGGATGCAAGGGGAGTTGTCGCGCACCTCTCCCAGCCGGTCAAGGTGAACGACCTCATCGATGTTCTCTGCCGTGTCTTCGAGCTGGAAACCCCCGCCCGCTGCGGGCGAGAGGAGCCCAAGGGCAACGAGCCTGACCTGCTCGACACCGGGATTCGGCAGCGCGTACACATCCTGGTCGTCGAAGACAACACGACCAACCAGCAACTTCTGCAGTACCTCCTCAGCAAGCGCGGCTATCGCGTCGATGTCGCATCCAATGGTCAGAAAGCAGTCGATGCCTTCACGGTCGGGGACTACGACCTGATCCTGATGGATTGCCAGATGCCCATGATGGACGGCTACGAGGCCACCCGGCGCATCCGCTCCATGGAGGAGGGACGCGATCATCATGTGCCCATCTTGGCCATGACGGCCAACGCCACCAGCGAGGACCGGGATCGCTGCTTGGCAGCGGGAATGAACGATCACATCGCCAAGCCCATCCAGCCGGGACAGTTCGTGCGCTGGCTCGAAGGGTGGCTCCTGCGTTCTTCCGCGGACGGCCGCGAGCTTGGGAAGAGCACTGCGCCGCCCCGCCCCTCCGCTGAACCTGACGCTTCGACCCTCGACGGGGAGGTCCTGGGAATCCTCCTCGAGGACGATGACCCCGCCGGTAGAGAGTTGGCCCAGGAACTGGTCGAGCACTACATGCAGCACGCCCCCGAGGCATTCCTGGGGCTCAGCAATGCGATCACGAGCGAGGATTGGACCCGGGCAGCCTCCATTGCCCACGGGTTGGTCTCGAGCTGCGGTACTGTCGGGGCGGTGCGCTTTGCAAGCCTCCTGCGCAAGGTCGAGTCGAGTGCAGGTGAGCGCGACGTCGAAGCTTTGGCCGATCTACTCTCCCTGGCCGAACTCGAGCTCGAGCGCTCCCTGGCCGCCCTTCGCACCCTGGTGGTGCCGGATCCGTCCTAACCCGTCACGGGTCGAGCCGAGCCCGGTCGGGAAGGAGGAGGGCGTCGCCCTCACGGATGGCGTCCGCGCTGGCCAGGCCGTTGTAGCGTGCCAGGGCTTCGACCAGGGCCGGGCTTGCGCTGCCGTAGTAACGGCGGCAGATACGCCCGAGGACATCCCCAGCCTGGACGACGTAGCGGTAGTCGGGCGCATAGCTTTGCGCAGGCGGGGCGGGGGCGGCCGGGTCGGAGGGCCTGGGATGGCGCGGCCTGCGTCCATGAGCGCTACCGCGCGACCCTCGCCCAGTGGGACGCTCGATCGGTGGCGCTTCGCTGGCGCTTCCCAGGACGAGCAGCGACCACCCATCGTCGCGCTGGAGCGGGCCTGGACCGTAGCGGTCACTGCGGCGAGCGCGTACGGAGCGGCTGTGGCCGAGCTGCCATCCGGCCACGGTCAGGAAGAGACCGCCCAGGAGGAGGATGCCTAGGAGCGCACGCATGGGACACAGCCTGCGTCATCGGCGGCCCCTCTTCCAGCCCCGGCCTGGGAAGGAGCCAGGCCGGGGGAGGGTGAGGGAGTTCTCAGCTCCCGGCGGCGGCCTTGCTGCCGTGCTTGGTGGGGTCGTCCTCGGCGAGGGAGCGCTGGCGGCGGGTCTCCAGGTAGAGCAGGACCGGGCTGGCGATGAACATCGAGGAGTAGGTCCCCACCACGACCCCGATCAGCATGGAGAAGGCGAAACCCTCGATCACGTTGCCCGTCCCCACGTTGAAGGCCAGCAACATGAGGACCGAGAAGAGGGTCGTCAGCGAGGTCAGGACCGTGCGCGAGAGACACTGGTTGATCGATGCGTCGATGATCTCCGAGAGTGAACCCTTCATGCGCGGCAGGTTCTCGCGGATGCGGTCGAAGACGACGATCGTGTCGTTCAGGGAGTAGCCGATGATCGTCAGGAAGGCCGCGATCATTGGCAGGTTGATCTCGGTGTCGATGAAGGGGATGAACTCGTCGGCGACGGCCAGCATCCCCAGGGTGAAGAGCACGTCATGGGCCAGGGCGGTGACTGCGGCGAAGCCGAAGGAGTACTCGGCGAAGCGCACGCGGATGTACATCACCACCGCGAAGAGGCTCAAGAGGACCGCCAAGATCGAGTTGTCCCGTAGCTCGGAGACGACCTGGGCGCCGACTGCGTTGACCTCGTCGATCGGGTTGGCCAGGGTGATCGCATGCCCCGTGGCATCCTTGGTCGCCGAGAGGTCTTCCTGGATGGCATTGCGCAGGTCGACACTACTGATGCTCCCCGTGACCGTTCCCGTGAAGCGCACGACGTGCTCTCCACGATCGGGAACCGCTTCCAGGGTCACCGAGTTGACTCCGATCTTGGCCAGGGCCTCCTTCAAGGCCGCATCGTCGTGCTGGCGTTCGAGATAGAGCAGACCGCTGGCCTGTCCATTCTCGACCTTGACATCCTCCACCGGTCCCGGCGCCAGCTTTCCGGCAAGAGCCTCGCCGATGCTCCTGCGGAACTCGTCGAGGACGTTGGTGTCGCTCTTGCCGAGCTTGCCTTCGGTCTCGGAGGCCCCGGCGTTGGCCTCGATCCCGATCTTCGAGCCCTTGGCCGTGATGCGGAAGCGGGTGTAGCCGTCCCCCTTGGCACTGTTGCGGATCGGCTTGACCTCGGCCGAGTTGGCGATGGTCCTGCGCAGGGCCCGTAGTTCGGGCGAGGTGTCCTCACTCTCGTCGAGAGCCTTGATCCAATCGCTCACCTGGCTGGCCGTGGTGCTCTCCGCCAGGCTGACGGTCATCGTCATCCCTCCCAGGAAGTCGATGCCGTACTTCTCCTCTGTACTCAGCGAGAGGAAGAATCCCACCCCCAGGACGATGAGGGTTCCCGACGTAATTACCGCCGCGCGGGTGTGGGCCATGAATTTGTAGTTGGCATTGGCGATCCACTGCGCCATCGCGAAGCGGTCGATTCCGCGTTCGAGTTGCAGGTGGACCAGTACCCGAGTCACGACCAACGCCGAGAACATCGAGGTCAGGATGCCGATCGAGAGGGTCGTCGCGAAGCCGCGCACGGGGCCCGTGCCCAGCTTGTAGAGGATGATGGCTGAGATCAGCGTCGTCAGGTTGGCGTCGACGATGGTCGAGAGGGCATGGGCGAAGCCGTCCTTGGCCGACTGGAGTGGCTTGCGTCCCCGTGCGGCCTCCTCGCGGATGCGCTCGTAGATCAGGATGTTGGCATCGACCGCCATACCGACGGTGAGCAGGATGCCGGCCACTCCCGGCAGGGTCAGGGTCGCCTGGAGGAAGGCCAGAGCGCCCATCAAGAGCACCAGGTTGACGAGCAGGCTGATGGCGGCGAAGACCCCCAGGCGCTTGTAGTACCCGACCATGAAGGCGAGCACGAGGATGAGTCCCAGGCCGATGCCCAGGAATCCGCGCTTGACGTAGGCGTCACCGAGGGAGGCGCCCACGGTCTCCTGGCCTTCGAAGTGGGGCTTGAGGGGCAGGGATCCCGAGCGCAGGATGACGACCAGGTCGTTGGCCTCTTGGATCGAGAAGTCACCCGTGATGATGCCCTCGCCGGGGAGGCGCGCATCGATGTTGGGCATGGTGGCGATCTCATCGTTGATCACGATCGCCATCGGCTCGTCGATGTGGGCGCCGGTGAAATCCCCAAAGGCCGTGCGGGCGTGGGTCTTCATCTGGAACCCGACGGCCGGCTTGCCCCACTTGTCCGTCGTGTAGAAGAAGCGATCGACGTCGGCGCCCGTGAAGCGCCACTTCGGATTCTCGTCGATGATCAAGGGCTGCAGGGTGTTACCCCGCGAGACCCCCTCGATCAGGTTGCCCTGCTTGTCCTTGGGCAACAGCGGGTAGAAGCGCAGGCGGCTGACCGGGCCCTCCCGGTCGGCGAGGATCTGGTTGTACTCGTCGATCGAGGCGTTGGCATTCGCCTCGTCATCAGCCCAGGCCTTGGCAGCCTCGATCTCACCGGTCAGGTCGGTCCCCGATCCCGCGAGATCCTCGCTCTTGGCCCGGATCAAGAACTGCATCGAAGCGATGTTCTCGATCTTGTCCCGCCACGGGTCGAGGGCAATCAGGCGCACCGTCGACCCGGCAGCGTGCTCGCTCGCCACGCTCGCATCGCCGTAGTTACGTTCGAGCCCGTCCAGCCGCGTGCCGAGCCGGCGTGCGTAACGGATGACCTCGTCCTCGATGCGGATCTGGGCCCCGCGGGTGGGGAAGTTCTCGGCAACCTCGGGGGTGGCGTCCAGGGTCAGGCTGCGCGCATCCGCGGTGATCGCCTCGGCCAAGGGAGCCTCGGCGCTCTTGCGCAGGCCGGCCGCCGAGCCCGGGAGTTCGATCACGAAACGTTGCTCGCCCTCGAGGCGGATGACCGGCTCACGCACGCCGTTGGGGTCGAGGCGTTCGAGCAGGATGCGCCGGATCTCGTTCCAGAGCTTGGTGGGGTTTTGGTATTCCTGCTGGGTGATGTGGCCCTTGTCCAGCGCCTCCTTGAGGTCGAGGCTGTAGACGAGCCGCGTACCGCCCTCGAGGTCGAGTCCCAGGCGGAAGCCACCAATGAGGAGGGAGGCGATGCCCAGGGCAAGGAGGGAGAGGATCAGGACGATCTTCCGGGAGACGTTCTCGACCATCGGAGGGGGGATTAGGGGGTCGCGGTAGGGGCTGGGGATGAGCTCGGGTTAACGGCTGAGGCCCCCGGAGCCGAGTGCACTCTGCGGGGGCCTGCTCGGAGGGGGGGAGCGGGTTACTCCTCCTCGCTCTCGGACGCTGCCTGGGCGGCGGCCTGCGCGGCCTGGGCCTCGGCTGCACGACGCGCCTTTTCCGACTCGCGGTCGCGGCGCACCTTTTCGCCGAGGAGTTCCTTGACGCGGGTCTTCTTGCCGACCCGATCGCGCAGGTAGTAGAGCTTGGCGCGGCGCACATCACCTCGGCGGGTGATGACCACGTCCTTGACCCGCGGGGTGTGCAGGGGGAAGACGCGCTCGACGCCCTCACCTTGGACGATGCGGCGCACGGTGATCGAGCGGTTGATTCCGCTGCCCTTGATCGAGATCACCGTCCCGATGAAGAGCTGCACCCGCTCCTTGTCTCCTTCCCGGATCAGGTAGTGGACCTCGACGGTATCGCCGGGGTGCACCATCGGCAGGCTCGGCTTGGCCAGCTCGCGTTCGATATCTTCGATCAGGCTCATCGGTCTCGTTTGGGGTTTTGGTGTTCGTTGGGCTTGGGCGCCAGGTCGGGGCGCCGCTCAAGGGTGCGTTCCATCGCTCGTTCCCTCCGCCACGCCTCGATGCGTGCATGATCCCCTTGCAGGAGGATCGGCGGCACCTCCCTTCCCCTCCAGACGCGCGGGCGTGTGTAGTGGGGCCAGTCCAAAAGGCCGGCTTCGAGGAGGCCGGCCTCTCCAGCCTGGCCGGAATCCGGTTCGCCCGTTCCGGTTCCTCCGGAGGGAGCTCCAGTGGGTGCTCCAGTGGGAGCTCCAGTGGGCTGCGTGCCGTCTCCATCCGGGGGGAGGCGGTCGGCGGAGAAGGAGTCCTGTTCTGCGGAGTCGGGATTGCCCAGCACTCCCGGGAGGAGGCGCGTGACCGCTTCGAGAACACAGAGGGCGGGGAGCTCGCCACCGGAGAGGACGAAGTCGCCGATGGAGACGGGTTCGAGGTCGAGCTCCTCGTACAGGCGCTCGTCCAGCCCTTCGTAGCGACCGCAGATGAGAAGTGTGCGCTCCTCACCGCGCAGGGCGACGGCGTGTTCCTGGCGGAAGGGGACGCCGGCGGGATCCAGAACCAGGCGCCGATGGCGGCCGCGGCGGCTCTCGACCCACTCGACGGCCTCGTGGATCGGTTCGGGCCGCAGGACCATGCCCGGCCCGCCGCCGAAGGGGCGGTCGTCCACGCTGCGGTGACGATCTCGGGCCCAGTCGCGGAAGTTCACGAGCTGGACCTCGACCTGCCCGCGCCGACGGGCGATGCCTAGGATCCCCACTTCGAGATAAGGCTCTAGGGCCTCGGGGAAGAGGGTGAGTATGGTAAAGAGCGGGCGTGTCATCCCTCGGGAAAAGGCAGAGCAGGGTAGACGGGGATCGGGGGGGCGTCAAGGCGCCCCGAGCCCCACAGAGAGGGCCCCGGAGAGGGGCCTAGGAGCCAGTGGAGTCGAGCCAGTGTTCACGGGAATCGTCGAGTGTCGAGCAGCGGTCCGGTCCTTCACGCGCCGGGGGGAGGGGGCCCGCCTGGTGCTCGCCTCCCCCGAGGGGGTCGCTTCCGACCCCTGGGAGGTGGGGATCGGTCAGAGTATCGCCGTCTCGGGTGCCTGTCTCTCGGTCGCCGAGCTCGATCCGGGGGCCGGGGAGATGGTCTTCGAGCTCTCCCAGGAGACCCTTTCCCGGACCTGGTTTCCCGATCTGGCCCCCGGCCGCCAGGTCAACCTGGAACGGGCGATGAAGCTGGGGGAGCGCCTCGACGGCCACCTGGTCGCGGGCCACGTCGATGGGCTGGCCACCGTGCGCGCCATTCGGGACGTGGGCGACGGAGGGCGGGTCTTCACCTTCGAGGTCGCGCCCGGGCTCGAGCGGTACCTGATCGAGAAGGGCAGCGTCACCCTGGATGGGGTCAGCCTGACCGTCGTCGAACCCCGGGAGCGCTGCTTCGATGTGGCCATGATCCCCCTGACCCTGCAGGTGACCGCCTTCGGCGAGAGTGACATCGGCCAGCGGGTCAACCTCGAGGCGGACCTGGTCGGCAAGTGGATCGAGCGGCTCTTGCCGGGCGGTTGAGCTCCGGGGTCCCCTAGAAACCGAGGAAGACCGTGTTCAGGAAGGTGGCGATCGGCGCTGCCTCACGAGCCTCCTCGAGGCTGCCGGTCAGGACTCCCAGGGCGCGTTCCAACTCCTGGTAGATCTCGTCGTCGTAGAGCAGCTTCCCCAGGGTTCCGCGTCCCTCGCGAATGGCGGTGGCCGCGTCGGCCAGCTCGCCGGTCAGGGTGGTCAGATCCTCATAGACCTGCTCGTCGGTGAGCAGCCGGCCCAGGGTCCCGCGTCCCTCGGCCAGGTCACCGGTGATGCGGGTCAGGTTGTCGGCGATGGCGGGGTCCTGGAGCAGACGACCCAGGGTGCCGCGCCCCGCCTCCAGGCCGTCGGTGACCGCCGCGATGTGGGAGAGAGCCTGCTGCACGTCCTGGCGCGTCGTCTCATCCGCCAGGAGCAGGCCGACGGTGCCGCGACCGGCGCGCGCATCCTCGACGAGGCCCCGCGCACTGGTGACGAAATCCTCGATCCCCGTGGCGATCTCCCGGATCTGGTCGTAGAGCTCGGGGTCGTTCATCAACTTGCCCAGCGCCCCCTTGCCGTTCTTGAGGTCGGAGGTCAGCCCCTGGGCATTCTCGAAGGTGGCCGAGACCGCCTCGACCGCCCGCGAGAGGTTCTCCGCCAGTTGCTCGTCGTAGAGCAGCTCCCCCAGGACCCCCTTACCCGCCTGGGCGTCGCCGACGATCGCCTCGAGTCCCGAGAGGATGTGGTTCAGGGACTCACGGTTCTCGCTGACGACATCCCCCAGGGCCTTCATCACGCTCGGGGCCACGGTCCCATGGAGGTCGTCGGCGGCGATATCGCCACTCTCGGGGTCCCCCGGGTCGACGATCAGTTGCTTGCCACCCAGCACGGTGGAGTCCTCGATCACGATCTCGTGGTTGCCGAAGAGGTGGATCGGCTGGTCGAGGCTCAGCACCACCATCACCCGCTCGGGGCGTGGCTTCTCGGGGTCGTAGACGACATCCGCGACCTGACCCCAGCGCAGGCCGGCAACCAGCACGGGGTCGCCCTGGCGTAGACCGCCCCCGTCCTCGAAAAAGACGCTCAACGCGATCTTCTCGCGGAAGAAGGAGACATCGCCCTCGAAGAGGGTGAACCAGCCGAGGATGCCGAAGACCAGGACGAAGAACATCCCGAGCAGAGCTTGCCGTTGCGTAGTCATCTCAGGTTCCCAGGAAGTCGCGGAGTATGGGGTTTTTGGGGCGGAAGAACTCCTCGGTGGCCGCGCGTACCAGGGCGTGGCCCTCATAGAGGAAGATCACCTCGTCGGCGACGGTGCGCAGGCAGTCGACGCGGTGCTCGACCACCACGGAAGTGACCGCGAGCTTGTCGGAGAGCTCGCGCATCAGGTGGTTGATCGAGCGGGCGATCTTGGGGTCCAGACCGGCGTTGGGCTCGTCGTAGAGGACGATCTCGGGGTCGGTGATCAGGGCTCGGGCGAGACCGACCCGGCGGCGCATGCCCCCCGACAGCTCGGAGGGCATCTTGTCCGCGGCCCCTTCGACATGCACCAGGGCGAGTTTCTCGGCGACCTTGGCGCGGATCTCCTCTTCTCCCAGGTGGGTGTTCTCCTGCAGGGGGAGCGCCAGGTTTTCGCTCACGCTGAGCCAATTGATCAGGGCTCCGTCCTGGAAGACATATCCCATGCGGCGTCGCAGATCGGCCAGCTCGTGGCGCGTGAGCCGGGCGAGATCGAGCCCGTCGACCTCGATCGTGCCGGTGTCGGGTTTGAGCAGGCCGACCAGGAGGCGCAGGGTCACCGATTTGCCGGTCCCCGATCCGCCCATCAAGCCCAGGCACTCCCCCCGGCGAACCTCGAAGGAGAGTCCCTGGAGAATCTTCTGTTCACCGAAGGACTTGGTGACGTCCTGCATGCGGATGATCGGTTCGCCCATGGTCACTGCGGTGGTCGTCAGCTCTGGTAGATCAACCAGGTCAGGAAGTAGTTGGCGATGATCACGGCGATGATCGAGTCGCGCACGGCACGGCTGGTGGCGCGGCCTACTCCGAGGGCTCCGCCCGCTGCCCCCAGGCCGCAGGCGCAGCTGATGGTCGAGACCACCATGCCGAAAACACCCGCCTTGAAGAGCCCCGAGTAGACGTCCTTGGGGAGGCCGAAGAAGGTTCCTTGGCCGGTCAAGGCTTCGAGGGCGGAGTCGATGTAGAGGGTCCAGCCGACGTCGAGCTGGGAACTGGCCACCAGTCCGCCGCCGAGCACCCCGATCGTGTCGCAGATTACCGCCAGCATGGGAGCCACGATCATCAGGGCGACCACCCGCGGCAGGATCAAGAACGAGGTCACATCGATCGACATCACATCGAGGGCCGCGAGTTCTTCGGAGACCTTCATCGTGCCGAGTTCGGCTGCCAGGGCGCTGCCGGTGGTCGCGGCCAGGATGACGGCGGTGATGAAGGGCCCCATCTCGCGTGCCATCGTCGTCGCCACGATGAACCCGATCTGGTCCTGCTGGCCGAAGCGCGCCAGCTCGATCCCCGTCTGCAGGGAGACGATCATGCCGATGAACAGGCCCACCAGTAGCACGACGTGCAGGTTGCCGATGCCCGCCTGGTAGGTCTGCAAGATGGCCCAGCGGCGCCGTCGGATGAGGTGGGGCAGGCGCAGGAACACCCCGCCGAGCAGAGAGAGGCGTGAGCCGACCTCTTCGAAGAAGGCGCGTAGGGTGGCGGTGCGCCAAGCGGTGAAGAGCACGCTGGCCGCGAAGAGCAGGCCGAAGAGGATTCCCAGGGGCTTCATCGCGCGCTTCGTTCTTTCCCGGGCAGGCTGTTTGGAATGCGCTCCAGGGGCCAGCCGGGACCCGGAAACGCAGGTCGCAAGAACGCGAACCCTTCGGGGCCACGGCGCCAGCGGATCAGGCCGAGCAGAATCGACGTCTCGTGCACGGGCCGGCCGCGGCGGCTGTAGTCCCGCCGTGCCCAGAGCATGGAGAGGGAGCGGCGATCCTCGTCACGGTCCTTCTCCCGTCGCCACAGGCCGAGCCAGCTACGCTGGCGAACGCGGTCCGCGACCCGGCGTTCGGCGAACAGTTCCCACATCCAGGCGTAGTGCTCGTCGACGAAACGCAGGCGGTAGAAGGGATTGAGCGCGGGGAAGGCGTAAAAGTCCTCGTCGGGATGCTCCGAGGAGTAGGTGCGGAAGAGGGGAAAGAGCTTGCGCCACTCGCTGTGGCCGTGGTCGAGGTCCTCCTTGTCCCAGGCGTGCCAGAAGGGAAAGATGTAGGTCGTGTTCTTGGTCACCCGCGCGTACTCCTCGCGACGTACGTTGTAGAACGGCCACAGGTAGTAACGCGAGGTCAAACCGTCTCCTTCGAAGCGAGAGTAGAGGGGCCAGACCCGTTCCCGCAGGGCCTGGCCGCTCTCTCCGGGCTGTTGGAAGACCACCAGGGGCCAGGGACCGTCCCAGGCCCAAAACCCCTTCTGTTCGTTTTCGGTGTAGCCGAAGAGGGGCCAGAGGGCCGTCCAGGAGCTCGAACTTCCCCGGGTACGCCTGCCGAAGAAGGGCCAGACGAGCCAAGCCTTCTCGGGGGTCTTGCTCGAGAGGTGTTCGCGCTGCCAGTGCAGGAGGGGCCAGAGGAAGAACCAACGCTCGTAGCGATCGACCCAACGGTCGACTCCGACCAGGGGCCAGACGCGCCAGGAGCGACCTCCGGCACCGGTCGTGATGCAGAAGATCGGCCAGAGGAAATGGTAGGTCACCCGCCCCGCTCGCCGCGTCCTTGCCCAGAGGGGGAAGAGCACGAACTCCGCGCGATCGAAGGAGATGAAGTGCTCGACGATACCTCCGAAGGGGAACCAGGCGCGCACCACGCGCCCGTCGTTGGTCTTGGCCCAGTAGATCCCGGGAAGGGCGAGCAGCGACCAGGTCGAGTGGTCTCCCACCGGGTACTGCTGGGCGAAGCGCACGATCGGAAGGAACTGGAAGACATCCTCATCCGGCGAGCGGCGGTAGGTCCCCAGGGGTGGCAGGAACCAAGCGAAGCGCTCGGTGCTCGAGCGCACCTCGTCCGAAAAGAAGGGGCGCAGGGCGCGATAGCGGGTCTCCCCCGAGGTGTGGTCTCGGCGTACGAGCAGGGAGCCTCCAAAGGCTTCGATCTCCCGGTCCCCCCCGGCGATCGAGAGCTCGGTGAAGAAGGGGGCCAGGTGGCGCTCCTGGTCGATCCCCGCGCAGGCACCCAGGAGCGGGAGCAGGCCCAGGAGCAGGGGCAGGAAGCGGAGGGGGCAGCGCGCGGGCATCGCGCCGGGGATTGTCCCGGTGCCCGAGGGGGCTCGCAAGCTTCGCGCGCTCCTTCCTGGAGGCCGGTCCAGGTGGTACCGTCCCCGCCCGACACGCCGATGACTACCTTTCTCTCCGGTATCCAGCCCAGCGGCCAGCAGCACCTCGGGAACTACTTTGGAGCGATCCGCCAGCACATCGCCTCCCAGGAAGTCGAGGGGGAGCACTACTTTTTCATCGCGGACTACCACGCCCTGACCACCACCCGCGACGCGGAGCAGCTCCGGGAGAACGTGCGCGAGCTGGCGGTGACCTACCTCGCCCTGGGGCTCGACCCAGAGCGGGTCGTCTTCTTTCGTCAGAGCGACGTGCCCCAGGTCCTCGAACTGACCTGGCTCCTGGCGACGGTCACCGGCATGGGGCTCCTCGAACGCGCCCACTCCTACAAGGACAAGCTGGCCAAGGGCATCAAGCCCAGCGTGGGGCTGTTCACCTATCCGGTGCTGATGGCGGCGGACATCCTGGCCTACGATGCGACGGACGTGCCGGTGGGCAAGGACCAGGTGCAGCACGTCGAGATGACCCAGGACATGGCGGGCTACTTCAACGGTACCTACGGCGAGGTCTTCGTCATTCCCAAGGCGCGCATCCCCGAGCGGGAGAAGCTGGCCAAGGTGCCGGGGCTGGACGGGGAGAAGATGAGCAAGTCCTACGGCAACGGCCTGTGGATCTTCGAGGAGGGCAAGGCGCTCAAGAAGCGCATCGGCCGCATCCTGACCGACAGTCGCCCGCCCGAGGAACCCAAGGATCCCGACGGCGTGCTCCTCCTGGACTTCCTTTCGCTCTTTCTCGATGCCGAGGAGCTGGGAGAGTGGCGGGAGCGCGTGCGGGCGGGGGGAGCCCAGGCCCCCGGCTACGGTCACCTCAAGGCGCGCCTGATCGAAGCGGTCGACGAACACTTCGGCCCCGCCCGCGAGCGTCGGCGCGAGCTGCTCGCCGATCTGGGCGAGGTCGAGCGCATCCTCGAGCAGGGGGCCGAACGGGCCCGGGAGCGGGCGGCGGCCACCCGCGATCGGGCCTACCGGGCCTGCGGCCTGCGGGGGTAGCGCGGGCCCCTCGTGGGGGAGAGGGAGTTCGTCGTTCAGCGGCGGGGAAAACGGGCCGATGAGGCCAGTGAGGTTTTCACCATGCGCGCGACTGCAATCACCGGCTCCCTGCTCTCCTGCGTCCTGGGTGCGCTCTCCGCCTGCGGCACTCCGCCCTCTAGGTCGATCGAGCCCTCGCATTCGAGCGAGCAAGGGCCCGCGTCTGCCTTGGCGGAGCAGGGGAGACCCGGCGGCGAGGAGTCCGCCCCGGAGGCTCGGCCTCCCGTCCAGCCCTCCCCCTGGACCGAGACCTTCCTCGGCCCCTCCATTCTCGTGGCGAACGTGATCGAGGTCGAAGGCCCCCCCGGCCTCTTCGAGCATGTGGTCATGCGCGCGGACGAGTCGCTCTACGACCGCCGGGTCAAGACCCTGCCCGAGGGGCGCCTGCAGAGTGTCCGCCCCAAGCCGGGGGCACCGGAGCTCGATGTCGTGCGCGGGCAACTCGACGCTTGGCAACTGGCCGCCTTCCATGAGCTGCGTTTTCTGGAAGGGCTCGACCCGGCAGCACCCGTGCGTGTCAGGGCCCAGGGCGATGCGGTCTGGCGGGACACCAACGGCCACACCGAGCGGGGGCAGAGCCTGACCTATGAAGGAGAGCCGCCCCAGCAGTCCGCACAGCCGACAGCACGGCAGTCAGCGCAGCAGGAGTGATTCGGGGCCGGCGCTCGGCTCGACCCCGCTGCTGTCGAGCCCCGCGACGGCGGAGGCTCGGCGAAGATGCACGCCCAGCCTTCCCCTGGGACTTTCCATGGGCTATCCCGGTGACGTGCGCCTCCTCCTCCTAGTCGTTGCGACTCTCCTTTCCGCCTGCGGGACTCCGCAGGTGACCTGGGAAAAGAGCTTCGAAGCTCCCTACGGCACCTTCGACACGGAGCAGTTGGAGGCCTTCAGGGCGGCGCGCCGGGAGATCGACGCGGGTGCCCTGGAGAGGGCGCGCACGCGGCTTGCGACCCTCCTGGGGGGAGCGCCGAACAACCTGGAGATCGCGGTTTGGCTCCAGGATGTGGAGCTCGCGTTGCTGCGCCGGGGATCGCCCCCGGCCGAGGATCTGCGGGCCGCGTTGGAGGGGGCCAAGGATCCCGACGAGGCGCTGCGAACCCTCTACGCCAAGCGGCTGGAAGCCGCTCCCTCGCCTGCCGGCTACGTCCTTGCCGCCAGGGCCGAGACCGATGCGATCGCCGCCCGCAGTCTCCTCGAGCGGGCCATCGAACTCGACCCGACCTGTGCCTGGGCCCACTACGGGCGGGCCTACGCCCTGCTCCAGGACCGCCACGAACCCGATCGCTGGGAGTTGGCGCGCTCTGCCCTAAGCCGCGCCCTCGCCTTGGATCCCTCTCACCTGCACGCCCGGGCACTCGAGGCGTGGATGCTTGCCCAGGAGGGCAGCGTCTCCGCTGCTGCCCGGGCGCTCGAACTCTGGCTGCGACGCAGCGCCGACGATCCGAGGGTGCACCAGAGTCGGCGCATCAGCGCGCAACTCGACCTGGCCCAGCTCTGGATACTCGAGGGGCATCCCCGGGAGGCGGCGGCCCTGCTGCGGGGGCTCGAGGGGGTCCCCCAGGAACGCCCCAGACGGCTGGCCATCTTGGCCGTCGCCCTGCACGAACAGGGAGATGCTCACGCTGCCCTGGATGCCGCCCGTCGGGCGGAACTGGCGGCGGAGAGCCCGATCTTGCCCCTGGTCCAGGAGGCCCTGCTCTTCGCGAGCGACCTCGGGGATCCCGAGGCGGCGCAGGAGAGGTGGCGGGAGGTCGCCGGGGCCGAGGCGGGGGACCTGGGGGCCATCCTCCAGACCCTTCGCGCCCGGGTCGAACTGGAGCGAGCAGGGGTGGACCCTTGAAGGCGCTCGTGCAGCGGGTGAGCCAGGCCCGGGTGAGGGTCGCAGGTGAGGTGGTCGGAGAGGTCGGCGCAGGGGCGCTCGTCCTGCTCGGGGTCCTGCGGGGGGATACCCCCGACGAGGCCCGCCGTCTGGCCCTGCGCCTGGCCCACCTGCGTTTTCTCGAGGACGAAGAGGGGCGCATGAACCGCTCCCTGCTCCAGGGGGGGGGTGCCGCCCTGGTGGTCAGCCAGTTCACCCTGGCCGCGGACTGTCGCAGGGGGCGCCGCCCCTCCTTCACCCGGGCGGCACCTCCCCCGGAGGCGGAGCCCCTCTACCAGGCCTTCGTTCGCCACCTCGAGGAGGCCGGGCTGACCTGCGCCACCGGCCGCTTCGGGGCGCGCATGGCGATCGAGGCAGAGCTCGAGGGCCCGGTGACCCTGCTCCTCGAGGAGAGGAACCCCGAAGGGGGACTGGAAGACGGAACCCCTTGACCTACAAGGCCTTGCGCCATCGCAGCCCCCGAGGCCCACCCCCCGC
>JALWOP010000206.1 GCA_027083445.1 Planctomycetota bacterium | reverse complement strand
GCGTCCACCGACACCAGCTCCCCCGCTGCGTCCACCGACACCGGCTCCTCCACCGATGTCGATGTCGACACCGACGGCGACGGTCTCTCCGATGCAGCGGAGGAGGAGCATGGAACCGATCCCAACAACGCCGACACCGACGGTGACGGCCTCAGCGATGGCGATGAGGTCTACGGTGACACCGACCCCAACCTCACCGATACCGACGGTGACGGCCTCGGCGATGGTGAAGAGGTCAACGTCTACCTCACCGATCCCACCAACGCCGACTCCGACGGCGACGGCCTCAGCGACGGCGAGGAGGTCAACACCTACAGCTCGGACCCCAACCTCACCGACACCGACGGCGACGGCCTCAGCGACGGCGAGGAGGTCAACACCTACAGCTCGGACCCCAACCTCACCGACACCGACGGCGACGGCGCCACCGATGCGGAGGAGGTCGACGCCGGCACCGACCCCAACGACAGTGCCGATGTGCCCGAGAGCATCCCTGGAGTCAATGAGGCTGTCGCCTGCGAGAACTTCACTGCGGAGCTGGGAAACCACTTCCCTGATAGGTCCTACTATGTCGACTATGACACTACACTCTCACAAGGCACGGAGTGCATGTGTACGGTGACCTTGAGCGGGAGCAGCCCGGTGACGGGCATCTCGGTGTGGACCCCCACATCCGTGCACGACGGCACCGACTGGGAGGATGCGCCACAGCCCAAGGGTGTGGCGGTGTACCTGCCTTGGAAAGAGGACACCGGCACCTCCGATGACGGCATCCGCATCGCCGAGGACAACATCGAGATTGACGACCTCAAGGTGACCGGAGAGGGCCAGGTGCCCTACTGGTTCGCCTTCGATGACATCTCCACAAACAAGGACGCCATCTTCGACGCCTACTCCGATGACACCGTCGACATCAGCGGGACATATACCATCTGGGTCTCAGCGAGGAACACCGACGATGCGGACATCGGCATCGACAGCAGCGGCTGTGAGCGCCTCAACGCCCCCACCGGAGAGGGCGACACCGATGGCTTCCTGCAATTCCGCATCGACTACGCCGAGGACGACGGCAGCAGCGAGGCCACCGCGTCCTCCCCGCCGCCCATGGCCACCCAGAGCGACGGCGTGGCCGAGGACGAGCTGGCCTGCACGGCACCGGGGCAGGAGCGGACCACCCGCTTCTCCCTCCTCGCAATACAGTCTGGACAGCACGCCAGAGCCCTGCCCATCAGCGGCGAGCGACAGCACGCCTATGCCGAGGTCACCGCCGTCGAGGTCATCGACTGGAAGGGCCAGGACTCCCTCACCATCGACCGACCGACGGGACCGA
>JALWOP010000205.1 GCA_027083445.1 Planctomycetota bacterium | reverse complement strand
GGATCCCCCCTTGCGAAACCCCTGGTTCCTACCCCTGATTCCCCTCGGCGCCGTCGCCGTCGGCGTAGTGCTGATCTTCAAGCAGCCGCCCTGGCTGACCCAGGCCGCCCTGGGCCTGGTCGGCGGCGCCATCCTCCTGTGGGCCGTGCTCGGCACCCTCTGGCCCAACCGCCCCGAACATCGCTGCCCCGTCTGCGGCGAAGAGGCCCTCCAGCGCCTGGACCCCGATTCGACCACCGGCCTGCGCTGCGGGGCTTGCGGGCACGTGGACCGGCTGGAAAGCTCCTGGTTCCTGGCCGAGGAGGAGGAGCGTCCCCTAGAGGAGATCGTCCTGCGCCAACGGGGACGTGCCCCCTTCCGGGGTGGGCCCGCCCGCTCCCCTGCGGCACAGCCCACCGCAGATCCTTCGGCAGATCCTTCGACCGTGGAAGAGCCCGAGCCATGAGCCTTGAACCGATGATCCCCATCCACCTTGCCCGGGTCGTCCTGCGTGAGGGCCACCCCCAGCAGTGGATACAACTCGCCGAGGTCGGGGGCCCGCGCAGCTTCTCGATCGTCATCGGCCTGAACGAGGCGAGTGAGATCCGCAGGGTGCTTCACGGAGAGGAGCTGCCTCGACCCCTGACCCACAGTCTGATCCGCAACGTGATCGAAGGGCTCGAAGCCAGGCTGGTGGCCGTCGAGATCGTCGAGCTGCGCGAGAACACCTTTCACGCCGAGCTGGTTCTCGAGGACAACCAGGGCCGGGAAGTGCGCGTCGACGCCAGGCCCAGTGACGCCGTGGCGGTGGGTCTGCGGGCGGGCTGCCCCCTGCGGGTGGCGGAATCGATCCTCGAAGAGGTGCGCTCGGACACGGGAGGCCCCCCACCGACGGGCGGGCAGGGACATCCCGGCCCTCCCGACTCTCCCGGCCCGCCTACACCTCCCGGCCCTGCACCTCCCGGCCCTGGGGGATCGCCCGGCGGAAGCGGACCGACGCCGCCCCCCTTCTAGGAGTCCCTTCTCGGGGATCGACCCTCAACGATCGCCGAGGGCACGCTCGACGGCGCGCACCACTTCGGCCGGGGTCTTGGAGTGGAAGGAGGGGGGAACATCGGCCTCGAGGCCCGCGGAAGAAGGGGACGAAGAGGGCTTCCCCGCCGCAGGGGGCAGGGTGCTCGCCAGGGTGGCGAGGCCGATCACCGTGAGCACCAAGAGCAGAATCGCCACCAGGGTCTCCACCAGCATCGTTCGGCAGCCCATTCGATCGCGTTCCATGTCGGGATTCTCCACCCCATCCTACGCCCCGCGGGAGGGGACATTCGCCCGCCCGAGCGGGTAGGCTTCCCCCACCCCGTGG
>JALWOP010000204.1 GCA_027083445.1 Planctomycetota bacterium | reverse complement strand
ACCCCCCCCCGGGACCTCCCCCGGGGACGGGGGGTTGCAGAGCTCCTGTGGGAACGGCCCGGATCAGGGTCGTTCGACGGCGCCTTCCCAGGCGCTGATCCCCCCCGCCAGGTTCAGTAGCTCTGTCCGGCCGCTCTTCGAGAGGAATTCGCACACCGCCGCCGAGCGTCCGCCCCCGGCGCAGTACACCAGAAGGGGCCCTTCCTTCGGCAGCTCCCCACGGCGCTCTTCGAGCTCCGCCATGGGCACCAGCAGGGCTCCGGGAATGATGCCCGTGGCTGTCTCTTCGGGAGTGCGCACATCGACCAGGGTGACCTCGCCGCCTTCCACCAGCACCTGGGCCTCGCGGGGGTCGATCTCCCGCCATAGCACCCCGTCGTGGACCATCTGCGCCGTGACCTCCTCGCCGCCCACCAGCCGGGACAGGAGCGAACGCAGCACGGCGACCTCCTCACGCAGGCTCTCCTCGACGTTGCCCGCGTGGCGCCTGGCCGCCGTGGCCGCATCGCCGGCCGCGTCGTGGGCCGTGCCGCTACGGGCGAGAGCGACCAGGGCGACCAGGAGGGCGAGGCAGGCGAGGATCAGGGCGAGAAGGCTCATGGTGCAAGCCTACTCGCCCCGAGCATCTTCCGCGGAACGGAGGTAGGCCAGGCTGGCGGTGAAACCGTGCAAGTAGGGACGTCCGCCCACCGGCCCGATCTCCCCCGCACAGAACATCCCCGCCAAGGGGAAACCCGGTCCGAGGTGCCGCTCGATCGTCGAGGCGTCGTGGTGCAGGGTGGGGAAGAGACTCGCCCCCCGCCCTCCGCAGGTGAAGAGCAACCCTCCTGTCCGGGCGGGCGTGGGGTGGCGCCTGACCCGTTCGAGGTGCTCTTCCAGATCGCGGGAGGCGCCTGCAGCGTCGCGCACCATGAACTGCACGCTCATTCCCGCCCGCAAGGAGTGATCCGCCACGATCAGCCAGCCCCGCCTCGGATCGACGCCGCGCAGGTTTCGAACCAGGAGGTCCTCGGCCTGAAACCGACTCAGCGTCGGATCGACCGCCAAGCCTATGTGCGCTCCGCACCGGAAGAGCTCTCGATCCCGCTCGGAAAGGCCCGCCAAGGTTTCGAGCAGCACCTCCTGGGCCCTCCTTCCACGCAGCTTCTCGATCACCGGACCCCGACAGGCGGTCACGACTAGGGGATCTCCTATGGGGCGGCAGCCCTGGGAGACGATCGGCTCAATCTGAACCTCGCCCTCCAGGGTGATGGCCAGGGCACCCTGGGTGTGGCACTTCGAGCCGCTCCACAGGAGCCCCGGCTCCGGGTTGATCAGGCCGCCGACCACCGGGACTCCCTCGAACTCATCGCTGAGTTCGGGCAGATAGAGATGGGCGGGGAAGGATGCCGGATTCGCCAAGAGGATCATCCCAGCTCGATGGGTCCGCTCGATCTGCGGCCGGCCCCGGAAAAGGGCTCCTCCGTCGGCGGTGGCCCGGGCTGAGACATGCTCGATCTGGACCCGCGTTTCCCCCAAGCGGGCGCCGAAGAGGGCCAGCGCAGGCCGGGCCTCGATCTCCTGGCCGGCTCCCACGACACCTACCCCGGTGCCGCCGGCCAGGGCGCGCGCCCCCGTGGCGCGACCTAGGCGCTCCCCCAGGCCGTGGAGGGCGTCGCCGTAGTGGCGGCTACAGAACACGAGCAGGAGGTCGGGAGCTCCCCCCAGCTCTGCCAGCAGGGCCGCCACGGTTCGCTCTTCGGCCACCCCGGCTTCGGGATCGGTGCTGAGCGTTGTGCTGAATGTGACCTCGGCCATGGATTGGGTCTCCATCCTGACCCGAGGGACGCCCGATAGTGGAGAAAGCAGCTCTTTTCCTGCGCAGCGACAGAGCGCCCTATCCGCCGGTGGATGGGGGACCTATCATGCGCCCGTTTGGCTGGCGCCGTCCAAACTCTCGGGCGACGTCCCCCTCCCGAGATACCTTCGCACACCCACGCACCGGCGGCGCACGCACGATCCCGCGTGCCTCTTGCCCCATGACCATGACCGAACAGCCCGACGCCGAGCTGCCGATTCAGCAACTCGAGAGCGTCGTCATCCGCTTCGCCGGAGACTCCGGCGATGGCATGCAGATCACCGGCAACCAGTTCACCAGGACGAGCGCACTGGTCGGGAACGACCTTGCGACCCTGCCGGACTTTCCCGCTGAGATTCGCGCTCCCGTCGGGACACGCGCGGGCGTCTCCGGGTTCCAACTCCAGTTCAGCTCCAAGGATATCCATACCCCTGGTGATGCGCCGGATGTGCTCGTGGCGATGAACCCCGCCGCCCTGGCGGTGAACCTGAAGACCCTCAAGCCCGGCGGAATCGTCGTCGTCAACACGGGCAACTTCAAGGACGCCGACCTGCGCAAGGCCAAGCTGGAAAGCAACCCGCTCGAGGACGGAACCCTCGACGGCTACCGGGTCATCGCGATCGACATCAACGAGCGTGTGGCCGAGGCTCTCGAGGACTCGCCCCTGACGGCCAAAGAGAAGCTGCGCTGCAAGAACTTCTACACCCTGGGCGTGATGTACTGGGTGTACAGCCGGCCGCTCGAACCGACCGAGAACTGGCTGCGCGAGAAATTCGCCCGCAAGCCGGATATCGCCGAGGCCAACATCGCTGCCCTGCGCGCAGGCTACAACGCCGGGGACATTCACCAGCTTTTCCATGGTCACTACGAGGTCCCCAAGACCGACGCCCTCCCCGCCGGCACCTATCGCAACATCATGGGCAACCAGGCGGTGGCCATGGGAATGGCTGTGGGCGCGAAGTTGGCGGGCCTGACTCCCGTCCTGGGCTCCTACCCCATCACACCGGCCTCGACAGTCCTCGAAGAGCTGGCCAGCTACAAGCGTTTCGGCGTCGTCACCATCCAGGCCGAGGATGAGATCGCCGCGATCTGCATCGCGATCGGCGCCTCCTTCGCCGGGGCGCTCGGGATGACCTCGACCTCGGGACCGGGGATGGCCCTCAAAACCGAGGCCATGGGCCTGGCCGTCTCGGCCGAATTGCCCCTGGTGATCGTGGATATCCAACGCGCAGGCCCCTCTACCGGGATGCCCACCAAGGTCGAACAGTCCGACCTTCTGCAGTCGATCTTCGGCCGGAACGGAGACACCCCGATCCCGGTCGTGGCGGCATCCTGCCCAGCCGACTGCTTCGAGATGGCGATCGAGGCCTGCCGCATCGCCGTGCAGTACATGACCCCGGTCATCTTCCTGTCGGACAACTTCATCGCCAACGGCTCCGAGCCCTGGCGACTGCCCGACGTCGCGGACCTCGAGCCCTTCCCGGCGACCTTCGCCACCAATCCCGAGGGCCACCTGACCTATCAGCGCGACGAGCGAGGCGCTCGTCCCTGGGTGCGCCCCGGAACGCCCGGGATGGAGTTTCGACTGGGTGGGCTCGAGAAGGACGTCACCGGCAATATCAGCTACGACCCCGCGAACCACCAGAAGATGACCGACGAGCGTCACGCCAAGGTGGCGGGGATTGCGGACTCCATTCCGACACCGAAGGTCGCCGGTGCCCAGGAAGGCGATTTGCTCGTCGTCGGATGGGGCTCCACGGGCGGCATCATCACCCAAGCGGTCGAAGATGCCCGCGCGCAAGGGCAGCCCGTCGGGCACCTACAGTTGCGCCACCTCTGGCCCCTGCCCCACGGCTTGGACGAGATCTTCGGCCGCTTCAAGCGCATCCTCGTTCCGGAGATGAACATGGGGCAGATGGCGCGCGTGCTGCGCAGTGAAATGCCGACCCACGACTTCGTGAGCTACACGAAGGTCACCGGCCAACCCTTCCTGACATCCGAAATCCAGGCCAAGATCAAGAGCCTGCTGGAGAACTAATCCGATGAGCGGTGCAACCCTGACCAAGAAGGATTTCCAGTCGGACCAGGATGTTCGCTGGTGTCCCGGATGCGGTGACTACGCGATCATCGCAGCCATGCAGAAGTACCTGGCTGACTCCGGTGCGGATCCGGCCAAGACCGTGTTCGTCAGCGGCATCGGCTGCTCCAGCCGATTCCCCTACTACATGAACACCTACGGCTTTCACACGATCCACGGCCGGGCTCCGGCCGTGGCGACGGGCGTGAAGGCCGCGAATCCCGAGCTCGACGTCTGGGTCGTCACCGGTGACGGGGACTCCCTCTCCATCGGTGGCAACCACCTGGCTCACATTCTGCGGCGCAACGTGAACGTCAACATCCTGATGTTCAACAACGAGATCTACGGGTTGACCAAGGGGCAGTACTCGCCCACTTCTCCCGTGGGCACACGCAAGAAGACGACCCCCATGGGTTCGATCGATCGCCCCTTCAATCCCGTGAGCTTCGCCCTGGGGTCGAACGCGACCTTCGTCGCGCGCACGATCGACAGCGATGCCAAGCACCTCGCACGGATGCTCAAGGCGGCCCATGAACACCAGGGAACGGCCTTCATCGAGATCCTTCAGAACTGCGTCATCTTCAACAAGGACTACTACGGCGGTTTCGCCGACAAGAAGGTGCGTAGCGACAAGATGATCGACCTCAGGCCGGGTGAGCCGATGACCTTCGGCAAGGACGGGGACAAGGGCCTGAAGAGCAAGGGTTGGCATGTGGAGATCGTCCCGGCCGACGAAGCCGATGTCTGGAACCCGGGACTGAAGAGCGCTGCCCCGTCGTTCCTGATGTCACAACTCGATGACGACCCGAGCCTGCCCACGCCCTACGGCATCTTCCGCAGCGTGCGCGACGCGGTCTATGAGAACGAGCTGCACCAGCAGATCGAGAAGGCCGTGGCCGATCAGGGCGCAGGTGAAATCCAAGACCTGCTCCATGGCGGCGCAACCTGGGAGATCGAGGGCTAGTCGCGCGACGGCCCGGCCCTCCTTGGACACGCGAGCGGGACGCCCCTTGGGGCGTCCCGCTCTTGTCTTGGTGACGGCTCTTGCCCGGCTTGAGCCTCCGCTTGCGCGGGGGGCCAGGGCTACTCGCCTCTGCGTGAGGCCCCGGCGAACTCGGCCAGGAGCGTTTCGATGCGCGCGAGTTCCTTGTCGCTGATTCGGTTGCGAGTGGTCCGCAGGCAGCGGGCGAAGTGGGCTCGCTCCGGCTTGGTCATCGGGCAACCGACGTTGCCGGCCTCGGCATCTGCCGTGGCAAGAACGGCCTCCTCACGCCGCACCAGGGGGGGCGGTCCGCCCTCCTTCCCCACCGTTCGTTCGGTCAAGAGGGGACGACTGGGGTCCAGGAATGCAAACCAAGGGATGCCGCCTTCCCGTCCGGCGCGCAGGGCGCCGCTCACCCGCTTGCCGTTCTTCATTCGGTCCTCATCGATTTTGACCAGGAGATAGTCGCGGGTCAGAATCCTCTCCACTTCAGGTTGGCCGAGGAACTCCTCGAGCTTGTGGCACCAGCCTCACCAGGGGGCGCCGATGTGGACGAAGAGGGTCTTCTTCTGGGCCAGAGCTCTTTGGCGGCCCTGTTCCAGCCACTGGAGTGCATCCCGAGGCGGAGCCTCATGCTCCTGCATGAACTTCAAGATCGCGCCCGCGTCGATGCTTCCCGGTTCCCCGAAGGAGGCCCAGTCTCGGCGGGTGAGCACTCGGCCCTGCGCGTCCAGGATGAGGAGCTGCGGCAGCTCCGCGTCAACCCCCGCGGGGGGGGCTAGGCCGGGGCTTAGGGA
>JALWOP010000203.1 GCA_027083445.1 Planctomycetota bacterium | reverse complement strand
CTTCCCAAGTGTCCCACCCCTGACCGCCCCACTCCGCCGGCGCTCCTGATCGCGGTCGCCCGGGCGGTGGGTGCGGCGACCCTGGCCGTACCCGACGTCTATCAGGCTCTACCGTCGGGGAGCAGCGACCAACGTCTACGGACCGCGATCAAACACAACGCCCTCATCGAAGACCTCCCCGCGGAGTGGCTCGCAACACAACCGGCCCACCTGCCGGCGGCGAGCGAGCTGCGGGAGCGCTTTGCGGGACTGCCCGACCTGCCCGGTGCCTGGCCCGCCGCCGATGCCCTCGAGCGCACCCTGCACCTGGCCGAGCGCTGCACCTACACCCCTCCCCTGGGAGGAGTACTCTTCCCACGCATCGAGCTCGCGGCGGATCAGACCCCCTATTCAAGGCTCTGTGAGCTGGCCTTCGAGGGGGCACGCCGGCGCTTCCGTCCCCTGCGCCCCGAAGTCCTGCGCAGGCTCGACTACGAGCTCACCACCATCGAACAGCTCGGCTTCGCGCCCTACTTCCTCCTGGTCGAGCGCATCGCACGCTTCGCGCGGGAGCGCGACATCCCCACCGTCGGTCGCGGCTCGGCCGCCGACAGCCTGGTCGCCTACTGCCTGGGGCTGACCGAGGCCGATCCCCTGCGCTACGGACTGCCCTTCGAACGCTTCCTGAACCCCGACCGCAGGGATCGGCCCGACATCGACCTCGACTTCTGTCCACGCCGCCGGGACGAGGTGCTCGAGCATGTCTACGGGCTCTTCGGTGCGCACCGCACGGCGATGATCTCCACCCTGAACACCTTCGGTCCCCGCGCGGCCTTCCGCGAGGCGGCCCTCGCCCACGGCATCCCACCGGCGGAGATCCACCCCTGGTCGAGCCGCCTGCCCCACCATCTCCCTCCTCCAGGGGAAGAAGGCGGCAGCGACCCAGGCCCCCTCGTCCGCGCCCTGCGAGCGACCCCCGAGGCACGCCACCGCCCCCCCCCGGCGCCCCCCCCCCCCCCCGCCCGCCGCCGCCCTGAAAGCTGCCGAGGGGCTGCTCGGGATACCGCGGCACTTCGGTCTGCACCCCGGCGGGGTGGTGGTCGCCCCCGGCCCCTTGACCGACGTGGTCGCCTGCCAACTCGCAGCCAAGCGCCACCCCGGCACCGAAGGGGTCGCCGAGGAGGAACCGGTCGTCGTCACCCAACTGGACAAGGACGCGGTCGAAGCACTCGGGCTGGTCAAGATGGATCTACTCGGCAATCGCGCCTTGACCACCCTTGCTGAATGCCGGGCCATCCTCGCCGAGCAGGGAATCGAGATCGACCTCGACGCCATCCCCGAGGACGACCCCGCTACCGCCCGAACCCTGCGCGAAGGACGCACCCTGGGGTGTTTTCAGGTCGAGTCGCCGGGCATGCGCAATCTCCTGCAACAGCTCGGTGCCTCCACCATGGACGATGTCATTCAGGCCATCGCCTTGATCCGTCCCGGACCGGCGGGATCGGGAATGAAGGACGCCTACATCCGCCGCTGCCGCGGCCTCGAAGCCGCCACCCCGCCCCATCCCCGCCTGGTCGATGTGCTGCGCGAAACCCAGGGCGTGATGCTCTACCAGGAAGATGTGATGCAGGCCGCAGCGCACGTGGCGGGGATGGAGCTCGCCGAAGCGGACGAGCTGCGCCGCGCCCTGCAAAAGCGCCAGGAGGGCGCCATCGCGCGACTGCGTGAGCGCTTCCTCACCGGCGCCGTCGACCAGGGGGTCGACCCCGACGATGCACGCGGAGTGTGGGACCGCATCGCAGGCTTTGCCTCCTTCGCTTTCTGCAAGGCCCATGCGGTCACCTATGGACGCATGGCCTATCGCACGGTCTGGCTCAAGACCCACTACCCCGCTGCCTTTCTGACCGCCTTCCTCGCCAGTGAAACCGGTTACTACCCCGCTCGCGTCTACATCGAGGAAGCCCGCCGCCTGGGAGTCCCCATCCTGGCTCCGGATGTGAACCGCAGCGCGGAGACCTTTCGCGTCGAACGGATCGGTGCGCAGGGCAGCCCCGCCCTGAGGGTCGGCCTCTCCCAAGTTCGGGGCCTCTCCAGGGGCACCATCGCCACCATCCTGCGGCTGCGGGCCGAGGGTGAACCCTTCCTCTCCCTGCCCGACTTCCTCCAACGCACGGGTGCCCAGACGAACGAAGCCGAGGCCCTGATTCGCTGCGGAGCCTTCGACGCCTTCGATCGCACGCGCCCCGAGCTCCTGTGGCGACTGCATCTGCTCAAGACACCGCAGCGACGCCCCCCGAGCGGAGCGCGCCTCGATCCGGCGCGGCTCGCCGCCTGCCGTGAGACACCGGAGAGCCGCTCCGATGGGAGCCGGGCCGATGGGACTTGGTCCAGCGGGGGGCGCGGGGCCTTCACCGTCCCCCAGCTTTCGCCGGGGGAGGATGCGCTCCTCTTCCCCGCCCCCGAGCCCGAGCGCCTCGTGCTCCCCGGGTTGCCCGATCCCGATCCTCGGGAACGGGGCCGGGTCGAGTTCGAGCTCCTCGGCCTGTGCGTGCACCAGCATCCCGTCACCCTCCTGCCCTGCCCGGCCGATGCACGTCGCCGGGCCGCTGAGCCTCCCCGCCCGATCCCCTGCGCACACCTCTCCCGCTACGGCGGTGGCCGTGTCACCCTGCGCGGCTTACCGGCCGCGACCCGACAAGTGCGCACCGACGGGGGTCGCTTGATGCGCTTCTTGACCCTCGAAGACACCAGCGGCCTGGCGGAGGTGGTGATCTTTCCCCCGCTCTACCGCCGGGCAGGTCGATACCTCGCGCAAGCGGGGGTGCTCTGCATCACCGGAACGGTACAGGAGCAATTCGGCGCCTTCACCTTGAACGCGGAGAGGGTCTGGTGAACGGGATCAAGTCCACCGAGATGGGACACCGTCGAGATCAAGCACCGTGGCCATGGCTCGAGTGGCCCGGGCCACGGTAGCGCAGGCTGACGTTCTCACGTCCCATCTCGCGCAACCGCGAGGGGTCCTTGCGCAGCCCCAGGTGATGCGCCTTGGAGACGATGCTCTTGACGGAGCGCCCCAGTTTCTGGGCGATCTCCAGATTGGAGTGCTGTGGATAGAGGCGTGTGAGGAGGGCCAACTCATCCTGGCTCCAACGGGGCATGCGCGTCGCCTGGCGGCCCCCGCTCCTGCGCCGCAGGAAGGCCTTGTCCTTGCCCAGACAGAGCTCCTCGGCTTCCCTGCGCACCTCATCCGCGCGCCGCCCGAAGAGGATCGCCAGGTCTTCGTTGGAGCGCGTGCCGTAGATGCGCTTCAAGAGGGCGACATCCTCCTGGCTCCAGGGGCCGCTCTTGCGCACGCGCGCCAACTCGGCGATCTGCGCGTTCACGTCCTCCTCACTGCGGGCCAGGATGCGCGCCAGGGTCGAGACGGGCGAAGCCCCCAGGTAGTGACGCAGACGCTCGACCTCGGCCGCCGTCCAGGGCCCACGGCGCCGGGGCTGGGAGTCATAGATGCGCCGCGCCATGTTGCGCACGCTGGCGACGGAGCGCCCGAGTTCCCGTGCAATCGTCGCCTCGTCCTTGAGTCCGTAGAACTCCCGGAAGCGAGCCAGCTCCTCGGCGGACCAACGCCCCCTGCGAGGCGATGCGGCTTTCTCTCCACCCCACTTGGACTTCACGACGACCTCCTCGGCGACTCCTCTGCGACAAATCGAGTGTAGCAGGAGGAATCCGCTTTTCGTAGCAGCGGGGCCGTGGAGGCGGGAACGCCAAAATGGGCATCCCTAGAAAAGAGCGCTATGACGGTGTCCGCAGGCAGGATTACGCCGAACCCGTCTCCCCCGTGGCCAGCCCCTCGTGGAGCCTGGAGCGAGCCTCACTCAGGAGTTCGCGAACCACGGCCGCACTCCGGCAGGCGACCGCCCGCTGCGCAAGACGACGGCACTCCTCAAAGGGGGTCTCCCGAACGGCGAAGCGTAGCCCGGAGAGGAAGAAGGGCGCGACGCTGACGGAGTCGTACCCCATCCCAAGCAGTACCAGGGCCATGGCGATGTCACCCGCCACCTCACCGCAGACAGCGCAGGGCTTTCCAGCGGCATTCGCCGCCCGTGCCACCGAGGCCAGCGCCCGCAGGACCGCCGGGTGCTGGGGGTCGTAGTGCTTGGCGACGAAGGAGTTGTCCCGATCGACCGCGAGCAGGTACTGGGTCAGGTCATTCGAACCGACACTGACAAAGTCGACCTCCTCGAGAATCTCCTCGAGGATCCAGAGGGTCGATGGCACCTCGATCATGGTCCCCACGGGCACGTCTTCGGCGATCTCATAGCCCTGATCGAGGAGCTGCGCCCGCAGTCCCTCGAAGATCGTGTGTACGGCCGTGATCTCATCGATCGAGCTGACCATGGGCAAGAGCAGGCGCAGGGGACCGTGGGCGCTGGCGCGCAGCAGGGCACGCAACTGCACTCGCAGGAGGTCCTGCCACTCCAAGGTGACGCGCAGTCCGCGCCAGCCGAGCTGGGGATTCTCTTCAGCCGGGGCGTGGAAGTAGGGCAGTTGCTTGTCGCCACCGATGTCGAGGGTGCGAATCGTCAGCGGCTTGCCCTGCATTCCATCGATCATGCGACGATAGAGGCGGTACTGCTCCTCCTCGGAGGGGAAGGTGTTGCGTTCCATGTACAGGAACTCCGTGCGCAGGAGTCCCGTACCGTCGCAGTGTCCGATATCGAAGGTCTCCAGATCCCGGGTGCTCTCCAGGTTGACCATGACCTCCAGGCGATGGCCGTCCGGAGTCACCGCCGGCAGGGAGGCGACGGAGCGAAGAACCTTCTCTCGTGCCTCGCGCTGCCGCAGCCGCTCCTCGAACTCGGTGATAGCTGCGGGGTCGGGCCGCGGCTGTAGGGTCCCCGCGTCTCCGTCGACGAGCACGGGCATGCCCTGCTCCAAACGTGCAAGCAGGTTGGTCAGCCCGACGACGCAGGGGAGGCCGAAGGCACGGGCGAGGACTGCGCCGTGGCTGAAGCGTCCACCGGCCTCGGTGACGATGGCCAGGATGCGCTCCCGTGGCAGACAGGTAACCACCTGGGGAGTGAGCTCGGCCGCCGCAAGTACGACCGGATCCTCCCCTGCGCCGAGTTCCTCCTGGTCGCGCTGCAAGAGCACATCGAGGACCACGCGCCAGGGCTCGCTGACGTCCGCGGCGTAGCGCCGCACGTTGGCCCCCTCGAGCTTGCCCAGCTTGGCGCAGAGGTCGTCGATCAGGTGCTGCACCGCTGTCTCGGCGTTGACCCGATCCTCGCGGATCCTGCGCTCGACCTCGGTCAGAGCACCGGGGTCCTCGAGGATCATGCGGTGGACGGCCAGAATGCCGGCCTCCTCCTCACTGGCCAGGGCTGCAATCACCTCCCGTTGGCGCTCCAGGCGTCGGCCGGCCTCCCTCACCGCATTCCCGAGCCGAGCGACCTCGGCCTCGAGAGCGGCCCTGGGAATGGTCCAGATCGGGACGACATCGGGACGGGCACGCACGACATGGGCAGGTCCCAGGACCAGCCCCGGTGCGACGGGGATTCCCTTGATGAGGGGCATTGAAGAGGATTCTAACCTGAAGTTCGACGGGATGTCCCAGCCCAAGTCCGCACAGCCTCGATGGTTGCGAGCGACATGGTGGTCGCGGTTCTGACTACACCGCGATCTGCTTGAGCAGGTCCAGAGCCCTTCGTTGCTCCGG
>JALWOP010000202.1 GCA_027083445.1 Planctomycetota bacterium | reverse complement strand
CTCCTGGAGCACCCGCAGGAGCTTGCCCTGCATCGCGGGCGGAGGGGGGCACCCTGATCCTGTCGAGGGCCTCCCGCCCGCGATGCAGGGCAAGCTCCTGCGGGTGCTCCAGGAGCGGGTCGTCGAGCCTCTCGGGGCGGAACGGCCCGTGCCGGTGGACGTGCGGCTGGTGGCGACCAGTGCGGTCGACCTGGCCGGCGAGGTGGCGGAGGGGCGTCTGCGCGAAGACCTCTACTATCGCCTGGCGGTCGTGCGCCTGCACGTTCCCCCCCTGCGGGCCCATCTGGGGGATCTGCCGGACCTAGTGCGGGAACTGGGGGCGCGGGTCGCCGAGCGCAGCGGGGTCGCCGAGCGCCCGCTGACCCCCGCGGCCCTGGAGCGGCTCGCGGCCCATCCCTGGCCCGGGAACGTGCGCGAACTCGAAAACGCCCTGGAGCGGGTGATGATTCTGGCCGGGGAGGGCGGTCCGGTCGCCCCCTGGGAGTTCGACTTTTTGGGGCGCAGCATCGAGGGGGCCGCGCAGCGGCTCGCCCGGGAGGCCCGCGCCCACGGAATCGGCCTCGATGCGCTCGACCGGGCCATGCTCGAGGGCGCCCTCGAGGAGGAGCGCGGCAACCTCTCCGCGGCGGCGCGCCGTCTCGGCCTCTCCCGGCGCGCCTTCGAGTACCGTCTCGGCAAGCGGCGCGGAGACAAACGATGACCAAGCTCACCTGGCTGATTCTTGGGTTGGCGCTTGCCCCGCGCCTCGGCGATCGACGTATCGAGCGGCTCGACGGGGGGGACCCGGAGGCCGCGGCGGAGCTCCTCGCCACCCAGGGGGAGGAGCGCGCGCAGGTTACCCGGGCGCTCCTCTCGGGGATCGATGCCTGCAGCGCCACGGCCCGCTTGGCCCGTGCGCGGCTCCTGGTCGAACTGGCTGGACCGGGGGATCTCACCCGGCTGGCCCCCCTGGCCGAGGACCGTGACCCGGGGGTGCGTGCGGCCTGGCTGGAGACGGTCGCCCGGCCGGGGATGGGCGCGGGGGGGAGCGCGGAGGTGACCTTGGCCCTCGAGCGTCGAGCCCGCCTCGATGGGGATGCCAAGCTACGCGCAAGGGCGATCGCCATCCTGGGTGAGCTCGATACCGAGGGGGGAGTCGCCGCCCTGGGAAGGCTGATCGACGATCTGCCCGCCGCGGATGCCGTCCTGGCGGTCCAGGCCTTGGAACCCACTCCCCGCGCACGCGCGGCGGTGATGGGGCGTGTGGCCCGTGCCATGGCTTCCGGAGAAGGGGGCGCCCTGCCCGCCGAGGTGCTCGCGGCGCTCCTACCCCTCTATGGCCGCTATTTGGCGGAGGCGGCCCCCCCGGGATCGGCCCGACCCCTGGCCCAGGCCCTGCGCCACAGCGACCCGCGGGTACGCGAGGCGGCGATCGCCGCGCAGGTCGCCTTCGAAGGGCGCCTGCGGCAGCTCGGGGCGGCAGCCATTCCCGGCGCACTCGACCTCCTCGACGAACTCGGGCGCTGCGGTGTCGATCCAAGGCTGTGTCACCATCGCTCTTCGCTTCTGGCGCTCTTCCCGGGCGTCGATGGAGCCCGTGCCCTGGAGGAGGCGCGAGCGGTACGACGCGCTGCGGGGCCGGGGCGCGCCGTCGCCGAAGCCCTCCTGCGAGAGAAGGGGGACAGGATAGAGGCCGGCCGGTGGCTCTTCCGTTCGTGGTACGTCGAGGGGCTGGCGGAGCTCGCCCTGGGTCACCCCGAGCGGGCGCGGGCCGCCCTCGACGAGGCGGGGCGGGGCCTCGAGTTGGCTCTCGACGAGGCCTGGGGGTCGGAGCGCTCCCTGGGGGAGCGTGAGCTTCTGGCCCGGGCCGACCTCTTCGATCGTCGAGCCCTGGTCGCCATCGCCTCGGCCCTGGCGGAGCTCGCCGGGGGGGCGAAGCCGGGGGAGGGGCGTGTGCTGGCCCAGGTCCAGCGCGCCCACCGGTTGAGTCTCGAGGCCCAGGTCGCCCGTGCCCGTGCGGGCCAGGGGGGGACCGAGGGCTGGGATCTCCTACTCGACGCGCCCCTCTCCCCCTATCGGTTGCTCTTTGCGGGGGTCGCCCATCCGGGCCTCACGATCGCCGATGGAATCGAGTTACAGCGTGGGCTCGGCCGCGCCCTGGCCGCCATCTCACCGGCGGAGGTGCCCGGCTTCGAGCCACCCGAGGGAATCGGGGAGAGCCTGGGGGATCCCCTCGCCGACCCGGCTCGGCGTACCCTCCTCGAGGAGGTGCAGCGTGCCCGGCTCGAGGCCCTCGGCGAACGCATCGACGCCTTGACCACCCGCCTGGCAGAGCGGGCGGGAAATGGCTGGGAGCGGCCGGAGGCGGAACTGGAGGAGCTGGCCCTGCTCGACCGCAGGCGGCAGTTGCTATTGATGGAGAGGGGCGGGGCGGAGAGCCTGCGCGGACTGCGGATGCCGGCCTCCCTGGCCCTGTGGCTGGCCGAGGATCTGCGCGAGGAGGGGCGCGGCAGCGAGGCGCGCGCCCTGGCGCGGGCCATGCAGGAGCAGCTCGAAGGGGAGGGCATCTCCCGCTGGTGGTACTACCCCGCTCAGGTGCTCATCGCCCGCGCCGACCTGGCCATCGGGAGCGCCTACACCGATGAGGACGAACCCCTGCGGGCCCAGGAGGCCCTCCTCGCGGCGGTCGAGCGGCTCGAGGGGCTCGAACGTCAGCTCACCGAAAACGGTGCCGGTCCGGACGCCCTGGCCCTCTATCGTTCCCTGAGGGCGACCGCCCTGGTCTCCCTGGCGGTCAACGCCAACGTCAAGCTGGGAGATCCCGACCAGGCCCTCGACTACTACGAGAAGGCCTACGCCCTGCGCAGTGACGAGTTCATGACCGTGCTCCTCGCCTGCTACCGGGCCCGTTCGGGTCGCAGCGAGGAGGCGCGGGACCTGTTGCGGCGGGTCCGCCCGGGGCCGGGCACCTGGTACAACCTGGCCTGCACCCACGCCCTGCTCGGGGACCGGGAGGAGGCCCTCGATTGGCTGGCCAAGGAGCTGGCGGAGAACCACCCCAGTGAAGCCTCCCGGGAGCGCCAGCGAATCTGGGCACGGGGGGATCCCGACCTGGCCTCCCTGCGGGGAGATCCGCGCTTTCAGGCCCTGGTGGGCGGACGCTGAGGCGGCTACCCTCTGCGCCGCCCGGCCCGGGTCGACCCGCCGCCGGCTCTGCATTCATTGCCGCGTGGCCCGGTAGGTAGGGATCCGGCAGTGAGGCTTCGGCCATGAAGATCCGGCCATGAAGACTCGTCCGGCAATGGAATTGGATTCGTCCCGTAAGGAAGGGGCCCCGCACCGATGGGCAAGATGACTCTGACCGGCAAGGGCCGCCGTTGGGCCCAATCGGGACACCCCTGGGTGTATGCCGACGACATCGCCGAGGGCAAGGGGGAGCCCGGTGAGCTGCTACCCGTCGAGGGCCCGAATGGCGAGGCTCTTGGTTGGGCGCTGTTCAGCACCAGTTCGCGCATCGCCCTGCGCATGGTGACGCGCGAGGCCGACCAACCCAAGCGCGCCTTTTGGCTCGACCTCGTCGAGCGCGCGGTCGAGGTGCGGCGCCGGCACGGCATGCTCGAACCCGAGGGGGCCTGTCGTCTGCTGGCCGGGGACGCGGACGGTTTACCGGGAATGGTCGTCGATCGCTATGGAGACGTGCTCGTGCTCCAGTGCGGAACCCAGGGGGCAGACCGCATGCGCGACTTTCTGCTCGAGCTGCTGCGTGAGGTGCTCGAGATCCCCGTGCGAACCGTCGTCGATCGTTCCGACACGAGCGTGCGTCGCTTCGAGAACCTCGAGACACGCGTCGAGACGATCGTCGGCGAGCCTCCCGAGACGATCCTCGTGCGCGAGGGAAACCTTCAGTACGAGGTCGACGTCTTTGCGGGACACAAGACCGGCCACTACCTCGATCAGAGCCGCAACCGCCTGAAGGCCGCCCCCCTGGCGCGTGGGGGCAGGGTGCTCGATGCTTTCAGTTATGACGGCCTCTTTGGAATCCGCGCTGCTTTGGAGGGGGCCGAGCGGGTCCTGTGCCTCGAACAGAACGAGGCGAGCTGCGCACGCCTCCTGCGCAACGCCGAGCGCAATGGAGTGGCCGACAGGGTGGAGGTGCGGCGCACGAACTGCATGCGCGCCCTGCGTGCCATGACCGAGGAGGAGGAGCGCTTCGAACTGGTCGTGCTCGACCCGCCCGCCTTCGCCCGCAATCGGCGTGAGGTCGCGGGTGCCGAGCGCGGTTATGTCGAGCTCAACCGGCGCGGCCTGGCCCTGGCACGCCCCGGTGGTTCGCTCGTCAGCGCCTCGTGTTCCTATAACGTGCGTCCCGAGGACTTCGTCGAGTTCCTGGGCAAGGCCGCCCGGCTCTCCGGGCGCGAGGCTTGGATGGAGGAGCTCGCGGGTGCTGCTCCCGACCATCCCTACCGGGTAACCCTGCCCGAGAGCCACTACCTCAAGTGTGCTTTCCTGCGTGTGGGTTAGAGTGCGCCGGCCATGATCACGATCCTCGTCAACGGAGAGCGTCTCGAGATCGAGCCGGGGACGACCCTGGCCGAGCTGATCGAGGGGCGCGGGCTGGGGCCCGAGGAGGTCGCCGCCGAGATCAACCGCGAACTCGTCCCGCGCGGAGCGCGCAGCGTGCGCGTTCTATGCGAGGGGGACCGCATCGAACTGGTGACCCTGGTGGGGGGGGGATGAAGAGCATGGATGAAGTTACCCGCGACGAGCCCCTGCGGCTCGGAAGCCTCAGTCTCACTTCGCGTCTTCTGGTGGGGACGGGCAAGTACGCCGATCTCGACGAGACCGCCCGCGCCCTCGCCCTGTCGGGAACCGAGCTGGTGACCGTCGCCGTCAGGCGCGTGGACCAGAGTCGAGAGGGGGATCGCAGTCTGATCGACGTGGTCCGAGAGGGCGGCTATCACGTCCTGCCCAACACCGCCGGTTGTTTCGATGCAGAGAGCGCCGTGCGCACCGCGCGTCTCGCTCGGGACCTGCTCGACACCCCCCTGGTGAAGCTCGAGGTGTTGGGCGACCCCAAGACCCTTCTGCCCGACCCCGTCGGCACGCTGGAGGCGACGCGCATCCTGGTCGAGGAGGGCTTCGAGGTCCTGGTCTACACCTCCGACGACCCGCGCCTCGCGGTGCGCCTGGCTGAGCTCGGAGTGACGGCGGTCATGCCCGCGGGCGCTCCGATCGGTTCGGGGCAGGGGATCCAGAACCCCTCGGCCCTCTCGATCCTGATGGAACTGGTCGACCTGCCGGTGCTGGTCGATGCGGGGGTCGGTACCGCCTCGGACGTGACCGTTGCCATGGAACTCGGGGCGGATGGGGTCCTGCTCAACACCGGCATCGCCGGGGCCCGCGAACCCCTGCGCATGGCCGTCGCCATGCGCGAGGCCTGCCATGCCGGACGTCAGGCCTACCTCGCCGGACGCATTCCCCGGCGTCGCTACGCCAGCGCTTCCAGTCCCGAGGAGGGGTTGATCGAAGAGGCGGGTCCGCGCCGGTGACTGGCCCGGTAACTGGCCCGTCGGTGGCTGGGGATCTCCCGCCCGAGATCACCCCAGAGGCGCTCCTGCCCCTGGCGGTGGGAGCACTCGCGGTAGGCCTACCCGCCGCAGCCCTCGGTTTCAGACTCCTCCTGCGCCGTTCTCCCTCCCCCAAGCGAGCCTCCCCCGCGAC
>JALWOP010000201.1 GCA_027083445.1 Planctomycetota bacterium | reverse complement strand
AGCCCGCCGTGGCGAGGCCCTCCCCGCCCCCTCGCCCCTCTTGGCCGCGCTCGAGGGGGAGACCCTCACCGTCGATGAGCTTGCACGGGCGACGAAGACGGCGGTGGGTGACACCCTGGCGCAGCTTCTCGAGCTCGAGCTTGCCGGACGGGTGGTACGAGCTCCAGGCGGTCTCTACCGCCTGCCGACCTGACCGGCCTTCCACGGACGGCCATCGACCGGCAAGTCCGGTCGAGATCCTTCGGCCCGATCGGTTCACCCGGCTAGATCAGGTCGTGGACGTCGAGATCCCGACCAAAGATCCGCCCGGCTTCCCTCAGGCCCGAGAGCAGCGCTCCGTGGACCGAGGCGTAGTAACGGTCGTGGGTCGCCTCGCCCGCGAAGTGGAGCCTTTGATGGGGTGCCGCCAAGGCTTGCTGATCGGCGGGCGAGGCCCCAGGCGGCAAGTAGGAGAACGAGCCCCCAAAGAAGCGTGCATCGCGCCAGCGCGTGACGTCGCCTCGAACGGGGGGCAGGGCGTGGATCGAGGGTGGGCCGGATGAGGTGACCCGCTGCACCATCTCCGCGGTCTCTCGCAGCACCTCCGCGTCGCTCTGGGAGGCCATGCGCAGGGCGAACTCCCCCCCCGCGAGGGCCAGGACTGCCGGGGCTCCGGAGAAGGGCCAAAGGTCCTTCAGGAAGAGGCGCCCCCCTGCCCGAGGACGATAGAACAGCTCATCCATCTGCCCCCCGAGCGGATGATCGAAGAGCAGGTGTACCTTCTCGAAGCTGCCCATCTCCAGACGGTCGAGGGCGGCCTGTTTCGCTTGGGGCAGGGGCGGATCGAAGTGGATCGCCCCCTGCTTCAGGACGCCGAGGGGAACGGTGACGATGGCGTGGGTGGCACGCAGGGTCTCGTGGCTGGTCTCCAAGCGCACCCCGCTCGGCCCGTAGTGGATGCTCTGGACGGGGGAGCCGGTGCGCACGTCGACCCCCTCGGCCAGGGCGGTGATGAGCTGGCCGTAGCCCCCCTCGGGAAAGCCGTCCAGGCCGGGAAAGCTTCCGTCCTCCCAGATCCATTCCAGGGAGAGCCTGCGCGTGGGAGCCGCGTACCACGCCTCGAAGAAGGCATTCAGCATGAAGCGCACGCGGGAGCGGGTGGTGCCGCTCAGCCCCCGCAGCGTGAGGAAGCGTTCGATGCCCCCTCCCACGTCGGCGGCGGGCCCGAGTTGGGCGCGCAGGGCCGGCAGAGCGTCGATGAATGCGGTGACGCTCTTGTTGAGAGCTTTCACCTCCCACTTGGGCAAGAAGCCGTTGCCCTCTTCGAAGAGGTGGAAGGGAACGTGATCGGGAACCAGGCGTACGCCCAGACGGCGAAAGAGCTCCACCAAGGGATTCTTGGGGCTCATGCCGTGTACCCAGGAGGCCCCCCGATCGATGCGCAGCTCCCCCAGGGCCGCGGTGTGGACCCGCCCGCCGATGCGATCGAGGGCCTCGAGGACGACGGTATCGATCCCCAGCCGTGACAGGGCCCGTGCGGCGCTCAGGCCGGCTACCCCGGCTCCGACGATCGCCACCGATTTGGGCCGGGAGAAAAGGCCCGCTACGTTCCACCCCGGCAGGGCCCAGAGACCGGCGCACGCCCCGGCCCCGCGCAGGAATTCGCGCCGGGGAAGGGGGCTCGGAGGGCGGGAGCGTGCCATGGGAAATCAAGGATACCGAGGCAGGAAAAGATGCGCCGGAATTCCCCTCCTTGGACACTCTCTCGCCACGATTTCCGTGACCCGGAACGACTCACCGCGCCCCTTCAATCCCCATCCCAAGCGATGCCTCCCGAAGCGAAACTGGGCTGAGCCTCCCCACGGGTGTGCGAGCGCGGAACGGAGACCGGCGGCTCACGGCACGGGAGTGTCCCTAAGCACTTGCTGCTTGCAAGGCCCTTGGCATGCCTGGACAGGCAAGTCACACAGCCTCACCGGTGATGACGCTGGCAGGCAGGTGACCTTACCCATCGCCCGGTGGAGGCGACGCCGGGGGCACTTCGGAGCCGCCCAACGGGACGAAGCAATGCCGCAGCGAAGTCAACTCACGGCGGCGAAGGTGTGCTCGCAGATGAGCATCACCGCCACCACGATCGCGCTGCCTAGGAAGAAACCCAACAGGCGCCGGGGTAGGAGGGCGAGGGCGGCGTCGTCCTCCGGCTCGGCGAAAAGCGCTCCGATGGCGACGACGATCGCACCGGAGATGAGGAAGAGCAGAATGTGGATCGGCAGGTCCTTCACGCCTCGCTCCTCGCAGGGGTAGGAGCGGGGGCGGGCTCGTCGCCCAGGCGACGATCCTCGGACCAACCGTAGGCATCGAGCATCACGAGCACGTTGAGCATCCCCGCTACACAACCCAAGACGACACCCGCGTCGAGGTAGGCCACGTCGTGGTCGAGACGGGCATGGCCGGCCAGGAACTCGGCCGCGATCGCAGGCAGGCCGAGCAGAAACTGACCGGCCCAATAGTAGAAGTGACGCTCGCGGTCGAGATTGAAGCCCTCGGCCAGAAAGACCCCGAGCAAGAAGAGGCCGACGAGCATGACGAAGATCGCCAACGCCCGCTTGCGGCGGCCCTGGAGCCAGTGGCCGAGCCCGGGAACGAGCCATGTGAGAGCGGCCGCGAACCCGGGAGCGGGGCCCCTCTGCGCGGGGGAGGATTCGCCCACGCGCGCGTCGAAGTTCGCCTGGGAGACCAGGGCGAAGTTGAGCACGCCGCTGGCCGCGGTCAGAGCCATACCGAGGTGCATACCCGCGGGCCAAGCACGCGGCTGTTCGAGGAATCCCACCCGGGATAGATGCACCAAGAGCGCTCCCAGGTTGCCGACCTCCGGGGTGAGTACCCCGGCGAAACGGCCGCGCATTTCGGCCGGCAACAGGTTCAAGAAGAGCCCCGCCGAAAGGACGAACCCCAGCACATAGAGCCCCTCGATCAGGACGAAAGCCGCCAGAGCGCGCCGGGGACGGCCCAGGTAGAGGTGCCCCGCCCCCGGCACGAGCCAGGTCAGGAGCATGGCGACGATGGGGTCGCCCTTCCTGGGGGTGGCGAGGGAGGGAGTCATGGGCCAGGGAGGTTCTACCAGGGCATCCGCCGGGGGACCAGGGGAGCCCGCGAGCTCCCGCTAAGATCCCCCCATGGCCTATCTCCACCGGCTGAAAGTACGCTACGGCGAGACGGATCAGATGGGAGTCGTGCACCACGCGAACTACCTCGCCTACCTCGAGGAGGCTCGTACGGAGTTCATGGCGGCCCGGGGCATGCCCTACGGCGCTCTCGAGCGGGCAGGGATCGGCCTCCCCGTGCGACGGGTCGAGCTGCGCTATCGGGCGCCGGCCTTCTACGAGGATCAGCTCGACATCCACGTCTCCCTGGGTCGGGTACGCGCTGCCTCGATCCTGTTCGACTACTCCATCTCACGCCCGGCGGACGAGACCCTCCTGCTCGACGGCGCCATCGAGCTCGCCTGCATCGACCTCGAAAGCCGTGCACCCCGCATGCTCCCCGGCGATCTTCGCGCCCGCATGGAGGCCGCTGCGAAGGAGTGAGCCGATCCCACGTAGGAGCCGCGCACCCCGATCGCTCTCGGTCGGCCCCCCCGCGGAAAGAGGAGTCAGGCCGGGTCCACGCCCGGATCGCTCGGCTCGTAGCCGGAGCCCTCGTAGCCGGACCCCGTGTCGACGGGAGCCTCGGTCGGCGACTCGTAGGGGGTGTGGAAGATACCCGGCAGGGACTCGAGCAGCCGCTCGGCGCAGGCGGGACAGGGCTCCTCCTCCGCAAGCAGGTTCAGCCTGGGGGGATCCCCGATCGGCTGGCCACACTGGATACAGACCACCTCGTTCTCAGCCATGGTCCCACAGCTATCGACCCACTCCGTAATCCCCTTGAGAACGGCCCCTTGAGAGCGGCCCCTTGAGAGCGGTAGGGGTGGGCCCTTGGACGGGGTCGAGGGGGGCAATCTTACGTAGACGGAAGGTTTTTGCTCCACCGGGCTGGTCAGCTCGGACGATGGACCTACAATAGAGGGCAGCCCGCAGGTGGTAGAACTCCATTTACCACCCCTGCGGGCTCCCTTCGGGGCCCAAATAGCACCCAATTGGTGCTCAATCCCTTGCTGAAGCTGACCAAACGCACCGAATACGGCCTGATCGCGCTGCTGCACCTGGTGGACCGCGAAGGGGAGATCGTCTCCGTGCGCGAGGTCGGGGACCGCTACCCGGTCCCCCGCCGCCTCCTGGCCGAGACCCTCAAGGATTTGGGGCGGGCCGGGATCGTCGAGTCCCAGCGGGGCGCCGGAGGGGGCTACTGGCTCGCCCGACCGGCCGAAGCGATCACCCTGGGAGAGATCGTAGCCGCCCTCGAGGGGGCCCCCTCCTTGACCAGTTGCCAGGACCTGGGCGCGGCCCGCACGGACGGGGAGTGCGACGTCCAGGAGGTCTGCCCCATCCGCTCACCTCTCACCCGCCTGCGCCAGGGAATCTGGGCCCTACTCGAGGGTACGACCCTGCGCTCGCTCGCCAACACCTCTCTCCATCCGACCGCCCTCTTCTCGTCGGCCCAAGCGGTAGTCGCTCCCCTCGGGCCCGCAGGCCAGGGCGAGGATCCCGCCGCATGACAAGAGGAGCTTCACCCCTGACCATGACACGGCCCATCTACCTCGACTACCAAGCGACCACCCCGGTCGACCCGCGCGTGCTCGACACCATGCTGCCCTACTTCCGGGAGTGCTTCGGCAACGCCGCCAGCCGCAGCCACGCCTATGGGTGGGAAGCGGAGAAGGCGGTCGACGAGGCGCGCGGCAAGATCGCCTCTCTGATCGGCGCCTCCCCCAAGGAGATCGTCTTCACCTCGGGCTCGACCGAATCGATCAACCTGGCCCTCAAGGGAGCGGCCGAGATGTACGGCTCACGCGGACGCCACATCATCACCAGCCAGGCCGAGCACAAGGCGGTCCTCGACACCTGCAAGCACCTGGAAAAACAGGGCTTCGAGGTCACCTACCTCGCTCCCGACGACAAGGGGCGCCACTCGGCCGAACAGGTGGCCGAAGCCCTGCGGGACGACACGATCCTGGTCGCCATCATGTGGGCCAACAACGAGATCGGTACCCTCAACCCGGTGCGCGAGATCGGGGCCCTCTGCCACGAACGTGGCGTGCTCTATTTCTGTGACGCGACCCAGGCGGTCGGCAAGGTGCCCGTCGACGTACAAGCCGACGGCATCGACCTCCTCTGCCTCTCCGCCCACAAGATCTACGGTCCCAAGGGGGTCGGTTGCCTCTACGTGCGTCGGCGCAACCCCCGCGTGCGCCTCGTGGCGCAGATGGACGGGGGCGGCCACGAGCGCGGCATGCGTTCGGGGACGCTCAACGTGCCGGGGATCGTCGGCCTCGGGGCCGCCTGCGAGCTGTGCGAGCAGGAGCTCGAAGCCGACGCGACCCACAGCCGCGAGCTGCGCGAGCGGTTCGAGAAGCGCATCTTCTCCGAACTCGACCACGTCTATGTCAACGGCGACCCCGAGCATCGGCTTCCCGGCTGCTCGAACCTCTCCTTCGCCTACGTCGAAGGGGAGTCACTCATCATGGGCATCCCCGACCTCGCGGTCTCCTCGGGCTCGGCCTGCACCTCGGCCAGCCTCGAGCCGAGCCATGTCCTGCAATCGATGGGCGTGGGCGACGAGTTGGCCCACAGCTCGATCCGCTTCGGCTTCGGACGGCCCACCACCACCGAAGAAGTCGATCGCGCCGCCGAGCAGATCATCTCCGCCGTCAAGAAACTGCGTGAGCTTTCACCCCTGTACGAAATGGTTCAGGAGGGGATTGACCTCTCCACCGTGAACTGGACATCCCACTGAATCCTTCCACCCGGTTCCATGGCTTATAGCGACAAGGTCCTCGACCACTACAACAACCCTCGCAACGTCGGCTCCCTCGACAAGGACAGCGACGCGGTCGGCACCGGCGTCGTTGGCGCTCCCGAGTGCGGCGACGTGATGAAACTGCAGATCCAAGTCGAGGGGGACACGATCGTCGACGCCAAGTTCAAGACCTTCGGCTGCGGCTCCGCGATCGCCAGTTCCTCCCTGGCCACCGAATGGATCAAGGGCAAGAAACTCGACGAAGCTCTCGAGATCAAGAACACCGAAATCGTCGAGGAGCTGGCTCTCCCGCCGGTCAAAATCCACTGCAGCGTGCTCGCCGAAGATGCGATCAAGGCTGCCGTGGCTGATTTCAAGAGCAAGAAGAACAAGGACGAGTAACGATGGCGATCACCCTCTCCGAACGGGCGGTGAACGAGGTCCGACGCATCATCGGCGAGCAGAACCTTCCCGACGGCACGGCCCTGCGGGTCGGCGTCAAGGGCGGCGGCTGCTCGGGGTTTTCCTACACCCTGGGCTTCGACGATCAGCGTCGGCCCACCGACCAGGTCAACGAAGTCGACGGCGTGACCATCCTCTGCGATCCCAAGAGCTTCCTCTATCTCAACGGTACCGTCGTGGACTTCGAGGAGAGCCTGATGGGCCGTGGCTTCAAGTTCACCAACCCCAACGCCTCCAAGAGCTGCGGCTGCGGGGAATCCTTCAGCGTCTGATGGCCGACTGTTCCGCCTGCGGCGCAGCCCTCGAAACCCCCTTGGGCTGCGAGGCCTGCGGGATCGTTCTCGAGTCCCCCCCGGAATCGGGACCTTTCGACATCTTCGGGCTGAAACCGACCTGGAACGTGGACGAGAGGGATCTCAAGCGCCGCCTGCGACGCTTCGGTCGCATCGTGCATCCCGACTTCCACATGGGTGATCCGGCACAACAGGCCCTGGCCGAAACGAACAGCGCCGCACTCAACCGTGCCTTCGAAGTGCTCCTCGATCCCTTCCTTCGAGCCGACTGGATTCTCGAACGGCTGGGCGGTCCCAGCGAACAGGAAGAGCGCCAGATGCCCCAGGCATTCCTGATGGAGGTTCTCGACTGGAACGAGACGCTGGACGCCGCAGAGGGAGCGGCAGCCGACTCCCCGGAGCGCCAGGCCCTCGATCGTCTGGCGGAGACCCTCACCGAGGAGCGGGACGCGCGCATGCAGGCGATCGGCCGCAAGCTGTCGCCCCTCCCCGAGCGTGGCGCACCGGTGCTGCGTACCATCCGGCAAGAACTGAACGCGATACGCTACCTCTCGCGCGCCCTCTACCGCATCCGTGACCTGCGCTACGGCGCCGGAGAGATCTGATGGGATACATCGAACTCGACCTCCTCGAAGAGACCACCCGCAAGATCGTCATCGGGATCGACCTGGGAACGACCAACTCCCTGCCGGCCATCTGGCGGGACGGGCGACCGGAGGTCCTGCGGGTCGAAGGCGAGCCGGCCCTGGTACCCTCGGTGGTGAACTTCCCCGAAGAGGGACCGCCCCTGGTGGGCCACGCCGCCCGCGCCCAGGCGGTCGTCGATCCCCGCCACACGATCTTCAGCATCAAACGCTTCATGGGACGCGGCCTGGCCGATGCCCGTGCCGATGCGCGCTCCCTGCCCTTCGAGGTGAGCGAGAACGAGAACGGCGTGCTGCAGATCGACGTACGCGGCCGCAAGATCACCCCGCCCGAGATCTCCGCCCTGATCCTGCGCAGGGTGATCGAGCAGGCAGAGGAGGCCTTCGGCGGAGCCGAGGTGCAGAGCGCCGTCATCACCGTCCCCGCCTACTTCGACGACGCCCAGCGCCAGGCGACCCGTGACGCGGCACGCCTGGCGGGGATCGATGTCCTGCGCATCGTCAACGAGCCCACCGCCGCCAGCCTGGCCTACGGCCTCGATCAGGGCGACGCGGGCACCGTAGCGGTCTACGACCTGGGCGGCGGAACCTTCGACGTCTCGATCCTCTCGATCGAGGAGGGTGTCTTCGGCGTACTCGCGACGGCGGGGGATACCCATCTGGGTGGGGATGACTTCGATGCCGCTCTCGTCGACCTGATGCGCGAAGAGCTCGCCCGTGACCTTCCGGAGGAGGATCTGGACGACCCGGCCTTCCTCCAGGCGGCACGCCTGGCGGCGGAGAAGTGCAAGATCGCCCTCTCCGGTTCACCCGCCCACGACCTCGCCCTCTCACTCCCCTCGAGCGGCACGACCTGGCGGCGCACCGTGACCCGGGAAGAGTTCGAGCAGCGCATCGCCCCCCTGGTTGAGCGCACCCTCGACGCCTGCCGCCGCTGCCTCTCCGATGCCAAGCTGCGCGCGGACGAGGTCGACGAGGTGGTCCTGGTCGGCGGCTCGACCCGCGTCCCCGCGGTACGCGCCGCAGTGGAAAAACTCTTCGGCCGCCCCCCCCACACGGGCCTCGATCCCGACCAGGTGGTCGCTCTCGGTGCCGCGGCCCAGGCCCAGGTCCTGATGGGCGGCACCCGAGACATCCTGCTCATGGACGTCACCCCCCTCTCCCTGGGCCTCGAGACCATGGGCGGCGCGGTGGCCAAGCTGATCGAGCGCAACTCGCGCGTGCCGTGCAGCCACACGGAGGGCTTTACGACCTACGTCGACGGGCAGACCGCGATCGACTTCCACATCGTCCAGGGGGAGCGAGAGCTGGCCGAGGATTGCCGCACCCTGGGGCGTTTCCGCCTGAGCGGGATCCCCCCCATGGCCGCCGGCATGGCGCGGGTCGCCGTGCGTTTCCACATCGATGCCGACGGGGTCTTGACGGTGACCGCCAAAGAGCAGACCAGCGGCGTGGCCGCCGAGATCGAATGCAAGCCGATGCACGGCCTGACCGACGAGGAGGTCGAGGAGATGCTCGCGGCGGGTTTCGAGAACGCTCAGGCGGACTTCGACGCCCGCCGAGTGGCCGACCTCAAGGCCGAGTTGGGCACGATGCTACGGGCGGTGGACAAGAATCAGGAAACCGCGCGGAAGCAACTCGATCGGGAGACCCTCGAAGACCTCGAAGAGGCGACCCAGGCGGCCCGGAAGGCACGCGAGGGCAACGATCTCGACGCCCTCGTGCGCAGTCGCGATCGACTGGAACAGGCATCCCAACCCCTGGCCGCCGTTCTGATGGACGCGGTGGTCAAGGAGGCCGTAACCGGTAAGAAACTGGAGGATGTGTGATGAAGAAGGAAGGACTCAGCTGGGACGATGTGCATGAGCTCGGCTATCAGCTCTTCACCGCCCACCCCGAGGTCGATCCCCTGACCGTGCGGTTCACCGACTTGCACGGATGGGTGTGCGCCCTTGACGATTTCACGGGTGATCCCAAAGCCTCCAATGAGAAACTCCTGGAGGCGATTCAGATGGCCTGGGTGGACGAACGGGAGGAGTAGCTCACCAGAGTCGTTCCCCAGACCCGTTCCCCAGACCCGTTCCCCATTGTGACGCGGATCCCAAGAGGCCGCCGCAACCATCCTCGGGTGGTTGCGGCGGCCTCGGATCGGAAGAGGGGGAGTCAGACGACGATACGGGTGGCCACAGATCCGAGTACCTGACCGAAGTCGTCCAGGTAGTCGATGCGGGCGAGGCTCGTTCCGGTGCTGGTGGGCTGCACGAGGATGTCGTAGCGTTCCCCCGGCCCCAGCTCGAAGGAGCGCACCTTGACCGGCGTCTGCAAGGGACGACCGTCGCTAGCGACGACCTGGAAGGGCATGCCGTCCAGGGAGACCCGCGCCCAGTTGTAGGAGGTGTTCAGGATGCGCACGTAGGCGGTCTGTCCCACGCCCACGACGACCTTGGTGTAGGTATCCTGCTTGGCAGCGGCGCCCTTCTTGCCGTTGATCAGGAAGACATCCGGGTGGAAGCGCGCGGTCTGGGCACTCGAAGCATCCAGGGAATGCCAGCTCGTGTCGAGGGTCGAGAGATGCCAGACGACCTCCTCGTCGAAGGTCGGCCCTCCCGTCCAAGCTTCACTCGTCGACCCGCTCGGCGGACGGACGATGACCGCACCGTACATCCCCTTGGCGTAGTGCAAGACCGTGTCCACGTGGCAGTGGTAGTGGTAGGTCCCCGCATGGGGTGCCGTGAAGGTGTAGGTCGTGCTCCCCATGGGCGGCACGGCAAAGGAGGTACTCGGGACCCCATCGTTCGCCTGGTCCACGTCGAGCCCGTGCAGGTGGATCGTGTGCTCCATCGGGCTCATGTTGTCGAAGTTGAGAGTGATCACCTGTCCTTCGATCGGCTCGATGTGCGCCGACGGCAGGTAGCGATCCCCCATGAAACCGATGCCCGGGCCCATGCCTCCTTCAGCGAAGTACCAGATCTCCAGGTTCTGAGAGCCGACGGTCAGCGTGCCGTTGGGGCGGGAACGCAGATCAAAACTCGTACCGACGTTGTTGCCTAGTCCAGCCATGGTTGTCTCCTCAAGTGATGTTGATGACCGTCAACTGACCGAAGGGGTAGTAACCATTCGCGGTCACCGCCGTCAGCGAGTGGGGGTGGAGGGGGTAGACGCCCACCTGGTTCGCCGTGAGGATGACATCGACCGTTCCCCGACTGGGGAGCCCGACCGTGTCCTTCTGTCCCAGGATCGCCTCGGGCTGGTTGTTACGGGCAGCCACGTCGACGTGGAAGCCGTGGAAGTGGATCGACTGGCGCATGCGCCCCAGGTTGGCGAGTCGGATGAGGATGCGCTCGCCCACCTGTCCCGCGGGCACACAGGTCGGATCCGCCGGCAAATCGGGATAGGCCAGACCGTTGACCGTGAAGAAGTTCGGCTCGTAGGGGGCCTGGGGGGGCGGCAGGGTCGGGTCCGCCAGGACCGCATTCCAGCGGTCGTCGGTGTCCTCGTAGAGCAGCACCGTCTCCCGATCGAAAGCCGGCCCGCCGTTCCAGAGTTCGTTCAATCCGCTCGAGGGACGCGAGATGAGCACCGCGGCGATACCCCGGGAGGGATGAGTCGCCACGGCCGCCCCGAGCCCGCCGGCCGAGGCGATACCGCGCCGGGCCTCGGTCACGAGGTAGGTCCCCGCCGGCGGCATGGTGAAGGTGAAGCTCCCGGATTGACCCCCGCGCAGCGCGGGACCGAGGGCGACCCCGATCACCTCGAGCCGCAGGGGGCCGGTGAGCTGGTTGTCGATGTCGAGCTGAACCGACTGCCCCTCGGTCGCCTCGAGCAGGGGCAGGCTGCCGATCAGACTGCCACCGGCGATGTGCTCGAGCCGGCTGTAGGTCAGGGTGTCGCCCAGGGCGAAGGTGTAGGTCCTTGGGAGCGCGCGTAGGGACCAGGTGGAGGGGGCAGGAGCCGCGTGGAGAGAGGAAACCCCCGCGGCGGCGCCTAGACCACCCACCAGTCCCCCGATCAACCCCCGGCGAGTCGCAAGGACCCCGCGGGTCGGAGAGATTCGGTCTTGAGTCATGAGCTTGTTTGGGTAGAGCGGGGAGCGGAGGAGAGCCGACAGTTCTTGGAGACACGATGCTAGGCGAGGTTCCCGAAATCCGCTCTAGGCACATCGCCCCCCCACTCGAGGGGAGGTCAGCCCTCCAAGAGTCCTCGGCTCGCCGCCAACTCGGCCAGGAGCAGGGCCCCCCCCGCCGCCCCGCGCAGGGTGTTGTGGCTCAAAGTGACGTAGCGCCATCCCAAGACGGGACAGGGGCGTAGGCGCCCCACGACCGCCGCCATGCCCCCACCCAATTCCCGATGCAGCCTGGGTTGGGGCGCATCCTCCTCCTCGAGGTAGAGCACCGGTGCGGGCGGAGCGCTGGGGAGGGCAAGCTCGCTGGGGCACCCACGGAAACCCTCCCATGCGGCGCGCAGCTCATCCGCTCCCACCTCGCGCCCGAGGGCGAGGGAGACGCAAGCGGTGTGACCGTCGAGCACCGCCACCCGGTTGCACTGGGCACTGAGCGAGAGAGACGCCGGCCGCACTCCCTCTGCGGTCAGGGTCCCCAGGATCTTGGCCGTCTCCCGCGGAAGCTTCTCCTCCTCGCCTGGAATGAAAGGCACCAGGTTGTCGAGGGCGGAAAGTGCCGGCACGCCTGGAATGCCCGCCCCGGAGAGGGCCTGCATGGTGACGACGTGTAGGCGCTCGATGCCGAAGGCAAGCCAGAGGGGCGCAAGGGTGAGGGAGAGTCCGATCGTCGAGCAGTTGGGATTCGCCAGGATCGCCCCGCGGGTCGGTTGGCGCCGGGCTAGGGCGAGGTGGCCCGGGTTGATCTCGGGTACGACGAGGGGGACGTCGGCCCGCATGCGGTGGCTCGAAGCGTTGGAGACGACCAGCGCCCCGGAGCGGGCCCAGGCCTCCTCGGCCGGACCGGCCACCTCGCTGCCGAGGGCGGAGAAGACCAGCGGCCACTCCTCGACCGGTTCGATGCCCCCCACCGTGAGCTGCGCCGCGGCCCGCGGCATGGGCGTGGGCAGGCTCCAAGAACAGGCCTCCCCATAGGAGCGTCCCCGGCTGCGATCGGAGGCCGAGACCGCCGCCAACTCGAACCAGGGGTGCTCGGCGAGCAGGGCGACCAGGCGCTGCCCGACGCTCCCCGTCGCACCGAGCACGATGCAGGGGGTGCGTTCGCGACCCGGACGGGTGCTGCTCATGCCTCCAGCAGAGAGTGGCCGTCCATCGTCTCCGAGGGAGGGATGGAGAGCAGCTCGAGCAGGGTCGGCGCCACATCCGCCAGCACACCGCGCTTGCGCAGCTTGGCGCCGACCAGGTCGTCGCTGACCAGGACCAGGGGAACGGGGTTCAGGGTGTGCGCCGTGTGGGGCTGATCGTTGATCGCATCCCAAAGCTGCTCGGAGTTGCCGTGGTCGGCGGTGATGGCGACCACTCCTCCCTTCTCCCGCACGGTCTCGACCACCTTGCGCAGGCAGGTATCGATGGTGGAGACCGCTTGCTCCGCCGCCTCGAAGATACCCGTGTGGCCGACCATGTCCGCGTTGGCGTAGTTGATGATGTAGACGTCGGTCTCATCCTTGGCGAGGGCGTCCAAGATGGCCTCCGTAACCCCCTCGGCACTCATTTGGGGCTGCAAATCGTAGGTCGCCACCCTGGGGCTCGGAATCAGGATGCGCTCTTCTCCCGGATAGGGATCCTCCTCTCCGCCGGAGAAGAAAAAGGTCACGTGGGCGTACTTCTCGGTCTCCGCGATGCGCTTTTGAGTCAGGCCGGCGTGACTGATCAGCTCGGGAAAGATGCCGCGCAGTTCGACCGGGGGAAAGGCGACGGCGAAGGGAAAGTCGGCGCGGTATTGAGTGAAGGTCACGATCTCCACCTCGACGCGGCGCTTCCTCTCGAAACCCTCGAAGCGCTCGAAGCCCAAAGCCATGGTGATCTCGCGCATCCGATCCGCGCGGTAGTTGAACAGGATCAAGCCGTCGCCATCTTCGAGGCGCTCTCCATCCGGGGGACCGATGACGACCGGTTCGACGAACTCGTCTCCCACCCCGGCGTCGTAGGAGGCTTCCATGGCGCAACCCGCATCACTCGCGGAAGACCCCCCCCCACTGACGAGCAGATCATAGGCGCGCTCGACGCGATCCCAGCGTGTATCGCGATCCATCGCCCAGTAGCGCCCGATGATCGAGACGATGCGCCCCACGCCGATGCGTTCGATCTCCCCCTGGAGGGCGGCCAGGTAGCCGGCCCCCGAGCGGGGAGGCGTGTCGCGCCCATCGGTGATGGCGTGGATCAAGACCCTGTCCGGGTCCAGCCCCTGCTTGGCGGCCATCTCGAGCAGGCTGGAGAGGTGCTTGTCGCTTGCATGGACCCCCCCGTCCGAGACGAGGCCCATGAGGTGCAGCCGCTTGCCCTCCCGCTTGACGCGCTGCATGACCCCGAGCAGAGCGCCATTCTCGAAGAACTCCCCCTCCTCGATCGCCTTGTCGATGCGCGAGATGTCCTGATAGACGACCCGTCCCGCACCGAGGTTCATGTGGCCGACCTCGCTGTTGCCCATCACCCCCAGGGGCAAGCCGACCTCCTTGCCGCAGGCGTCGAGCAGGGTGTGGGGATAGCGAGCCCACAGATCGTAGAAATAAGGGGCCCGAGCCAGGATGGCGTTGGAATCGCTCTCCTCACGGTAACCCCATCCGTCCAGAACGACGAGCAAGAGGGGTCTTGTCACCGGGCCACCTCGCACAAGCGGTGCCGGAAAGTCATAATCGGCGGCCTCGCGAGACCCGGATCGATCGAAAGGCAAGGAGTTCCCATGTTGCGGATTGGATGGCGACGAGTCGGAAGCGTTCTTGGAAGCGTCAGAGTCTACCTCGCAGCGCAGTACCCGCGGCGCTACCCGAAGCTGGGGCCCCGTCTGGCGCTCACGCTGGGCCTCGTCTGTGCCGCCCCCTCGTGCAAGAACGTCAACCTCTTCACCCTGACCGACGACAGCCAGCTCGGCGAACAGACCTTTCCCCAGGTCCTGCAAGGGGAGAAGCTGATCGAAAGCGGCCCCGCCTATCAGATGGTGAGCGGCGTGATGAATCGTCTGGTGAAGGCCGCTCGGGTCGAGGAGCCCGAACTGGTCGACGCATTCGAGTGGGAGGTCAAGCTGATCGACAAGGACGAGACGGTCAATGCCTTCGCCCTGCCTGGGGGCAAGATGGCGGTCTATACGGGTATCTTGCCGGTCGCCGAGACCGAGGCCGGCCTGGCGGTGGTCATGGGCCATGAGATCGGCCACGTCCTCGAGCGCCATGGAACCGAGGCGATGACCCGCCAGTACGGAGCGGAGGTCCTGCTCGGAATGCTCTTCAAGGGTGACGCAGCCGCCCTGGCCCAGCTCGGAAACAGCCTCGTGCAACTGCGCTTCGGGCGGGGAGCCGAGCTCGAAGCCGACGCCCGCGGCCTGCGCCTGATGGCGCGGGCCGGCTACGACCCCCGCGTCGCCGTGCAGTTCTGGACCCGCATGACCCAGCTCGGCAGCTCGGGCACTCCCGAGTTCCTCTCGACCCACCCCTCCCACGAGAAGCGCATCGAGCAGATCAAGGGCCTGCTACCCGAGGTCATCCCGATTTACGAGGCGAACAAGGCGAACTGAGGCACCCTCACGATCAGGAAATGACTTCCCGTAACCCGTTCCAATATAACGGGTTACGGGAATGAGCGTCCCGGACACGGGGTTCTTTTTGGTGAAGATCCGTGCCAGTTTGCGCACCATTCGCTCGATCCTGCGGATACGACCCCACCGGCGTGGGGAGCTTGCTCGTTTCTCCGCCCCCCCTACCATCCCCAGGAGCTACCCGCCCATCCCCCAGGGAAGCCCTTGAGAGTCGCTTTCGTCACACCGGAGCTCCTCTCCCTCGCGCGACGGACCTCCCTCGCCGAGCTATCGGAGGCTCTTCCGCGCACCCTCCACTCCCTCGGGACGGAGATGCGCGTCATTCTGCCCTTCCACCGGGAGTTGCAAACCGATCGCCTCGTCGATCTGACCCGGGTCGGCTCGGTGGAGGTCGAGGATGGGGGCGAACGCACGACCCTCGGCGTACATATCGGCCGGCTGGGTGAGCTGCCCGTCGTACTGATCGACCATCCGGTGCTCTTCCGAGCCCGACACCCCTACGGCGATGAGGAGGGACCCTACCCGGACAACTGGCGTCGTTATGCCGTCTTCTCGCGCGGCGCCCTGGCGGCCCTGCGCCTGCTGGACTTCAAGCCGGACGTCATCCACTGCGTCGACTGGACCACCGGTCTGCTGCCGGTGATCCACAAGCTCGAGGTGGCGACCGACCCCAGCCACCCCGCCGCCAAGGCCGGTACCTTCTTCGGTGTCCACAACCTGGCCATGCAGGGCTCCTTCGAGCGGGAGATCCTGCCGCGCATCGGCCTGCCCCATGAGCTCTTCCGGCATGTAGAGGGGATCGAGCTTGGAGGCAAGGTCAACTACCTCAAGGCGGGCGCGGAGTTCGCCACCATCGTCGGAACCCACTCCCCCAGCATGGCGGAGCGCATCCAGACCCTGGAGCGGGGCGACGGTCTCGACGAGACGTTCCGGCGACGCAAGAAGGAGCTGGTCGGAGTGCTCTCGGGCATCGACTACCGCGCCTGGGATCCATCCCGGGATCCGCTGCTGGCACAGCCCTTCTCCATGGAGGACAAGGATCCGACCGCAGGGAAACGCAAGTGCAAGACGACCCTGCAAGCCGGACTGCGACTGGATAACGGTCCACGCACGCCCCTGGTCGCCATCATCGGGCGCTTCGACAACGACAGCGGCTTCGACATCCTGGCCGAGACCCTGACCCCGATCCTCGAACGCAGCCTCGAGTTGGTGATGATGGGCCCCGGCAACCAGGAGATCTTGGAGCGCATCCGCACCATCGAGCAGACCTTCGCCGGACGTTGCCGGGTCATCGAAGGCTACAACGTCAACACCGCTCACACGATCCTCGCCGGGGCGGACATGTTGATCATGCCGGCCCACTATCACCCATCGAACGCACTCTGTGCGATCGCCATGCGCTACGGCGTGGCCCCCCTGGTCTACGAGAAGTCGGGCCTGGAGGACACGGTCATCGACGCGGGTGCCAATCCGGCCAAGGGTACCGGTTTCCTCTTTCCGCACTACCGCTCCGATAGTCTGCTCCAGAGCATCGACACCGCCCGGGCCTTCTACAAGAAGGCCGCAGAGTGGAAGAAGCTCGTGCTGCGTTGCTTGACCCAGGATTTCTCCTGGCACGAGAGCGGCCGGAACTACCAGAAGGCCTACCGGCGCGTGACACGCCGCACCCGCGGAAGGTAGCTCTCCGGTGGCCCCCTCGCGCGTCGTCGCTCTCGATATCGGCGGAACCCAGGTCAAGGGCGGCTGGATCGATCGGGCCGAGGCTTCCGCTCCGCCCGCCGGGGTCCTCGCCTCACGCACGCGTACCCTGCAGACGGACCTCAGCGGCGGCACGGCCGCCTTCCTCGATTCGGTGGCTGCCTTCGCCCGCGATCTGGGCTACGACGGCGCGCTCGGCGTGGGAGTGCCCGGAGTCTTCGATCCCCGTACGGGAGCGCTCGAGCGCAGTGCGAACCTGCCCGCCCTCGATGGGCTGAACCTCGAGGAGGAGCTGCGTGCTCGACTGGGCAAGGAAAGCATCCTCGCCCTGGACAACGACGCCAACGCCGCTGCCCTGGGAGAGTCCTGGCTCGGAGCGGGGAAGGAAACGAGCAGCCTGATCCTGTTCACCCTGGGCACCGGCGTCGGCGGAGGCATCATCTTGGACGGCGAGCTCTTCCGTGGTGGGAGCGGACGCGGAGGTGAGTTGGGACACCTGGTCGTGCGCGCCAAGGATTCCGCCACGCCCGAGGAGGAGGGGCTACGCTGCGGCTGCGGAGCCTATGGCTGTCTCGAACGGGTAGCCTCGGCAACGGCGGCGAAGCGCCGCGCCCGCGCGGCCGGCTTGCCCCTCGACCTGGCTCACCTGGCGCGCCGAGCCCGAGCCGGATCTCCGGCGGAGAGCGCTCTCTTCCGCGCGGTGGGACGGGACCTCGGCGCAGGCATCCTGGCCGCGACAGCCCTGCTCGACATTCCCCTGATTCTGATCGGCGGAGGCTTCGCAGGTGCCTACGACGTCCTCCTGCCCGGTATCGAAGAGGCCCTCGGCGAGCGTCACTACGGCGGCTCCCCCCTGCGGGTCCAGCCTGCCGCCTTGGGCCCGGCCGCGGGCTGGATCGGCGCGGCGCGGCTCACCTACCCGGCACTCTGACCTCGGGGCGGGAATCCACGGGCAGGCGCGGGGTACAATCGCCCGGTGCACGAGTCGCTGCTCCGAGATCTGCGCGCCGTGGTAGGGGAAGCCGGCGTGATCACCCAGCCCAGCGCTCGGGCAGCCTATGACTGCGACGGGCTGACCCTGAAGCGGCGTCTTCCAGAGCTCGTGCTCCTGCCCCGCGACACCGACCAGACCGCACGCTGCATGCGCCTGCTCTATCGGGCGGGGATCCCCCTCGTGCCCCGGGGGGCCGGAACCGGACTCTCCGGTGGAGCGACCCCCGTCGAGGGGGGCGTGGTGCTGGGGACCGCACGCATGCGCAGGGTGCTCGAAATCGACAGCGAGAGGCGCCTTGCCCGCGTCCAGTCGGGTGTGGTCAATGCGGACCTCTCCCGTATCACCGCGGCCCAGGGCCTCTACTACGCCCCCGACCCCTCGAGCCAGGCGGCCTGCACCCTGGGGGGAAACGTCGCGGAGAACTCGGGTGGCCCCCACTGCTTCCGCCACGGCAACACGACCCGCCACGTGCTCGGCATGGTCGTCGTGACCCCCGAGGGTGAACTCCTCGACCTCTCCGACCCCCGACCCGACCCGTGGGGCTACGACCTGTGCGGACTCTTCGTCGGCAGTGAAGGCATGTTCGGCGTCGCCACCGAACTGACCCTCAAGCTGACGCCCCTCCCCCCGGTGACCGAGACCCTGCTGGCGATCTTCCAGAGCCTCGACGAATGCTGCGAAGTGGTCACCGACATCATCGCCGCGCGCCTCGAACCCTCGGCCATCGAGATCCTGGACAAACTGACGATCCAGGCGGTCGAGGCCAGCGTCTTCGCCGCCGGCTATCCCCAGGACGCCGAGGCTGTGCTCCTGCTCGAAGTCGAGGGCCACGAAGCCCAGGTGAGCGAGACGATCGCGCGCGTCGAACCCATCCTCGAACGACATCGCTGCATCGAGCTACGCCGGGCGAGGGACGCAGCCGAACGCGCGCGGCTCTGGGCTGGGCGCAAGGGGGCCTTCGGCGCCATGGGGCGCATCGCCCCCGATCTCTACGTCGCGGATGTGGTGGCACCGCGCACGCGCCTGCGCGAGATCGTTCGCATCGCCACCGACATCGCCACGGAGCGTGGGCTGGCCATCTCGAACGTCTTCCATGCCGGCGACGGGAACCTGCACCCCAACATCTCCTACGACCGACGCGACGCGGAGCAGGTGGCTCGCGTGCTCGAGGCGGGGGACCTGATCATGCAGGCCTGCATCGAGCGTGGCGGCTCACTCACGGGAGAGCACGGGGTCGGCATCGAAAAGCAGAAGATGATGGCACGCCTGTTCAGCGAGGAGGATCTCGCCGCCATGGCCCGCGTGAGAGCCGCCCTCGACCCAAAGGAGCGGCTGAACCCCGGCAAGATGATCCCCCTGCGCGCCTGCATGGAGCTGCGCACGCGCCCCATCCCCGCTCCATCGCCAGGGGATCTGGAATGAACCCGCGAGAGCTCGGCTTCCCCCTCCAAGCCGGCCGCCCGCCGATCGCGCGGCCCGAGGACGAACGGGGCATTCGCTCCGTCTTGGAGCACGCCCGCCGGGAGCACCTGCGCGTCGCCCCCATCGGTGGGGGCCGACACCTCTCGGTCTGTCGACCCGACGTGGAGCGGGGCGAAGTGGACCTGTTGCTCTCCACCGCCGCCCTGGATCGGGTCGTCGAGTATGTCCCCGGCGACGGCACGCTCACCGCCCAGGCGGGCTGCAGCATGCAGGCCCTGGCGGAGACCGTCGCGGAGGGGGGCCATGCCCTCACGCCGCGCGTGCCCAACCCCGAGAGGGCCTCTCTCGGAGGCACCCTCGGTGCCGGGCGCTCGGGACTCGACCGGGTGCGCTACGGGCCGCTGCGTCACCATGTACTCGGCATGCGCGTCATGCTGGCCGACGGCAACGTAGCCCGCAGCGGTGGCCGGCTCGTCAAGAACGTCACCGGCTTCGATCTGCACCGGCTCTATACCGGCTCCCGAGGCACTCTCTGCGTCATCCTCGAAGCGAGCCTGCGCCTCTTCCCCCTGCCGGAAGCCGAGCGCCACCTGGTCTGGAAGGAGACCCGGCTCGAGCCCCAACTCGAACGGGCGGCGGCCCTGGCCGACAGCGCGCTCGAGCCCCGAGTCGAGGCGCTGCTGCGGGAGGAGGGGATCTGGGAGCTGCACCTGGGGCTCGCCGGTCTGGGTGTCAGCGTCGCTTTCGAGCGCGACCTGGCGGTGCAACTGGCGGGTTCGCCGACCCAGGAGCTCGAGGGGGAGCACCCCGAGCTTTTCGATATCGAAGAGTCCGGAGGCGGGACCCAGATCGAAAGCTGCGCCCCCCCCGGGGAACTCGCAGCCCGCACGAGCGAGCTCGACGCCCTCGGAGCCGAACGCATCCTGATCCTGCCGCGCGCCGGTCGACTCTGCGCATGGATCCAAGAGCCGAGCCCCCTGCCTCCCCCACAGATCGTGGACCTGTGGCCGCGCTTCATTCCCCGGGCCCTGCCCTTCGCCTGGCACGAGGCTCTTGCACCGCGGGCCACCGAGGTTCCCGCCCTCGCGCCGATGCTCTCCCTACAGAAGGCCCTCGACCCCGAGGGGCGCTTCGCCTCCAACATCTTCCCAGGCCGACCATGAGCCTCGCCGACCCCACCAGTGGGCTGGTCGACTACGCCGCCAGCCTGGACTGCATCCACTGCGGTCTGTGCCTCAATACCTGCCCGACCTACCGGGAGAGCGGGCAAGAGGCGTGGAGCCCCCGGGGGCGGGTGCACTTGATGCGCGCCCTGGCGGAAGAGCGCATCGAGCGGGACGCAGCCCTCGAGGAGGCCCTCGATTCCTGCTTGATCTGCCGGCGCTGCGAGAGTGTCTGCCCAGCGGGGGTGCGCTTCGGTGCGATGCTGGAGCACACCCGTGACGCGCTCGAACCCCTGCGCCGCCGCGGCCCCCTCGCCCGCCTCGCCCGTTGGATCGGCCTCCGCCGCCTCCTGCCCTCACGCCGCGCCCTGCATCTGACGGCCGGCGCCCTGGCCCTCGCCCAGCGGCTGAAGCTGACGAGCCTCGCCGCCCGCCTGGGGGGCCCCTCATCCCTCGCC
>JALWOP010000200.1 GCA_027083445.1 Planctomycetota bacterium | reverse complement strand
CCCGAAGAAGGTCCGCGGATCCGCTCCATGGGCCTTGCCGAAACGGGCCATTTCCACGAGCCCCCGGGTGAGCAGAGCACTCTTGGCGTTGTCCCCGAGCTCGAGCCCGTCCGAGATCCCCGCCGCCAAGGCGACCACGTTTTTCAGCGCCGCCGCCAACTCGGCGCCGACCGGATCCCCATGGGTGTAGACGCGAAAGGTGTCACCGCTGAAAGCACGCTGCACCCGCACGGCAAAGGCCTCGTCCCGGCAAGCCGCCACCACCGAGGCCGGCTTGCCTGCCGCCACCTCCTCGGCGTGGCTGGGACCGGTCAGCACGCAGACCTCGCGCTCCCCCAAGACCTCGACCAGGATGCGACTCGGCGTCTGGAAGGTCTCGATCTCGAGTCCCTTGCTCGCCGTCACCAGAGGCAAGGTTCCAGGCAAGGCATCCTCGAACTTCATCGCCACCTGACGCAGGAACTGGGTCGGCACGACATTGACCGCCAGGTCGACGCCCTCCGCTGCCGCGAAGGGATCGGCGGAAACCGAGAGCTTCTCGGGGAAAGCCACCCCTGGGAGAAACGCCTCGTTGGAACGGTCCCGCTCCATCGCCTGCGCCTGTTCGGGGAATGCACTCCACAGCACCGTGTCGATACCTCCCCGCGCCAGGAGGATCGCCAGGGTCGTGCCCCAGCTCCCATCGCCGATCACCAGTGCCTTGTCTACCTCTTTGTCGCTCATCGATTGCCTCGAATGCGGGGCTCCTCCCCGCGCAGTATGCGACCCACGTTCGCCCGATGGCGCACCAGGATCAAGGACGCGAGCAGAGCACATCCGACGATGAAGGGCCCGTCGCCGGGACGCAACCAAGCCGCGGCAGCGACGAAGGTGAGCCCCATCACCATCGAAGCCAGGGAGACGAAACGCGACACGAGTAGGGTCGCTCCCCAAGCGAGGCCGCCCGCGAGCAGGACCCGGGGCTCGATGGCCAGGATCGCTCCGGTTCCCGTCGCCACCCCCTTGCCTCCCCGGAAACGGAGGTAGACCGGGAAACAGTGACCGACCACCGCCGCCGCGCCGCACAAGAGACGCGCCAGCTCCAGGTCGGTGGGCCCCACCGCCATCGGGGCCAGGAAGAGCACCGGCAACGCCCCCTTGGCCACGTCGAGCGCGAAGGCGACCAGTCCCATCGGCCTGCCCAGAACCCGCATCGCGTTGGTCGCGCCGATATTCCCGCTGCCCACCTCTCGCAGGTCCACCCCACGCAGCCCGCGGGCGAGAAGCCAACCGAAGGGTACGGCACCCAGGAGATAGGCTGCCACGACCGCGCCAAGGAGGGCGGGGGGCGGCAGAGCGATGGCGAGGGGA
>JALWOP010000199.1 GCA_027083445.1 Planctomycetota bacterium | reverse complement strand
GCGGACGCACTCACCCGGGGTGGATTCCACGAGCGCGCGGCGCCAGCCATCGAAGGCTCGGTCCCGGGCTCGCTCCGCCTCCGCGCCTCCGGATGCGGCCTCTGCCCAGGCCGCGTCCCCTTCCCAAAGCAGCTTCTCCAGCGCCTCGTTCCCCGGCAGGAAGGTGTCGTTGCGCAGGGGAGCATCGGGCTCCTGGAGGGTTGGCAACAGGAAGAGGCACAGGACGGGGAGCATGGGCGGATCCTAGCGTGGAGTGCTCCGGCGTGGACCCGGCTCCTCGCGAGAGGTGCGGACCCGGGATCGCCGGGAAAGGGGATCGAGGAGAGCCTTCGCTGCGCTACCCTCCCTCCGGCGCATCCCCGCGCGTCACGTGAAGCTCCTCATCGTCTGCCTGCTCTGCGCGCTGGCTCTCTGGCTGGGCTGTGCACTCTACGTCCATTTCCGTGGCCGGGAGCGGTTGCGCCTGGGGCGACAGCTCTTCGAGCATTCGGGGCTCTTGGCGCCCCTCAATGTGCTCTTCTACGCCTTTTCGGCGGTTCCCCGCGATCCTCTGTTGCCGACGCAGACCTTCCCCGAGCTCGAGCCCCTGACGCGCAACTGGCGGGTGATCGCCAAGGAGGCCGCTGCTCTACTCGAAGCGGGCGAGATCCGTCCCTCCCTGCGGCACGACGACCTCGCTTTCGTCGCCTTCTTTCGACGCGGATGGCGGCGTTTCTACCTGCGTTGGTATCACGACTTCTTGCCCTCGGCCCGCGAGCTCTGCCCGCGCACCGTCGAGTTGCTGGAGTCGATTCCGAGCGCCACGGCGGCCGCCTTCACCCTCCTGCCGCCCCACACCGAACTGGGCCGGCACCGGGACCCCTTCGCCCTCGCCCTGCGTTACCACCTGGGCCTTGCGACTCCCGGCTCGCCCGACTGCGCCCTGTGGGTCGATGGGGAGAAGGTCGTCTGGCGGGACGGCGAGGCGTTCGTCTTCGACGAGACCTACGTTCACTGGGCACGCAACGACAGCGATCGCCCCAGGCTGATCCTCTTTGTCGATGTGGCCCGCCCGGTCCATGGTCGTCTGCTGGCCCGTTTCCGCGATGGGTTCGGACGCCGGGTCCTTTCGATGACCCGCACCGGCAATCGACCGGACGAGGAGATCGGAGCCCTGAACCACCTGACCCCCGCCATCTACCGCCTGAAAACCTTCTTCACCCGCGCCAAGGAGTGGAACCGCACGGTCTACTACGGGGTGAAACGCGGGGGGCTGGGATTGCTCCTGATCTGGGCTCTGTGGCGCACTTTCAAGGGGTGAGGGGAACCCCCGGCGACTCTCGTCGCCGGGGGCGGTGGGAGCCAGGGGAAGGG
>JALWOP010000198.1 GCA_027083445.1 Planctomycetota bacterium | reverse complement strand
TTGGTAACATCCGCGCATTCTTACCGGGTTCACTCGTTGATGTTCGTCCAGTACGCGACACAAGCTATTTAGAAAATAAAGAATTAGAATTTAAAGTGATTAAACTTGATCAAAAACGCAACAACGTCGTTGTTTCACGTCGTGCAGTGGTTGAGTTAGAAGGCGGTGCAGACCGTGATGCATTATTAGAAAGCATGCAAGAAGGTGCTATCGTTAAGGGTGTAGTTAAGAACTTAACTGAATACGGTGCATTCGTTGATTTAGGTGGTGTAGATGGTTTATTACACATCACAGATATGGCCTGGAAACGTGTTAAGCACCCAAGTGAAATCGTTGAAGTTGGTACAGAAATCGACGTTAAAGTGCTTAAGTTTGATAAAGAACGTATGCGTGTTTCATTAGGTTTGAAACAAATGGGTGAAGATCCATGGGTAGATATCGCGCGTCGTTACCCAGAGCACACACGTTTATTCGGTAAGGTAAGTAACATTGCTGACTATGGTTGTTTCATCGAGCTTGAAGAAGGTGTTGAAGGTTTGGTTCACGTTTCAGAAATGGATTGGACTAACAAGAACATCCACCCAAGCAAAGTTGTCTCTTTAGGTGATGAAGTTGAAGTTGTTGTATTGGATATCGACGAAGAACGTCGTCGTATTTCATTAGGTATGAAGCAATGTCAGGCTAATCCTTGGGATGACTTCGCAGGTAACTTCACTAAAGGTGACAAGGTAACAGGTACAATCAAATCAATCACTGACTTCGGTATCTTCATTGGTATGGATGGCGGCATCGATGGTTTAGTTCACTTATCTGATATCTCCTGGAACGATTCTGGTGAAGAAGCAGTTCGTAACTACAAGAAAGGCGACGAGATTAATGCTGTTGTACTTTCTGTTGACCCTGAACGCGAACGTATCTCTTTAGGTATCAAGCAATTAGATAAAGACCCGTATGCTGATTTCGTAGCAGCTAATCCAAAAGGATCTATCGTTAAAGGTGTGATTGGTGAAGTTGACGCTAAAGGCGCAGTAGTTACATTAGCTGATGGTGTTGAAGGTTACCTTCGTGCATCAGAACTTTCACGTGACCGCGTTGAAGATGCTCGCACAGTATTAACAACAGGCGAAGAAGTTGAAGCTAAATTCACAGGTATTGATCGTAAGAGCCGTAACATCAGCTTATCGATTAAAGCGAAAGATACTGCTGAAGAAAAAGCGACAATCAGTGATTATAAGAGTGGCGCAGCACCAACAGGCGGTACTTTAGGTGACTTACTGAAAGAGCAAATGGGTTCTGGGGACGAGTAAGTTCCTGATATTAGTGACAAAATTGGATTCCATATTGGCGTAACTTGTAT
>JALWOP010000197.1 GCA_027083445.1 Planctomycetota bacterium | reverse complement strand
GGATTGGACGATCGCGGGGGGGGCGCGGGTCCTATGAGTCGCTTCGAGGAGCGTCTCTCCGATCGTGCCTGGGTCGAGGCCCGCCTGGCGGGGGAGCTGCCCCTGGTCGAAGAGGGCGAGGCGCTCTTCCTCTACCGGGGCGCGGCGGACGCGGTGGCCCTGCGCCACTGGATCCACGCCCTGCCCTCGACGATCCCCTTCCGGCGCCTCGGGCCCGACCTGTGGTGGGCGACCCTGGACCTGCCGCCGGGGAGTCGCATCGAGTACAAGCTCGAGGTCGTGCGTGGAGGCGAGCGCCTGCTCCTGCGCGATCCGTGCAACCCTCACCAGGCACGCGACCCCTTCGGGGCCAACTCGGTCGTGCAGGGCGAGGGCTACGAGCGGCCGGCCTGGACCCTGCCCGACGGGGATGCGCGGGAGGGAGAGCTGCGCACTCTCCCCATCGAGAGCCGCGCCTTCGGAGGACGGCGCGAGGTCGAGCTCTACCTGCCGGCCCGTTTTCGGCGTACGCGGCGCTATCCCCTGCTCGTCGTCCACGATGGAGAGGATTTCCTGCGCTTCGCCGAGCTGCGCACGGTGCTCGACAATCTGATCCATCGCCTGGAGATCGAGCCCATGGTCGTCGCCCTGACCCAATCCCCCGATCGCCTGGTCGAGTACGGGGACGATCCGCGCCAGGCGACCTTTTTGGCCGAGGAGCTCCTGCCGGCGGTCGCGGCCGAGGTGCCCCTGCGGGGCGAGCCCGCCGCCCGGGGACTGCTCGGGGCGAGTTTTGGAGCGATCGCCAGCCTTGCCGCGGCCTGGCGCCGGCCGGGAACCTGGGGGCGGCTGGCCCTGCTCTCGGGCTCCTTCGCCTTCACCGACATCGGCGAGTCGACCGGCGGGCCGGTGTGGGATTCGGTCGTGCGCTTCGTCAACGCCTTTCGCAAGGAGCCCGGGCATCCGACCGAGCGCATCTATCAGGCCTGCGGGATGTACGAGGGGTTGATCATGGAGAACCGGGCCATGTTGCCGGTCTTCGAGCGCGCCGGTATCGAGGTCACCTTCGAGGAGGTGCGCGACGGCCACAACTGGGAGAACTGGCGCGACCGCCTGCGTTCGGGGCTCTCGCGTCTCTTCCCCGGTCCCCTCTGGATGGTCTACGAGTAAGATCGCACCCGTGGCGACCCTGACTCGACGCATCGGCCTCTCCCTGGGCGCGGACCTCTGCTGGCCGCGCTGTTTCGAGGAGCTGCTCGCCCGCCTGGATCCGAAGATTCCCATCGGGGACGACTGGCTGCGCTTCGAGAGCGAGCGCGTGACCATCGAACCCTTCGACCTCGAGCAGCCGGTGGCCTATGACCTGATCATCGACCGGCTGACCCACTGGTACGGCCCGACCCGAGAGTGGATCAAGAAGGCGGTCCTGCTCGACGGGGCCTACGTCTTCAACAACCCCTGGTCCGTGCAGGCGATGGAGAAGCAGACCTCCTACTGCGCGATGATGCGGCTCGGTTTCGCGATCCCCAGGACCTGGCTCATTCCCCCCAAGGAGTACGAGGAAGAGCCCGATCTCGCGGTAACCCTGGAGCGCTACGCGCGTTTCTTCGACCTGGAAGAGATCGGGGAGCGGGTCGGCTATCCCTGCTTCATGAAGCCTTACGACGGGGGTGGCTGGGTCGGGGTGAGCCGGATCGAGGAGGCCCAGGCCCTGCGTGAGGCCTATGACGCCAGCGGCAAGCGGGTCATGCACTTGCAGCGCGCGGTCGAGGGATGGGATCGCTTCGTGCGCTGCATCGGCATCGGTCCCCAGGTCAAGTACGTCCGCTACGACCCCGAGGCTCCCCTGCACGAGCGCTACCGAGAGGATGCGGCGGACGAGTTCCTCTCCCCCGAGGATCAGCGCGAACTCGCCGACGCGGCGCTCACGATCAACACCTTCTTCGGCTGGGATTTCAACTCCTCTGAGTACCTGCGAGCCCAGGGGGTCTGGCACCCGATCGACTTCGCCAACCCCTGTCCCGATTCCCAGGCGACCAGTCTGCACGTTCACTTCCCCTGGTTGGTCAAGGCCAAGCTGCGCTGGGCGCTCTACATCCTCGCCAGCGGCCGGTCGATGCGCCCCTGCCTGGACTGGGAGCCCTACTTCGCCATCGCGGATGAGGATCGGCCCCAACGGGAAAAGCTGGCCGCCTATGGGCGACTGGCGCGGGAGCGGCTCGACGAGGCGCGCTTCGAGGAGTTTTGCGACCGTCACCTGGCCCACCTGGACGAGGTGGCCTGGGAGTACTTCGGCACCGACTCGGCACGGGACGCGGTGCGCGCCAAGGTCGAAGCACTCTTTCCCACCCACGAGCACGAGACCTTCACCGACCACTTTTGGGCGGCGATTCAGCGCTGGCGCGATCGGGACGCGGCGGAGAGGGCGGGACGGTGAGCAGAAGGGCAGGGAGGAGCGTGGCATGAGCCGCCTGGCAACGGCATGGCACTCCGACCGTCTGGGCCGGGAGGTCGAGGTGGTGCGCTGGGGCGAGGTCGGCACCCCGGTGCTCTTCTTTCCCACGGCGGCGGGGGATGCCCAGGAGTGCGAGCGCTTCCTGCTCGTGGAGGCCCTGGCGGATCTGCTCGCCGAGGGGCGCATCAAGCTCTACTCGGTCGATTCGGTGCCGGGCATGGTCTGGCTGGGCGAGGACGATTCCGCATCCCTCGGTGCGCGGGTGCAGGCCGCCTACGGGGAGTTCGTCGCCCGGGAGCTCGTGCCCGCGATCCACGCCGACTGCGGTGGCGAGCCGATCGAGATCGTCGCGGCGGGGGCCTCGATCGGTGCCTACGAGGCCCTGATGGCGATCCTCTCCTACCCCGACTCCTTCTCCCGTGCGATCTGCATGAGCGGCACCTACGACCTCTCCAAGTTCCTGCGCGGGGATGGGGGAGAGCCGCTTCGTTCGATCTCACCCGCCGAAAAGATCCCCCGGTTGGGAGGGGCGCGCTTGGAGACCCTGCGACGCCGCTTCGTGCTGCTCACCCACGGTCGCGGACGCTGGGAGGAGCCGGCCCAATCCTGGCGCGTCGCCGACCTGCTCGGGGCCCAGGGCATTCCCAATCGCGTCGACGAGTGGGACGGGAGCTGGGACCACGATTGGCCCACCTGGCGGGCAATGCTGCCCCACTACCTGCGCCAGGAGCTGCTGCCCTGAACGGGGGAGTTCTCCTCTCCTCCGGCCCGGGGGAGAGTTTTCCTCTTCCTTTTTGAATCTCCGGGCCTCCCGGCGGGGTTTTCTCTTTGACATGGACGCCTCGGGTCCGGGAATCGAGTTCTATCTGGAGCACTCGCACTTCGTGCGCCGGCTTGCCCGGAGCCTGGTCTACGACGAGGGCGAGGCGGCGGACCTGGAGCAGGAGACCTGGCTCACCGCCCTGTGCAATCCGCCTTGTGCAATCCGCCCGGGGGAGGGCGGTAGCCCAAGGGCCTGGCTCGGCACCGTGGTGGCGAACCTGGCCTGGAAGGGGCGGCGCTCCGCCGCCCGGCGGAGGCGGCGCGAATCGCTCGCGGCCCGGGAGCGGGAGGCGGTTCCCACCCCCGAGCAGCTCTGGGAGCAGGAACAGGTGCGTCGCCGGGTGATCGAGGCGGTCCTCGCGCTCGAGGAGCCCTACCGCAGCGTCATCGTCCTGCGCTATCTCGATGGGCTCTCTCCCTCCGAGGTCGGCGAACGCATGGGCACCCCCTGTGCGACCGTGCGCACCCGCACGCGCCGCGCTCTCCAGCGGCTGCGCACTGCCCTGGCCCGGGGAGAGGAGGGGCGGGGCACCTGGGCCCTGACCCTGATCCGCGCCTTCGACCTCGCCCCGGAGCGGGCCGCCGTTCCACCGGCCGCACCTTTCCTCCTCACACTGAAGGGAGCTTTCCTGATGGGTGGCGCCTCCAAGGTCCTATTCGCCGCGATCTGTGCTGTTTTTCTCATCGTCGGTCTGGGACGTTTCGGCGTCTCCCATCCAGTCGGGCCCGGCGAGCCCCCTCGGGGGCCGGTCCGACAGGGAACCGACTTGACCCGTGGCGAGACTCCGTGGCGGAAGGGGCCGCTGACCGAAAGCGCTGGAAGCGTCCTCCGCCGTGAGCCGGCACCGGGGCCGGCCACCCCCGCGCAGGAAGAGGGGGGGGCGCTGAGCCTCAGCGTGCGTTGGTTCGACGGCACCCCCGCCCCCGCCGTCAACCTGCGCTGCACCCTGCGGGACGGGGCGGGTGGCAGTGACAGGATTCTCCTGCGGCGCAGTGACGCCGAGGGCCGTTGCCGTCTCGACCATCTGCCCCCGGGCCGGGTCATCGTCGAGCCGGATCGCGGAGGCTACGGCCAGGCGTGGGTGGAGGTGGGCGAGGAGAGTCGCCTGGAACTCGTCCTCCCCCGCGGAGCCGACGTCGAAGGGCGGGTGGTCGATGAGCTGGGACGGGGAGTGGAGGGGGCGGCGATCCTCTTCTGGCGTCCTTTCCGGCCCGCCTACGAGCTGGATTTGGTGGCCCGTTCCGATGGGGAGGGACGCTTCACCCTGCGTTCGGTCGATGTGAGCCGCTCCGCCCTGCTCTGCGCCCGAGCGGAAGGCTACGCCCCTTCCCGGCGCATCCAAATCGCCGCGGACGAGGGGAGTCGGGTTCCCGTGCTCCTGCTCCTCCACGAGGGCGCGGGAGCGTTGGAGGGGCAGGTCGAGGATGATCACGGGCAGCCCGTCGGTGGAGCGCAGGTGCTCCTGGGACCCGCTGATGCCTTCGCGCCCCGCACCGAACCGGACGGCTCCCGCAGCCTGGCGCCCGTCGGTCAACTCGTCCGGACCGACGGGCATGGGCGGTTCCGGGTGAGCGGAGCCCCCCTCGGCCGCCTCATCCTCCACGCGCGGGCGGAGGGCTTTGCCGCCGCGGCCGTCGAGGTCGACACCCGCGCCGCCTCCTTCGCTCGCATCACCCTGGGGCGCGGAGGGGAGGTCGGGGGACGGGTGGTGGACGGGGAGGGCCGACCCCTCGAGGGAGTCGTCATCGAAACGACGCCGCGCTTCACCTTCGCGGGACGCCGGACCCAGAGCGCCGCGGATGGTTCTTATTGCCTGCGCAATCTCGCTCCGGGCGAGGCGCACCTGGCGGCCGACGGTGGGACGCGCGGGCGAGTCGAGACGACCTGCCGGGTGGTCGAAGGGCTCCACCTGGATTGGGAGGTGACCCTGGACCGTCGCTCGGCGATTCGGGGGCGCGTCGTGGTCGAGACGGGGAGCCCCGCCGATTGGCATGTGGTCGCGACCGCAGCGCGGGACGGTTCGCGCCGCTTCACCCGGACCGATGGGCAGGGACGCTTCGAGTTTCCCCCCTGCCCGGATGGGGAGTACAGCGTCGCCGCCTCCCCGCCCGGTTCGGTTCTGGTCGAGGTGTGCAGGCAGGAACAGGTGCGGCCGGGAAGGCAGGAGCTCCTCCTCTATCCGGATCCCACGCGTCTGCCCAGCGTGCGCCTCAGCGGGCGTGTGCTCGACGGGGAGGGCGGGGTGGTGGGAGACGCGCGCATCTGGGTTCGCGGCGAGGGGGTGCTCTACCTCGAGCCGGCGGGAGTCGATCCGGCCGACGGACGCTTCGAAGTCGGCCCCCTGCCGCCGGGAAGCTGGTCCCTCGTGATCGAGGCGCGGGGCCGGGCCCCTTTGGAACTCGGTCCGCGGGAGCTGGGTCCCGGTGAGGAGTGGAGGCTGGGGGAGCTGGTTCTCGGGGAGGCGGGCAGCCTGCGTGTGACCCTGGAGGGTCGCATG
>JALWOP010000196.1 GCA_027083445.1 Planctomycetota bacterium | reverse complement strand
GCGCTCTCCGATCCCCAGGGCCTCTAGCCCGGCGAGAACCCAGAGAGCCGCTGCCTGCGAGCCGAGCCCCAGGCGCAGGAGCGCGTAGAGGGGCGGAGAGAGTAGAGCCGCATAGAGCCCCAGCTTGAGGAGCGAGGGTTCGACCGGCGATCCGCGCAGGACCAGGGGCAGAGCGGCCCCTCCGAAGAGGAGCGGCACGAGCCAAACCCCTCCCCCAAAAAAGGCTCCCGCCGCGGCTAGGGCGGCCAGCAGGAGCAAGACTGGGTTCTGCGAGAAGCGAGAGGACATCCCGGCTCCGCGTGGCATCAGTTGTCACCCACCATCGTGTGCAGGCGTGCGAGCAACTCCTGGACGACCTCGGGATGCTCCTCGGCCACATCCCCCGAAAGCTCCTGCATGCGCTGCACCCGATAGAGTTCAACCTCCCCCCCTCGATCCACGATCAAACGCCAGTCGTTCGTCCGCAGGCTCAGGCTGCCCCGCCCATCCCCGGCGAGGACGGGCCGGGAGGGGAAGGAGCGCGGGATGTAGGAGTCGGTGATCGAGAGGAGGCTCGCCTCCCCAGCCGGCCCCTGATCGAGACGGAACCAATCGGTGATGGTGAAGGCCAGGTCCACCAGAGCGACGGGTTCCGCGAAGATGCGCCGTCCGGTCAGGCTGTCGGGATGGTGCAAGAGCAGGGGGATGCGCAGGCTGGAGTCGTGCAGGGATTCTCCCGGCCCGAGCCCCGCCCGCTCACCGAGCTCCGCTCCACTCACCCCCGCAACGATCGTAACCGTGCGGTCCCACGCTCCCGAGGTGACTCCGCTGTAGCGCAGGAAGTCGACGAGGGAGGTGAGAAGGTGGCTGTTCAAGGCCAACTCACCGTCGTAGAGATCGGTCAGGTAGCGGAGTTCCTCGGGCCCGAGCTTCTCCCCCGCGGCCGCCCGGGCCCACAGCTTCTCGCCATCACGTTCCCCCCCATAATCCTCATCGGTGAACAGACGCGTGTAGTCCCTTGCGAGACGCACGTTCTCCGGTGCGACCGGCCAATAGGGAGGCGCCGGCTGGGCCAGGTGCAGCCAAAGGAAAAGCCCCCGCCCGTTCCCCCAGTCGCGCTCGGCGAAGTACTCGACCGCTCGCCTGGCGGTCTCCCAGTCGTCGGGGCTCACCTCCAGTCGCTCGAAGCCCCGCCCGAGGGCGGCCGGCAGGGGCTCGGGTCGCGTCACGAAGGCGACGGTCTCCATCCCCGCCAGAGCGAAGCCTTCAGCGAGGGTGTGCCTCTCCCCCAGGTCGATGGGGGTCCCAGGGGGCAGTGTCGGGCCCTCCTCGCGCCCCGTCAGGAGCGCCGCCAAGGAATCGAGAGGCCGCCCGGTCGGAGCGAAGGCCTGGGTGAAGAGCACTCCCGCCTGGGCCAGGTCGTCGAGAGCCAGGGGGCGCTCCTCCGGGGTCCGTTCGGCCGCGCTCGGAGAGGCGGTGGTGTCCCGGTAGTAGAGGTAGGCCGAACAGTGGTCGGCGCGCATCCCCTCGACCGTGATCAGAAGCAGGTTGCGGGGGGGAATCCCGGGCCGGGGCGGCACCCGGTCACAGCCGGCGAGCGCAAGCAGGACGGAGAGGACGAAGCGGACCATTGCGGGGCGGGGAGTCTACCCCGAGGTCGCGATGCATCCCTACGAATCGATCGATTCCAGCCCTACGAGGGCCCCGCCCAGGGGGGCAGGGCCTCAGCGATACCCCAAAGCCCCCGCACCCAGAGCTGGAAGACGAGGAGGATCAGGGCCACGGTCAAGAAGTTCAGCCAAAGCCCCGTACGGACCATCTGGGGCAGGGGAACGCGCCGGCTGGCGAACACGACGGCGTTGGGCGGCGTGGCGACGGGCATCATGAAAGCCGCGGAGGCCGCGATCGTCGCGGGCACCATGACCAGCAGGGGGTTCAACCCGGCCGAGACCCCGGCTTCGGCGATTACCGGCAGCAGAACCGCAGTCGTGGCCGTGTTGGAGGTCACCTCGGTCAGGAAGCTCATGAAGAGGGTGACCACGCCGACCACCAGCCAGCTCGAGTGGCCCCGGAGCAGGGGGGAGAGGGCCTCCCCCAGACGCTGGTCGAGAGCGGACTGCTTGAAACCCGCCGCCAGACAGAAGCCTCCCCCGAGCAGGAGCAACACCTCCCAGGGCAACTCATTGGCGGTCTTCCAATCCATCAGGAAACGCCGGCGGCCCAGCTCGTCCCGGCCGGCGGGGATCAGGAAGGCGGCCAGGGCCATGAGCGAAGCCACCGTCGCGTCCGAGATGTCGTTTTTGTGCTGGGCGTAGGCCTGAGGATCGGCGATCTCCAGGTGCATGAAGAGGCGTGACCAGCCGGGAATGCGCCAGCTCCCCAGGGCGATGTCCGCCCGGGTAACCCAGAGCAGAGCCGTCACCGCAAAGAGCAGGGACATCCGTCTCTGAGCGGAGGTCATCGGCCCCTGGGCCGCGCGCTCCGAACGAATGACCGCCACGCCCGAGCCGCCTCCGGCGGGGATGGGCTGGATCCAGCGGGTGAGCAACCACCAGGCCAGGGGGACGAAGAGGAGGACCAGCGGGCCCCAGCCGAGCAACCACTGACCGAAGCTGATACGGGGACCGGAGGGGAACTTGACGTCGAACTGGCCCAGGAAGACCTGGTTGGGAGCGGTCCCCACCGGCGTCCCCATCCCCCCCACCGAAGAGGCATAGGCGATCCCGAGCAACAGACAGAGCCCGAAGCGCTGCTGTGTCCCCTCGTCCGCCCCCTCCTCGCTCCCGACCCGGGCGAGGACCGCCATGGCGATGGGCAGCATCAAGAGCGTGGTGGCGGTGTTGTTGATCCACAGGGAGAGAAAGGCCCCGGCCGACATGAACCCCAGCACCAGACGCCGGGGAGAGTCACCGACCTTGGAGATGATGAAGAGGGCGATGCGCCGATGGACGTTCCAACGCTCGAGCCCCAGGGCGATGATGAAGGCCCCCAGGAAGAGCATCACCAGGTCGCTCATGTAGACGGGTGCCACCGCCTTGGCAGGCATCACCCCGAGCAGGGGAAAGGTGACGGCGGGGACCAGCGCGGTGGCCCCCACCGGTAGAGCGACGGTGATCCACCAGGTCGCGGTCAAGGCGGTGACCGCGGCGACCCGGCGCTGGGGTCCGTCGAGGGGCAGGTCCGGCCACAGGAGCAAGCCCAAAAAGAGCAAGATGCCCAGCCATAGCCCGCGCTGGGCGACGCCACTACGTTCCTCGGAGGTGTCGCTCATCGGACGGCATCCTCGAGCCAGGCCAGGTAGGCAGGGAGGACCGCCACCGGCGCCAGTGCGACGCACTCGGGCACCTCATAGGGATGGAGCTCAGAGAGCCGACTCTCGAACGCGGAGAGGCGCGCGGCGTGGGTCTTGAAGATCAGGAGAACCTCCCCCTCCTCCTGGACGGCCCCCTCCCAGTGATAGACCGAGGTGATCCCCGCTACGAGGTTGGCACAGGCGGCCAGACGCTCCCGAACGAGGGTGCGGGCCAGCTCCCGGGCGGTGGCCGGATCCGGAGCGGTCACGAAGACCAGGCGCACGTCGCTCGCACTCATGCCGTTAGCCTAGAATGCGGCGCCCCGCGCTGACCATGGGCCTTCTGCACCACATCGTCGTTTCGTCCCTGCCCCTCGTACCGCGGCCGATCATGCGCCGTCTCGCCTCGCGCTATATCGCCGGGGAGAGCCTCGACCAGGCCCTGGAGGTCCTGCAAGCCAACCAGGCCCGGGGCTACCCGGGCATCCTCGATATTCTCGGAGAGGACGTCCTGGACGAGACCGCCGCCCGCTCCGCCCAGGCCCAGTACAAGGCCGCTGCCAGCGCCGTCGCCGCCCGTGGACTCGATGCCTACGTCTCGATCAAACCGACCCACATGGGCCTGCGGCTCTCGAAAGAGCTCGCCCGCGAACTCTATGCGCAGCTTCTGGTCCACTGTGCCGATCTGGGTCAGTTCGTGCGCGTCGAGATGGAGGACGCCACGACGACCGACGACACTCTCGAACTCTTTCACGCCCTGCGAGCGGAACACGACAACGTCGGCATCGTGCTCCAAGCCCGTCTGCTACGAACGCCCGCGGACATCGCCGCCCTTCCCGCAGCGCCCTGCGACGTGCGCCTCGTCAAGGGGATCTATCTCGAGCCCGCTCGCATCGCCTTGACCGAGCCCGAGCCGATCCGCACGGCGTTTGTCGACCAGGCCCTCGCGCTGTTCGAGGGAGGCCACCGCGTGGCCCTGGCCACCCACGACGGTGAGCTCGCCGAGCGCATCCTGGGAGCGATTCACGAGCGGGGAATCGAGGAAGATCGCTATGAGTTCGAGGTCCTGCTCGGTGTGCGCGAAGATCTCTGGAGCCGATGGCGCGCAGAGGGACATCGCGTACGCGTCTACGTCCCCTATGGCCCCGAGTGGCGCAGTTACTCCCAGCGTCGCCTGCGCAAGAACCCCGAGATCCTGGGCCATGTCATCCGCGGCGTTTTCGGTGGCTGATCCACCGCGCCGCAGGCCGCGGCCGATTCATTTGCCGAGTTGGAGTCGCCTGGCCAGAATCTCGGACAAGGTCCCCGTGGCCAGGATCTTGTCCATCGTCGTCCGAAAGTCATAGGGCACGCGGTACCAGGTGACTCGGTCCTCCTCGAGCACGGCGTAAGAGGCTCGATTGTCCCCATCCCTCGGTTGGCCCACGGAGCCGACGTTGATGAAAGCCTTGCCCTTGGGCAGGGGCAGGCTGAACTCACCGCGCCCTTCGAGCCCCTGGAAGCGCATGTCCTCGGTATGCATACCGGGGTGGTGGGTATGACCGCCGACCGCAATCCCCTCGAAGGAGTCGAAGATCGCCCGCAGCTTGCCCGGGTTCAGAAAGCCATCCGTGGAGAGGACGTACTCGCGTACGGGGTCCCGGGGAGAGCCGTGGACGAAGTTGAAGCGGCCCTCATGGTGCATGAGAGGCAGCTCGCGCAGCCACTTCCAGCGCGCCTTGCGCTCCGAGGAGCTGTACCACCGGGGACGCATGCGCTCGCGCGTGTACTCGATGGCTCCACGGGCATGGGGGTTGAAGTCGCAGGCGTCGTGGAACAGGGCCTCATCGTGATTCCCCATCAACGTGACCTCGGCGTGTCCCCGCACGAGGTCGACGCAATACTCCGGATCGGGCCCGTAGCCGACGATGTCGCCCAGACAGAGCAGCCGGGAAACCCCCAACTCCCGGGTATGGGCGAAGACCGCTTCGAGGGCCTCGCGGTTGGAGTGCAGGTCCGAGATGATCGCGACTCTCACGCGGGTTCCTTTCTTCCCGCGCGGACCGAGTATGTCGATCCGAAGACCGAGGGAGGAGGACCATTGTAGGCGGCGAGGCCCCTCATGCACCCCCCCCTGCCGGCCAGGTGCCGAGCACCTGGGGGCTGCCCGCGGTCAACTCCTCCAAGATGGCCCTCCGGTCCCGCCCGGAGGTGGCAAAGGCCGCCAGATCCGCCCATTGTCCCTCACGGAGAATCCCCTCCCCCCTCCCCAGGGCCCTCGCTCCGGCCACCGTGGCCATGGTCCAGACCTCCTCGGGGGAGAATCCGGGGTGGGCTCTCCGCAGGAGCGCCATCTCCCTGCGCATGTCGAGATCCGTGTTGCTCGCCAGGGAATCCGTCCCCAGGGCGAGGGAGACCCCCGCAGCACGATAGCGCTCGAGGGGGGCCGGGCTGCGGCCGAAGAAGTGGTGGGTTCCGGGACAGTGCACCAGGGTCGCCCCCGCCTGGGCCACACGTTCGATCTCATTCGGCGTGGGATGGTTGCCGTGAATGAGGGCCGTCCCGGGTCCCAGGAGCCCGGCCTCCTCGATCAACTCCAGCCCTCCTCGACCGGGAGAATCACCGAGGAGAGCGGCCAGGGGTCCCTCGCCACGGGTGAGCCAGCGCACCTCTTCCTCGGTCTCCGACCAGTGGATCGCGACCGGCAGGTTGCGATCCCGCGCAATCCGCCCCAGGGCACCGAAGAGTTCGGGGCCGACCGTGAAGGGAGCATGGGGTGAGAGCCCCTCGCGCACCCCCTCGCCGAGGGGTTGCCCGAGCTCCGCGAGCAGGCTGCGGCGGCGCTGCGCCTCCCCGACATCGAGGGCTTCGCGGTAGACGACGGCCTCCAGGGGGTGCCTCGCCAACACCTCTGGACTGACGCGGCAGGCATCGATGTCCCCCACCACCGCCGTGCCCGTGGCCAGGAGCCGTCGGGCTCCCTCCCGCACGCCCCGTGCCAGTTGCTCGCGGGTGCAGCCTGAACGGGCCTCGAGCAGGGCCGTGACCCAAGCCCCAAAGCCCTTCTCGCCGCTGAGCCGTCCTCCCAGGGCGGTGAGGTCCAGGTGGGCGTGGGCATCGATGAGGGCCGGGGTCAAGACGGCCTCCCCGAGGTCGATCTCGGTGGGCCGCCTCGGGTCGGCCTGGGCCCGACGGAGAGCCGCGCCCCCGATCAGGATGCGCTGGATGCGCCCCCCCTCCACCACCACGCCGGCATTCTCCGCGAGGTGCTCGGGATCGATCAGGAGGAAGCGGGCGCGAAGGATGTGCACGGCCGTGGGAGTCTTGGAGAGCAAACGAGGAGCCCCCTGGGGAGAGGGCTCCTCGTAGACCATCACCGGGGCGGAAAGCTGCGGAAGACTCTCCTTTCCGGCCCCACGCCACTCGGGCAGATCAATCCGGGAGCACCCGAATCCAGAGCCCGGTGACTCCCTTGATCTTGCTCAGGACATCGCCAGGCGTGTCGTTGTTGTCGGAGTCGAAGGTGCCGTCGAAGACCACCGAGAAACGCACCGCATTGGGGATCGGATCGAAGGTATTGAGCAGGGCGGGGTGGTCCACCCAGGGCGTGAGTGAGTCCTCGACCAGACCGTTGTTCGGGTCGTTCAGGTCGAAGTCGCACAGGTCCGGGTTGCCGCTGATGCGAGCCCCCTGGAAGCGCACGACCACGGGAGCGGCGCTCTCGCCCACATCCAGGTCGTAGCCGAGCAGCTTGCCGAACTGGTTCTCGAACGAGGTCATGAAGAGGCTGTTCGCTCCCCGGAAGGGGATCTGTTGTTCGCCATTACCGTCGTCCCAGATCACGGTCATGTTCCAACCCATCAGGGCGGGATCCCCGGTGTCCTCGTCGTCCTGGTCGTCGATGAAGGTCAGGCCGAAGAAGTTGCCGCTGGGACGCATCCAGCAGGAGGTCGAACCACTCATGGAGTCGGGCCGCTCACGGGGAATGCCGTTCAGATGTCCCGGGGCGACGCTGATCCATCCCAGCGAGTTGTCGGAGGGTTCGAAGGGAGCCACGTCGTCGGCGATCAATGCCCGATCGACCAGGCCGGCGTTGTCTTCGATGCGCAGGAGTCCGGTGCCGCCGTCGCCACCCCGGGTCTGAAGCACGAAGCCCGTGCCTCCACTTCCCCCGCGCAGGTCGATGCGGCCGGCGACGTCGGCAATCTCGATCACCAGACTGCGCAGGCGTAGGGAACCGCCGGATCCACCCCCCCCGGGCATGGCGTAGTGGCCGAAATCGTGCACGAGGGGCGGATCGGGGACGGTCTCTCCCCGCGGCGAGCCGCCGTTGCCGCCCCGCAGGTCGATCGTGCCGTTGATGACGAGCTTCTTGCCGGAGACGTAGTGCAGCGCACCTCCCCCATAGCCCCCCTGGGCTCCGGAGTGATCGTGCCAAGCCCGGAAGAGGGAGCCGGGCCCGATGCAATCGGTCGTCGCCGAGCCGTCATAGCCACTCGCGCGGGTGCCGTAGGGGTGGTTACTTCCCCCGCCGCCGCCCGAGCCTCCGCGCAGATGGCCGAGCTTCCAACGCAGTTGGCGAATGAAGTAGCCGGTGTTGTTCTCGTCCGGCGGAGCCAGGCCGATCTCGCTCGAGTCTCCACCCGGGGTATCCGGGGGGGTGTTGGCATCCCCGCTTGGGAACTGCGCGGTGTTGTTGGTCGACTCAGCATGGCCCACACCTCCGTCGGTAGCGTAGGCACCTCCACCCCCGGCCTGGCCGACGATCAGCGCGCGGCACTGGGTATCGCTGATACCGAAGTCACCCGCGTTGGAGATGTTGAAGGTGACACCGTGGCCGTTGTTGAGGGCCGGATCGGTCTCGATGCCCACGGTGGGGTAGCGCGTGGGGAAGCGAGTCCCCCCCGGTCCACCACCCTTGGCGGAGCTGCCGACCCCCTTGCCCTTGCGCCCGTTGGTGTTGGCGCCGGGGTTCTGAATGGCGTCGGATTCGGCCTCGCCGAGCAGCAACATGTCGTCGTTGCCCGTCATGTCCATGCGATCGGCCCCATAGCCCCCGGCCGCACCGTTGGCCGCGTTGATCGCCAGGGGAATCTCCTGGTCCGGATTGATGACCGCCTGGGAGTCGATCGGCGCGGGGGTGACCCCCACCATGTCGATCAAGCCTCCCGCATGGACCGTGGAGACCCCTCGGGACCAAAGTCGCGCCGGGTTGCTGCCTTCGAAACGGAGGCTGCCGCCCGGTTCCACCTCGACGACAGTGAACTGGAAGCCACCGTCGGTGATGGTGACGGAACTGGGGAAGTCCGCTGCATCATCCACGAGGCCGGGATCCCCGCCACCCGTGGGATCGGGGTTGCCCAGGATGTTGTTGGCGACGTGGGGCAGGAGGAAGCCCTCGTTCTGCCCCAGGGGGAAATCCTGGCTGTCGGTGTTGATCACGACCGAGGTCCCCGTGGGAACGATCAGGTCGCCGAGTTGGCCCGCCCCCCCGGTGATCCCCGGCGCCAGGCGCCCGCCGCCCCAGGTGGCTCCGCTACGGGCCACGTCCTCGTTGCTACTGTCGGTAAAGTTCTCGCCGTCGTCGTCGGGCAGGACCGTCTCGCTGAACTGAGAGAGTTCAGGCACCATGCCGGTGGTCCCGCCGCCGGCATCGGGCAAGACCGGGTTGGAGACGAGGTCCTGCACGGAGGTCGGGATCGTGACGGCGATTCGCCGCGGACTGAGGGGGGCACCGGACCCGGCGGAGGGGAAGGGCAGGTTCCCGGTAAAGGTCAAGAAGGTCTCGAGGCGCTCCTGATCGACCGAGAAGGTGTAAATCCCGTCGACCTCGGTGCGGTCACTCAGGGTGGCCAGGGAGCCGTCGTCGTCGATCTCGATCTGGATGAAAGGCGCCTCTCCCGTGCTGGGGTTGACCAGCGTGGCGACATTCATGATGTCATTGAACCGCATCTCGATCTGGGTACTGCGGAAGACGTTGGTCAGCTCGGGATCCTTGGGAGCCAGAACGTCGTTCTGGAAGCCGTTGGGGTTGCCGTTCGCGTCGTAGGAGGTCACCACCGTCACGCGCACCTCGGCCGACGGAGCGCCGGGGACGGGGTCGATGATCCCCTCGGAGGTCAGGATGGTGCACTCCATCCGGCTCAGGTTGGGTTTGCCCCCCTGGGACTGGATATAGGGCGGGCTGTCCCCCTGGCTGGTACCGGGGAGAGTGATCTGATAGCTGGTGTTCTCCTCGAACCCGAAGATCGGATTGCCGTTCTGGTCGAACGAGAGGGAGGGCCGGAAGATCAGCCGCCGAGGATCGAGGGGGTCGAGGAAGAACTGGCCGGAGGGCGAAGTGCCGTTCGCGACATTGACCACGCGGAACGAGCTGGTGTTCACGCTGAACAGATCGATCGGCTCCGAGAAGAGGATCGAGAGTTCCTGGTTCTGGAAGGTGTTGACGATCGAGCAGAACACCTGATCCCCGCCGAGCCCGTTGGTGCACCCGAGCGAGCAGGAGACGACGTACATGTCACCGCCGCCCGCTCCTCCGGAGCCAGCTCCTTGGCCGTTGGTGGAGCAGGCAGGCAGAGCGAAGAGCAGGGCCAAGGAAGCCGAAGCCAAGATGGCCGAGGCCAGTTTCCCGTGGACCAGTTTCCTGTGGATACGCATGGATATCGATGGGCGCGGGCACCCTGAGCCGGGCGGACTGCTGCCGGCTGGGGGCCCGCCGATGACGGGGTTGATGGGGAGTCGTCGACGGGGGATACCCGCCGTGGGGGGGCGGAAAGGGCCCCCACTATCACCATCGGGGGCGTGCTTGCCAAGGAGTTTCGAATCGGGGCTGGAGAGTCCGACCCCGAGGGCCAGCATAGCAAGTTCGGGAGCGGGAAACCTTCGGCTCGAAGGGGGACAGCCCTCCCCATCCCTATCCGGCGGTACCCTGTAGGTTTCCCGCGGATAGGGTGACCTCTGGATCGGGGCCTGACCCACCGAGTCGAGGCCCTACGGTAGTCCCCGGCAGCAACGACCATGACCCTCTCTCCTCCCTCCCTGGGGCACGAAGAGTGCCCTCTACCTCCCTCTCGACCGCTCAAAGGACGTGCGGCTAGGCAGGCCCTCGCCTCGTTGACCCTGGCGGGGTGTGGGACCCTGGTGGGATGGGGGTTGCTCGCGGGCTGTGGCGGCGGCGCCGGATCGGCCCAGGACCATCCGCAGGCCGCGGGCAACCCCACTGCGGATCTCGCCGGGGCCTCGGCCTCCACCTCCGCGAGCCTGACCCCCCACAAGGGGCGCGCGCTCGTACGTCCCGACGGCACGCGAGTCGATCCCGTCACCCACATCCCGGTCGACGCCCCGGTCTCTCCCAGGGCGAGGCGCAAACTACGCGAATTCCTCGAGGCGATGGTGCAGCCCCCCTTGGATGCCACCAGTGACATCCATGACGAGTGGTTCCACCGTACCACGGCCATGCGCAAGGCTCTGATGGCCGCCGATGAAGATGTGGGCAATGCTGCCCTGCACGCTTTCTGCGGAGATGCGACCGACTTCTACGACGCGCGCCGCGCCCTCCTGATGATCGGGGCCAGCGCCGCCCCCAAGAGTGCTGCTCCGCTCTTCCATGAGCTCACCTGGAACTACGGCTATCGCATCGAGGATCGTTCGGAGGCGTGCCAGCTCCTGGGCGCCATCGATCCAGAGGGCTTCTTCGAGCACGCCGAGCCGTTCCTGACCCGCCGGGGGCGGCCGACGCGCACGATGCCCCCCGACGAGTTCCTCCTGCGGGGATGGCTGGCCGCCTGTGAGAAGAGTGGTCGTTCACCGGTGGAGATGTGCGCCGATGTCGCCACCAACCTGTGGATGGAACCCTACGCCCGCTACATGGCCGTGGAGGAACTCGGCCTGCACCCCTCCAACCCCCTCGCACGAAGAGCCATGGAGACCTGCCTGATCGAATCGACCGGCGACGGAGTGCTGCGCATCAAGGCTGCCCAGTCGATCGCCGCCGGCTACCCCCGGGAGGAGGCCTGCGCACTCTTCCAGAGCGTCTACGACAAGGAAGTCTCGATCAACTTCAAGAAGTTCCTTGCCGACCTGATCGCGGCCAACTGCGGCACCGGCGAAGAGGATCCCGCCGCGAGCCTCCCCGGCGAGGGTAGCCGGTGATCACCGATACCCACGCCCACCTCTTCTGGGAGAGTTACGCGGAGGATCGCGACGAGGTCCTTGCGCGCGCCCGCGACGCGGGGGTCCAACGCATGCTGATCGTCGGCACCGACCTGGAGAGTTCCCGTGCCGCGTTCGAGCTGTGCGCCGGAGAACCGGGCCTCTTCCCCACCGCCGGCATCCATCCCCACGACGCCACCGCCGCGGACCCGCAGACCCTCGCCGAGATCGAAGCTCTCTGCCGCCGGCCCGACTGTGTCGCCGTCGGAGAAACCGGACTCGACCTCTTCAAGGAGTACGCTCCCCGCGCCGCCCAGGAGCGCTCTTTCCACTGGCACCTGGAATTGGCACGCGAGCTCGACAAGCCTGTCATCGTGCACTGCCGCGAAGCACACGAAGCGACGAGCGCCGCCCTCGGCGCGGTGGGCGGCGTACGCGGGGTGATGCACTGCTACACCATGGGCACCGGGCAACTCGACGCTTACCTCGAGCGCGGGTTCTACATCTCCTTCTCGGGGGTCGTGACCTTCCCCCGCAACGAAGAAAACCGAGCAGCCGCAGCGGCCGTGCCTGCCGACCGCATCCTGATCGAGACCGACTCTCCCTTCCTCGCCCCCCAGGGATTCCGCGGGCAGCGGAACGAGCCCGCACGGGTTGCCGCGGTCCTCGACTGCGTAGCCAAGGTTCGCGGAGTCAGCCGTGAGGAACTGGCCGAGCAAACCAGCGCCAATGCCGCGCGGCTGTTCGGCCTCACGAGCTGATCCTCCGAGAATGCCCGAAGGGCGCCCCCCTCTCGGGGGACGCCCTTCGGCGAGTGGATTCTGGCGGCGATCAGTTGCCGACCTGCGTCCACACGTTGCCGTCGTTGGAAGTGAAGCCCATGATGGAGAGGCCCTGGTCTTCATCCATGCTGTTGGCGGTGGCGTCCGAGTAGGCCGCACCGAAGGTCGGCACGTTGGCGGTTCCGTCGTAGCTACCGTCCCGGTTGTCGAACTGGATGATGTCGCCTTCCTGGTTGATCATGAAGACGCGGTTGCCCGTCTTCTCAGCCGTGACCGGCCAAGCGTAGGCGCACCAGTAGATCTCGGCGTTGCCGCTACCCCAGGCAGCGCCCATGTCGGCCGCGGCGGCACCACCGCCGCCGTCTTCGGCGAGACCGGGGGTCACACCACCGGCGGTCGGGCCGGGCAGATAGATCTTGAAGTAGTAGCCTTGACGCTCGACGATCCCCTCGCCATTACCATCGGGAACGACGTTACCGAAGGCCGTGGCCAGATAGGGGGGGTCGAGCAGATCGTCGGGAGCGGCGCCGAGAGCCGGCAGCCCCGTGGCGGAATCATAGACGCGCATGGCATCCGAGCCGGCCAGCTCACCGAAGAAGCCGTACTCTCCACCTCCGTCGGCATCGGTGTCGATGGCCACCGATGACTGGAACTGCTGTTGAGCCGCCGCGATCGAGCGCAGCGTGGCGATGGCGGCGTTCTCGTTGGCCGCGATGCGAGCACTCATGAGCTTCGGGATAGCGACCGCCGCGATGATGGCGATAATCGCGACCACGATCATCAGCTCGATGAGCGTGAAACCAGAGTTTCGTTGGGTGCGAATCTTCATTCCTTTTTTTCCTTGGAGCGCCGCCACTCGGGCGCGCCCGCGCTTGTACTGCCCGTCACCAGGGCGATGGACTCGGACGTCTTCGAACTGGCCCACGACGGGCCCGGCAGACCGCTGTGACCGGGGGTCACTCGCTGATCTCCCACCCAGCTATCGGGCAGCTCTGTGGGCGGGCTTGAGGCCAGGAGAACCTTTCTGCAAACAGGCAGCGAACCGGAAAGAATTGCGCGCCGCATCCCGAACCGGGATACGGCGCGCAGCGATTCGCAGCGTGCTATTGTCCGCCGGACAGCTTCCCGACCATGTCCAGGATCGGGGCGAAGATCGAGAGGACGACCCCCCCCACGATGATCCCCATGAAGCCGATCAGGAGCGGCTCGATCAGACTGGTGAGAGCTTTTACCTGAGCCTTGACCTGGCTGTCGTAGAACTCCGCGATCTTCTCCAGGAGCGTCTCGAGAGAACCGGTGCGCTCCCCAATCGCGATCATGCGTACGACCATGGGTGGAAAAACCTTCTCCTGACTGAGGGGCTCGGAGAGCAGATTGCCGTCCCGAACGCAGTCGCGGGAGGAGGAAACGACGCGCCGCACCACCTCGTTACCGGAAGTCTCCGCGACGATCCCCAGGGTCGACATGATCGGAACGCCGGAGCGGATGAGGGTGGCAAAGGTACGACTGAAGCGCGCCAGACAGACCTTCGTGAACAGTGCCCCGAAGACCGGCAGGCGCAGCATGGTCCGATCCCACAGGAGGTGCCCCCTGGGGGTCTTCTTGAAGATGCGCAGGGCCAAGAAGGCCCCGACCATGCCGGCCGCGATGAACCCGACGTTGGCCCGCATGAAGTCCGAACAGCTCAGGGTGAACTGAGTGATGGCCGGTAGGTCTGCATCCAGGGAATCGAAGACGTTCTTGAAGGTCGGCACGACTCCGATCATCAGAAACGCGGTGATGCCCAGCACCAGAACCATCGAGATGACCGGGTAGGTCATCGCCGACTTGATCTCGCGCGTGAGCTCATCGGCGGACTCTTCATAGTCGGCCAACCGGTTGAGGATGATGTCCATCTGACCCGAGATCTCCCCCGCCTTCACCATGCTGATGTAGAGGTGGTTGAAGATCAGGGGACAGGCTTCCATCGCTGTCGAGAGATCCGAGCCACCCCGCACGGAGTTGACCAGGTTCTCACAACACTGCTTCATGCCCGGTGACTCGGCCTGGTGGCAGAGCACCTCCAGGGACTCGAGCAGCGAAAGCCCCGCGCCCACCATGGTGGCCAACTGCCGGGTAAAGATGACGAGTTCGCCCTTCTTGGCCTTGATCTTGACCTTGCCGAAGCGGATCTCCCCCAAACCCCTGCGCTTTCCCCCCGCCTCATCCAGACGCATGACGACCAGATTCTGGCGCCGCAGTTCGGCCACGGCCTCAGCCTTGGTCGTCGCTTGGATCAACCCTTCGACGGTCTGACCGGTGGGACCCTTGGCTGCATACTTGAACTGATTCACGGTACTTCGGCTAGTGGCTCAGGGTGACGCGGAGCACCTCTTCGACTGAGGTCACGCCGCGGAGGGCATTCAATAATCCGACACGTCGGAGGGTCAGCATGCCCTCCTCGAGGGCCTGCTCTTTGAGGTCGTCGCTCGAGCGGCCATCGACCACCATGCGTCGCAGACGCGCGGACATGGGCATGGTCTCGACGATGGCGAAGCGCCCGCGATACCCGCGGCTGCATTGGCGGCAGCCCTCTTGGTTCGCGGTGAACAGGGTCGTCTCGGGGCCGAAGTCCCCCTCTTCGAAGCCGAGCGCCAGCAACTGCTCTATGGGCGGATCCTCGACGGGAACCCGGCAATGCTTGCAGAGACGCCGGCCTAGCCGCTGGGCGCAGATGCACAGCACAGAGCTCGAAACCATGAAGGGATCGATCCCCATGTCGAGCAAACGGGTGATCGTGCTGGCGGCGTCGTTGGTGTGCAGAGTGGAGAGCACCAGGTGCCCGGTCAGAGCAGCCTTGACCGCGATGTCCGCGGTCTCCTTGTCCCGAATCTCACCGACGAGAACGATGTCGGGGTCCTGACGCAAGATGGAGCGCAGGGCCCCGGCAAAGGTCATCCCGCGCTTCGGGTTGACGGGAACCTGATTGATCCCGTCCATGCGGTATTCGACAGGATCCTCGACCGTGGTCACGTTGACCTCGGGGCTGGCTACCGCCTGAACACAGCTGTAGAGCGTGGTCGACTTACCGGACCCGGTGGGCCCCGTCACGAGCAGCATGCCGTAGGGCGAACGGATCGCCTCCATGATGTCGCCCAGAGCCTTCTCCTCATAGCCCATGCCGTCGAGCTTGAGGGCCATCGAGCCGGTATCGAGGATCCGAATCACCGACTTCTCGCCCCCCACTACGGGAAGTACGGAGAGTCGGAAGTCGATCGTGCGCCCTTCGAAGCGAATCTGGAACTTCCCGTCCTGGGGGACATAACGCTCGGCGATGTCCAACTTGGCAAGGATCTTCAGGCGTGAGGTAAGAGCTGGCAGAATCCCCTTGGGGGGACTCATGATCTCCTTCATGCGACCGTCGATCCGCAGACGGACGACGACGCGCTTCTCCCCGGGCTCGATGTGGATGTCACTCGCCTTCTCCCGCAGCGCACGTAGAAGGATCAGGTTCGCCAACTTGACAGCCGGCGCTTCATCGCCACCCGCCGCCGCATTCTCGACATCGCCGATGTCGTCGCGCGCCTCCTCCACGTGGACATCGTCGGCATGGACCTCGTCCATCATGTCCGCGACCTGCCGCGCGCCGTTGTCGAAGAGCGAATCGATCGCGTGCGTAAGTGAGCCTCGCAGGGCCAATACCGGCCGAACGTGACAGCCGGTCAGCCTCTTCAAATCGTCGAAGAGGATTACGTCGAAGGGATCGGCGACCGCAACGGTTAGCACATCTCCGTTCTTCGAGATGGGTAGGACCGTCTTCGCACGGCAGACATCCTCACCTACCGCCTCGACGGCTGGGGTGTCCGCCTCGGTGGACTGCAGGTTGACGGGAGGGATCCCCGAAGCCCGCCCCAGGACTTCCATCACGGATCCCTCATCCAGAATCCCCGCCGAGAGCAGGTTCTGGACGGGGTCATCCTCCCCCTCACAGGCGCTGGCCCACTGCTCATCGGTGATCAGTCCCTCCTCGGAAAGGAGGCGCTTGATCTGCCGCGACACTCGCACCATCAGGCCGCCCTCACCGCTGCGCGTAGCTCGCCGGCATCCGAGAGGACCGCCTCGGCGTCCTGCATGCGGACCTGACCTGAGTCGACCAACTCGGCCAGGGACTGGGTCATGGTGCGCATGCCCAGGCGGCCTCCAGTCTGAATCTGGGAGTAGATCTGGTGCGCCTTGCCGTCACGGATCAGTGCTCGAATCCCAGGCGTCGCCACGAGGATCTCCGCAGCCAGCTTGCGCCCGCGTTCGTTTGCCGCGGGTAAGAGCTTCTGGCTGAAGACACCCTCCAGGGTGAAGGAGAGCATCGTGCGCACCTGGGACTGCTGGTGGGGCGGGAAGACGTCGATGATCCGGTTGACCGACTGCACCGCATCCGAGGTGTGGAGCGTCCCGAAAGTGAGGTGTCCGGTCTCTGCCAGAGTCAGAGCCGCTTCGATGGTTTCATGGTCGCGGAGCTCGCCCACCAGAACGATGTCCGGGTCCTGCCGCAGGACCGAACGCAGGGCATTGTGAAACGACTTGGTATCCCCGCCGACTTCACGCTGGGTAACCATGCAGTTCTTGTGAACGTGCGTGAACTCGACGGGATCCTCGATCGTGACGATGTGCGCCTGCCGGTTCCGGTTGATGTAGTCGATCATCGCCGCCAGCGAGGTCGACTTGCCGGAGCCGGTCGCACCCGTCACCAGCACCAAACCTGAGTGTAGAGAACACAGCCGCTGACACACGTCGACCGGCATGCCCAGCATCTCGAAGTTTGGGATGGCGCTGGGAATCGCCCGCAAGACGCAAGCCGCTGCCCCCTGCTGGTAGAAGACATTGACCCGGAAGCGGCCATGGCCTTCGAGACCGAAGGAGCAGTCCAAGTCGAGGTCTCGATCGAGACGTGCGATCTGATCACTGGTGAGGATGCTCGTCGCCAGGCGACGCGTGTCCTCACCATCGAGCGGTGGATGCTCCACGGGTAGCAGAACACCGTCGACCCGGATACGAGGGGGACTACCCACCGAGATGTGCAGGTCGGACCCGCCCTGGCGCACCATCAGCGCCAGGAGTTCTTCCATCGTGATCATGAGGACTCCTAGAGAGACCCCGGCTGGGCCGGGGAGGGGCTAGCGTCCCCATCGGAAGGCTGTGGGATCGAACTGGAGACAGGCTCCCGTTTGCACCATCCCGCAGGCACACCAGGAAAGGAATTCCCACCCGCTCGGAAGAGGAGTCCACGCCGCCCCCCCCCGATTCCGTCTAGGCACCGGTGGCCTTTCGGCCTCGAAGGGTCGGGTCGTGCCCGAGGTGGCATCCCCTGGCTGGGCGAGGTGAAGGGGGGGGGGAGGCACTGACGTGCGAACGGCCCGCATTACGGGAGAACCCGGAGGCGGGCAGCCTCCGGGTTCCCTGAGCGGACTCAGCCGGCGCTCCGCACCGGCGCTCCCGCGGGCCTCCCCAGTGCTCAGTCCTCTTCTTCGTGCTTCTTGCCCACGGCGGCCAGCACCTTTTGCTGTTCCGCGGCGGGCATGGGAGCGAACTTCGAGAACTCCATCGTGTAGGTGCCCTCACCGGCGGTCTGGCTCTTCAGATCGCGGTGATAGGTCTGCATCATGCCCAGGGGAACTTCGGTGGTGATCACCGTGATGGCTCCGCCCTCCTCGGTCGTCTGGTCCAGGACGTGCCCCCGGCGGTGGCTGGTGATGTCCGAGAAGATCGCTCCCGCATCATCGGTCGGAACACGGATGACGACCTTCATCACCGGTTCGAGGAGAACCGGTCCGGCCTTCTCGAAGCCGTCTCGGAAGGCCCGTGCACCGGCCTTCTTGAAGGAGCCCTCGTCGGAGTCCACGGCGTGGAACTTGCCGTCGTAGAGTTCCACCTCAACGTCGACAACCTCCCCCTCGACCAGGATGCCCTCGGAACAGATCTCGCGTAGCCCCTTTTCGACGGCCGGAATCAGGTTGCGGGGAATCGCCCCTCCGACGATTTTGTCGTGGAAAACGACCGGCTCCCCCTGGCCCGAACCGGGCTTCAGGCGCATGAAGCACTCCCCGAACTGGCCCCGACCTCCGGTTTGCTTCTTGTGGCGATGGTGCCCCTCGGCCGGCTTGGTGATCGTCTGACGATAGGCAATCTTGGGCAGTTGCGTCTCCACCTCGACGTTGAAGCGCCGCTTCATGCGCGTGAACATCAACTGGAGGTGCAGATCGCTCATGCCGTGCGCCACGACCTCGTGGGTGTCGGTGGTGTGCTCGATGACGAAGCTCGGGTCTTCGGCCTGCAGCTTCGCGAGGGCCTCGCCGAGCTTCTGCTCGTCTGCCCGTGACTTTGGGAAGACCGCCATCGCAACAGCAGTCTGAGGCACTGGAGGAGTCGGGACTGCAACCGGCTCCGTCCCCGGAACCGAGAAGGCTTCCCAGACTTTCAGCTTGTCGACCTTGGAGAAGGCAGCGATTTCTCCCGGCCCGACACTCTCGATCGTATCGCGGCGCTTCCCAACCAGATGGAACAGGCCTCCCAGTTTCTCGCCCTTTCCGCCCGACGCCGCGACCGAATCCGAGGCGTGCAGCGTGCCGCGGTGAACCCGGATCAAACAGATCTTGCCGACGTGCGGGTCGGTGACGACATTGAATACGGTCCCAGTCAGCGGCCCCTCGGGATCCGGTTCAATCGGTTGACCGTCGAGATCCTTGGTGGGGATCTCCTTGGGACTGGGGGCGAAGCGCTTGAAGTACTCGAGGACGCTGTCCACCCCCAAGTCGGTCACGGGGTTGCAGACCAGAACGGGAACCAAGTTGCCCTTGCTGATCGCGGAGGGCATGTGCTCGTCGAGTTGTTCTTCGGAGAGCTCCTGGCTTTCGAGGTACTCCATCAGGAGCTCCTCATCCTCGCAACCGTCCATGACCTGGTCCTTGAGGGCCTGGCACCAGGGACTCTCGACCTCCAGCACCGTGCGCTCGACCGCGGTGAAGTCACTCCCATTCCCATTGGGGAGCAGGACCGGCACGCATTCGGACCCCACTCCCTCGCGGATGGCCGCCAGGGTGGCCTCGAAATCGGCGTTGTCCCCATCCAGGTGGGTGATGACGATGGCGCGGCCCCGCCCGAGATTCTTGGCGGCCCTCATCTTGGTCCGCAGGTTGAAGGTCACTCCACTGGCACAGCTCACCACACCGACGACGAAGTCGGCTCCGAACATGGCGGAGTCCACTTCGGCCTGAAACTCGGGATAGCCCGGAGTATCCAGGAAGGTCCAGTGACGACCTTCCCAGTCCTTCTGAACGGCGTGCAACTGCAGGGTGTGCTGGCGATCCTGCTCCTCCGGCTCGGTATCCCCAATCGACGTCTTGTCGGCGGTGGATCCCTTGCGATCCGAAGCACCGATCTTGTGGGCTACCGAATCGAACAGGGCGGTCTTCCCCGAAGCGGGGTGACCAACGAGGGCGATATTGCGAATCGCGGAGATCTCGGTCATGGTGGAGGTGATCGGCTGGGGGTCTTTGGGGCGCACATCCTACTCCCCAGCCCGCCTGCCGTCAGCCTCGCACCACGGCCACCCCACCCCGGGCCGCCGCCGGACGAAGAGCCCGGGCAGCCGCCCCGATTCGGCCTCTCGAACGACGAGCGGCAGCGGCAAGAACCACTCTCGCCGCTGCCGCGCCAGGCCCTACTCTCGGGATGCGGGCGCCCCCGACATCCGGCCTATCGATCCGGCCCGAAGCTCATTCAGGCGCTCGGACCAGGATCTCCACGCGACGGTTCTGCGCCTTGTGCTCGGGGGTGTCGTTCGCCACGACCGGTCGATGGGGACCATGCCCCACGACGACGAAGCGCTTGTCGGGGATCCTGCACTCCTGGACCAGGAACTCGTGCACGGCCCGGGCCCGGGCCCAAGAGAGGTCACGATTGGTCTTGAACCCGGATCGGCGGATGGGATCGGAGTCGGTGTGCCCCTCGACATGAATGATGGAGTCGGCGGGGAAGTCATCCTTGAGCCGGGCCGCAAGGGCCCTGAGAGCCTTGCGGCCCTTGTCGGTCAGGTCCGCATGTCCGGAAGCAAAGGTCACCGCGGAAGGCACCGTGAAGACGATGCTGTCTCCCCTGCGTGCAGCCCCGATACCGGCGGCCTTCAGGTCGTCATACTGGAGCCTGGTTTGCGGCTGGGCCGAGCCGGACTGGGCGGGAATGGCTGCGCTCTGCTTGGCAAGCCGAGCCGAGGCTTCCGCCAGCGCGGAATGCAGGCCGTCACGCTCGTTGCGAGCGCGGGCCAGCTCTTCGGTCAACCGGGCGTTCTCGGCCGAGAGTTCGGCGATGTCAGCATCACGCTCATTGAGGGAGGCCCGGAGCGCCTGGTTGGAGGCGCAGCCAACCAGCCCGGGCGCAAGGAGCAGGAGCAGCGCTGCCGCCCCAAGGCCCTCTCCCAGAGTCATCTTCACGGAGGTCATCTTCACGGTGTTCCCCTTGGGTTCTCGCTCCGCCGGAGCACCACGCCACCGGGTCCCCCCCGGTCCCCGACGCAGCTATCGCGGCAGGAGCACCGCCACATCCTCCCAATGCAGGAGCACGATTCCAATCCCCAGGGCCAGGAACGGGCCAAAAGGCAAGTAGCGGCCGGCCAGACGCGCGACCGAAAGGGAGCGTCCCCAGGAATCCCGCCGCCCC
>JALWOP010000195.1 GCA_027083445.1 Planctomycetota bacterium | reverse complement strand
CGGGGAGGGTGGACCAGGTGGACGGGGGACCAAGCGGACGGGGGGAGGCGTCCCCCCCTGCTTCGGTCCCCGCTCCCCCCCGAATGGAGCGATCCAAGGGATTCCTCCCCGGAATCGACGACATCCGCCCCAGGTTGAAGCATCCGTCTCGATCCGCGTCACTCGATCCGCGGAACTCACTCGCTGGAGGAGCGCGCTCCTCCCGAAGAGGCGTTGGGTACGCGCTCCTCGAGGATCATCTCCGCCAGCGCGAGCAGCTCCTCCGGCCGAAAGGGCTTTTTCAGAAAGGGCACCCGTTCACGCACCGCGGCATCGATCTCCCCCTGCCCGAAACCGCTGGTCAAGACCGCGGGGAGGTTGATGCCCTCCTCCCAAAGGGCGAGAAGCACCTCGTCCCCCCACATGTCCGGCATGCGAACGTCGAAGAGCAAAAGGTCGAGCTCACCGGCGAGCTCCCGCGCCAGATCCAGGGCCTGACCACCGCTCCTCGCCTCGGTCACCCGGTAACCCGCACGCACGAACACGCGGCGCATGAAGCTACGGGGTTCGCGCAGGTCGTCGGCGATGAGTACGTGGCCGGGGAGCGACGACCGCTCGCCCGCAGGGCTCTCCGCGGCGGCCCGGGAGGGCAAGGGGGGGCGTCTCGGCAAGGAAGCATGACGCGGCAGGGTCAGGGTGAAGGTGGTCCCTCGCCCCGGGGTACTTTGGCACTCGAGGCTTCCACCGTGCCCCTGGGCGATGCCCTGGGCCGCCGCCAGCCCCAGACCGCGCCCCGTCGTCTTGGTGGTGAAGAAGGGTTCGAAGATTCGCCGGCGCACCTCGGCCGACAGCCCCTCCCCCTCATCGGCGACCGTGAGCTGGTAGCTCTCCCCGCTCCTGTCGATCGAGACCCACACACGACCGGGACGCTCCGCGAGGGCCTCCCAGGCATTGGTCAAGAGGTTCAGGACGAGCTGTCGCAACTGGGTGGGCTCACCCTGGACGACCGGAGCCTCGACCCTACAGGAGTACTCGATTCGAGTGTGACGGCCGTGGGAACTCGCGCTCAGCTCCAAGACCTCCTCGACGAGCCGATCGAGGCGCAGGGGGACGGCACGCGCCTTCGGCCGACCGGCATAGGCCAAGAGCTGCTCGGTCAACTCCGCTGCCCGGGTGGCGGCCCGCTCGACCGCGTCGAGGGAGCGGTGGACCGCATCGGGTGAGTCCCCCTCGCGCAGCTCATCCCGGGCCAGGGCAGCGTTGCCCAGGATCCCCGTCAGGAGGTTGTTGAAGTCGTGGGCCACGCCCCCGGCCAACACGTCCAGGCTCTCCGTGGACTGCCGATCGGCGAGAAAGGCCTCCGCCCGCTCGAGGGCGGTCACGTCC
>JALWOP010000194.1 GCA_027083445.1 Planctomycetota bacterium | reverse complement strand
TACCAGGAGCTGGTGGCCCCGACGGCCTGCCCGGCAACGACGACGCCGGCGCCACCAGCTCCTGGTACGCCCTCCTGGCCATGGGCCTCTACCCCCTGGCCCCCGGGGACGGCCGCTACGAGATCAGCACCCCCCTCTTCGAGCGGGTGGAGATCGCCCTCCACCCGGAGCTGGGGGGAGGCAGCTTCGTCATCGAGGCCCCCAGGCCGAGCCCCTCGGCGATCTACATCCAGTCCGCCACCCTCGACGGGGAGCCCCTGGAGCAGAGCTGGATCCGCCACGAGGCGATCGCCGCCGGGGGGGTGCTGTCGCTGAGCCTCGGGGAGCAGCCGGGGAGCTGGCCCCGGTGAGCGCGGGCCAGGGCCGCGCCCCGAGCATCCAGCCCCCCAGGTCCTCCGGCCTGGCGGCGGCTCCTATCGACAGTCTCCATAGACAGCGCCGACATCATCTCGCATCGTGAAGTCCAGGGCTCTCAGCTCATCGTGTAGCTCGGGAACATCGAAGTCACTATCACGAGCCAGGAAGGCCTTCATCGGCCTCTCCGTACCTCGATCGTCCCTTGCTATCGCAAGAACGGCCTCAAAGATGCGGCAGTCCTGGATCCCCTGTCGGATATCGTCCGGCGGGTGGCCTCCGACATAGCGCAGATCCCCGGCGAGGTGAACGGCAGCGGTGTGCGGCTCGATAGTCGCGGCTCGGCGCAGGGTCTGGATGGCCGTGTCGATGGTACCCGTGAGCGTATCGAGGACCGCGGAGGCTGACCACGCCTGTTCCTTCAGCTCGAGAGCTGTGCTCCCCAGGGGCTCGCAGCGCCCGATTTGATTGGCGAGCTCGACTACCTTGTTGAGATCTCGTCGAAAGTCTCTGGTGGTTCGCATGGCGGTCCCCCGAAACTCGGCGATCACAAGCTCCGGGATTCGAAGATCAACGCGGTCTTGCTCTGCCAGAGCGACGATCAGCGCCGGGATCGAGTCGCGCTCAAAGAGGAAGTCGAGGAGGAGGTTGGTATCGAAGACGAGCAGGGGTACTGGCACAGGCTAGGCCACCCCAGAGATGAGATCGATCAGCTCCTCTGCTGCGCTGCCCTTGGGGACGAGCTGGCGATGTACTCCGGTCCTCATCGTGTTGCGGATGAAGGGAGAGATATCCTCGGGGCGTGTGGCGCCGGTGGAGACGTCGTAGTGGACGATGCCGGCGGTCGCTTCCCCCCGCTCGATCGAGCGATAGGGCGCTTGAAACTTGAGGCTCCCAGGAGGATCCTCCTCGATCGGCCCGATCTCGATCAGCCGGCGCCGATCGGTGACGTATTGTTCCAGCATCTCTCGCATCTGCTGGACTAGCTCGGCTCGACTGACTCCGGCGTAG
>JALWOP010000193.1 GCA_027083445.1 Planctomycetota bacterium | reverse complement strand
GGGGGGGGGGAGGGGGGGGGGGGGGAGGGGGGCCGGCCGGCGGGGCCGGGGGAGCCCCTTACACTGCCAGCCATCCTACGGCGCGCCAACTCGGCTACCCTCGAAACCCCCGCCCCCCGGGCGGGTTTTACCCACTGCCCTCCCGATGCACTCCGAAGCTCGAAGTCCCAAGAGAGGGGCCTCCACCGAGGTTCCCTGGGAACGGCGCAGCGCCCGGCACCTCCTGAACCGGGCCGGTTTCGGGGCGAGTTCCCATCGGGTGGAGCGGGCCCTCGACGAGGGGTGGGAGCGGACCGTCCAGCGGCTCCTGCGCCCGCGCAAGCCCGATCCCTTCCCCGCCCAGCCGATCACCTGGGCGGTGGACAAGCGGGTCCTGGCCCAGATGGGACCTGACGCCCTGCGCCGCGGGCGGGCCGACATGCGCAAACGCGATCGCGAACAGAGTGCCGCCTACCTGGACCACTGGATGGGACGCCTCCTCGAGAACGTCGATCCCCTGCGGGAGCGCATGACCCTCTTCTGGCACGGGCTCTTCACCAGCCAGGCCTCCAAGGTCAAGGAGAGCTATCTCCTGATCCGCCAGAGCGAGCTCATTCGCCGAGAGGCCCTGGGGAACTACGGCGAGCTGCTGCGCGCCATGCTGCGGGACCCGGCCATGCTGCGCTATCTCGACAACGCCTCCAACATCCGCGCACACCCGGTCGAGAACCTGGCCCGCGAGCTGATGGAACTCTTCTCCCTGGGGGAGGGCAACTACACCGAAGAGGATGTGATCGAAGCTGCCCGTGCCCTGACGGGTTACGGACTCGACGGACGGGCAGAGTTCACCTTCGAGCGCAAGCAACACGACTTCGGCGTCAAGACGATCCTCGGGGTGACCCAGCGCCATGACCTCGACTCCCTGGTCGACACCCTGCTGGCCCAACCCGCCTGTGGGCACTACATCGCCGGGCGTATCCTGACCTACCTGGAGGGGACGCCCCCCGATCCGGCGCGACGGGCGGATTACGGGGACTTCCTGCGCGGGCGCAACTATCGCATCGCGCCCCTGCTCGAGCGGCTTTTTGCCGACCCGGCTTTCTACCGACCCGAGGTGCTCGAAGCGCGCATCCTCTCGCCCATCGATTTCCTGGTGGGACACTGCCGCCGGGCCGGTTTGCGACCCGACGCACGTCACCTCGTCCAAGCGGCGGGGCTGCTCGGAGAGCAGCTCTTCGAACCGCCGGGGGTCAAGGGCTGGGAGGGGGGCTGGGGCTGGATCACCACCTCGACCCTCCTGGCCAGGGGCAACCTGGCGGGAGCCCTCTTGGGCCTCGGGGAGCAGCCCCCCTCCTCCGAGCCGGCGGCCGATCCGGCAGAGATGGA
>JALWOP010000192.1 GCA_027083445.1 Planctomycetota bacterium | reverse complement strand
GGGAGGGGCGGCTGCTCGATCGCACCCTGGTCGTCTACGGCTCGAACATCTCGGACGGCAACACCCACTCCCACCGGGACCTGCCCACCCTCGTGGCGGGGGGCGGTGGTCTGGGGGTGCGCCACGGCCGCCACCTGCGCTACCCCGAAGGAACGCCGCTGATGAACCTGCACCTGGCCCTCTGTGCCCGGGCCGGAGCTGCGATCGGGCGGCTTGGGGACTCGACCGGGCCCCTGGAGGGGATTTGAGGGGGGGCCTTCCCCAGGTCGGGCTTGGAATCGGGCCGGGACGGTCGCTACCCTCGGTGGTATGAATGCTGAAGGGGAACCGGTCGAGATCCTGATCGTCGACAACGACGAGCGCATCGTCGAGCTGGTCGCCTGGTTCCTCAAGAAGCGCGGTTTCGCCGTGCGCAGCGCCGCGAGCTTCAGCGAGGCCCGCGTCCGCATCGCGGAGCGCCGGCCGGACCTGCTTCTCTCCGACATCGACTTGGGAGAGGAGCGGGCCACCGAGGAGCTGCCCGCCCTGGCGCGAGAGGGAGCCCTGCCGCCGACCCTGATCGTCTCGGGTTACCTCGACGCGCAGATCATCGCCGGCTTCGAGGCCCTGCCCGAAGTGCTGGACACCCTGCCCAAGCCCTTCGATTTCTCCGAGCTCGAGGAGCGCGTCGTCGCCTGCCTTCGGCGCGTGGAGACCCTGATCCCCCGGGCGAGCCGGATCCCCGGGGCGAGCCGGGGCGGGGCCGACCCCGTCGCCCGGGAGGGCCGATCGGGGCGCTCGGTCGCCGAGGATGAAGAGGGCTGGATCGAGATCTTGCCGTGAGCTCCTCGGCGGACGCGGTTTCTTCTGGGGCTCCTCTGGGGTCCAGGTATTCGGGGGCCAGGAGCCATGCCCATGACCCGACTCGAGTGGCGCAGCGCCGGTGAATCCCACGGCCCGACCCTGGTCGGCATCCTCGAGGGGATGCCCGCCGGGCTCACCCTCGACCTCGAGCAGGTCGACGCGGAGCTCGCCCGCCGCCAGCGGGGTTACGGCCGGGGCGGGCGCATGCGCATCGAGACCGATCGCATCCATCTGCTCTCCGGGACCCGGGCGGGTCGTACCCTCGGCTCTCCGATCGCCTTCGAGGTGAAGAACCGGGACGCGGTGATCGAAAAACTCCCCGTCCCGACCAATCCCAGACCGGGCCACGCCGACCTGGCGGGCTGCCAGAAGTACGGGCACCGGGATCCCAGGGCGGTCCTGGAGCGGGCCTCGGCTCGGGAGACCGCGGTACGGGTGGCGGCGGGGGGACTCGCCCGCCAGGTGCTGGAAGCCTTTGGGGTCGAGATCTTCGCCCACGTACTGGAGGTGGGGGGGGAGCGGGTGGG
>JALWOP010000191.1 GCA_027083445.1 Planctomycetota bacterium | reverse complement strand
GGGCGGGTTGACCGGGGGGTGCGCGTCTTTGGTTTCCGTGTCCGTCATCGATGGAGGGGGGAGTTCGACTCCCCCGAGTCGTGGCCCGCTCCCAGGGAGGGGGCCGGAGCTCGCAGAGCCAGATCGGCCAGAGTGAGCGGGCCGTGCTCGGTGAGGAAGGCGTCGACCCCCTGGGCCGGCACCTCTTCGAAGGCCTGGCTCTCGACGACCACCCCCTTGGGGGCGTGTTCCCAGAGCAACCAGGTCGCCCGGTCGGACCAGGCGGGAAGGGTAGCGACCCCGTCCGGGGCCACCTTGTCGCTCGAAGCGAGGACCCAGTTCGGCACCTCGCGCCGACGGGCCTCCGCCAGGAGCGCGGTCGTGCCCACGCGGGCGACGAGGATGCCGGCACCGATCGCCTCGACCCCCGTCAAGACGCGGTCGCAGCGCGCGACATGGGTGCAGAGGGCGGCGTCGTAGACGATGCGCACCCGCGTGCCCAATCCGGCGAGACGCCGGGCCATGCGTCGGCCCCCCAGGTCGGGTCCGCCCTCGGTGACGATCACCTCGGGGTCCAGTCCCGCCTCCTGGGCCTGCTGCAGGGCGATCAGAATCGTCTCGGAGAAGCCGTGCACGAGAAGCGTCTCGCCCGCTTCCAGGTCGGCGAGCAGATGCTGGGCGACCCGCTCGGGGGCGGGCAGGCGGCAGCCGGGGGAGAGGGGCTCGCCGTCCCAGGGCTCCTCCGCGGATCGGTCGAGCCACAGCCCGCACTCCTCGGCGAAGAGTTCCTGCGCCGAGGCGCAATAGCCGCCGCCCTCTCCCCTTCGCGCCAACTCGCCGAGGGAGGCGAGCCAGCGCGCGCAGGGAGCGCGCCAGGCGTGGGCTTCACGCAGGGGTGCCAGCTCCTCCTCGATCAGCGTGCGCGCCTCGGCCCACTCGAAGGGGGCCTGGGAGCCCCCCCCCCGAAGCGGACCGTCGAGGAGCAGCCCGCAGGCCTCGCGCACGATGGACGCGGCGCTCGAAGCGCGATCCTCGGCCAGGGCGGCCAGGCCCTCGCCCAGGGGCGGAGCCTGGGTGCTCGTCGCGGCTGAACCGGGGGTCCAGACGATGCGGTGTCGACGGGGCGGCATCGGGCTTGGGTAGGGGGAGGGAGGAGGAATCCGGGGGCCCCGACTCGAGCGGGCGCCGGGCCATTATCCGGTCCTGGGGGCGGAGGATCTACGGGGCGTGCCCCTATTAAGCGGTAGGACGGACCCCCCTGGCGGGGGAGTTGCGCGGCTCCTTCGCGGTAGGATCACGCTCCCATGTCCAACGCCTCCCCCACCCCCCTCGCCCGTGCCCTGGGACGTATCCCCCAGGGCCTCTTCGTCCTCACCACCGGCGACCCAGGGGCCCCCCTGGGCCTGGTCGCATCCCTGGTGCAGCAGATGGGCTTGGCCCCCCCCACCGTCGCCGTCGCGGTGGGCAAGAACCGCGACCATCTGGCAGCCATCCGCGCCGCCGGGGGATTCACGCTCTCGCTGCTCGATCAGGAGAGTTCCGCTCTGATGGGCGCCTTCTTCAAGAAGCGGGAAGAGGGCGCGAGTCCCTACGACGAGCTCGAAACGCGCCCCGCCCCCTCGGGCCTGCCGGTTCTCACCAAGGCCCTGGCCTGGTTCGATTGCAAGCTCACCGGAGAGCACGAACTCGATGATCACGTCGTCATCTTCGCCACCTGCACCGAGGGCGAGCTCCAGCGCGAAGGCGACCCCTCGATCCATCTACGCAAGGACGGCTTGAGCTATTGACCGCCGGGTCATCCGGACCACGACGAGCCTCCGTTTTCTTCGTTTTTCTCTCCGTAACTGGGCTCCCCTCCTAGAGTAGGGATAGTCGCTTTGCACAGGTGTCGGCGGACGCAAGAAAAGAGTCTCGATTGAAGAGCACAGGCTGGAAGCGCCGGCACGTCTGCTTCCCCGGAGGATGACTCATGCGCACCTTACCCGTTGTAATCGGCCTCGGTACCATCGGCCTTCTTGGCGCGATCGCCATACTCGAATACTCCGGAGATGGATCGGCTGGATTTTTCCGGCCACAGCCGGCCCCGGCGGTACAGGAAAGCGCCGGTTCTACGTCACCCAGGGTGTCACCCAGGGTCGACCGCGAACTCGCAGTAGCAGACACCGCGGCACCTGCGCAGCGTAAGCCGCAGGATTCGGGTAAGCCGCAGGATTCGCAGGCCCAGCGTCCAGCCGAGCCCCAAACGGAGGAGACTCCAGAGCAGCATTGGCTGTCGGTCTATGGGGAAATGGATGTCAATGACCTGGGGGAGGCCTACCAGAGCCTTGCAGCGTCACAACACCAGTGGATGCTCGATGAATTCCACCGTCAAATCGACGGGGGACTCCTCCAGCCGACCGTCTATGAAAACTCCGACGCACTCAATGCCGGTGTCAACGCTGGTGAACAGACCACGGGGTGGGGAACTTTCGCCATGCAGCAAGTCACCTCGGAAGAGGATGGAAGATACCTGGTCTACTCAGCTACCTTTCACGCCGACGAATTCGAGAAGACCCGCGAACTCTCCGAAGAGTTGCTCTGGTTGAAGCGTCGCATCCACGAGGTCTCGGGGAAGTGACAGCCGTCTGATCCACGACCCCCTAGCTCTCTCCGCGGAGGTGTTTCTCGAAGGCCTCGATGAGGAGCCTGGCCCAGCGGGAGGGAACCTCCTGGGCCAGCTCCCGAGCGCGGGCCGGGTCGCCGTCGCGCGCGGCTTCCAGGGCCTCGCGCAGGGGGCCGATCTCGCTCCGGCCGGCGAGCTCTAGCAGGCCGGCGTACTCGGCGCAGCGCTGCCAGGGAGCCCCCTCGGTGAGGCAGGCCTGCAGACCTCCCTCCAACTCCTCGACGGAAAGCTCCGGCCGTTCCCCTTGCAGCGCGGCTCCGCGCTCCAGCAGTTCGAGATCCTTGGGATCGAGTTCCTCCAGGCTGCGGGCTCGCTCCAGGGCGCGATTCCAGTGGCCCAGGGCCAGGGCGGCCCGCACCTGATCCTCGGGGTAGGCCTGGATCAGATTCCAAAGCTGCGCGCCGGTGACGAGCACGAAGAGGACCACCCCCAGGGCGGTCAGGCGACGCAGGCGGCGGTGGAAGCGGGCCGCAAACTCCCTGTCCGACCAGGCGCGCCAGAGGAAGGCCACTCGGTCGCGGGAGGAGAAATGACGCCAGCCGGCCACGTCATTGATGCGCCCCCCCACGCGCTCCAGGGCCAGGGTCATGCCCTCGGGATCCCCGAGCAGCTCCAGGCTGTAGAGATCCGCCTCCAACTCGCAGCGACGGGAGAGCCACCCGAAGGCGAGGATCCAACCGAGCAGAACGGCGGCGACGATCCCCGCCGCCAGCCATTCATTCTCGGGAGCGAAACTCGTCGCCAGCCAGTCCGCCCCCAGGAAGAAGGTCAGGGTCCAGACGAGGAAGATGCCGACGTGACGCCGCTTGGCGTGACCGATCTCGTGCCCATAGACCGCCGCCAGTTCGCGCGGATGGAGGCTGGCCAAGAGGGAGTCGGAGAAGAGCACCACGCGCCGATCCCCCATGCCGACGATGGCTGCATTGGCCATCAGGAAGCCCGTACGCCAGATGCGCACGTCCCGTGGCCGGAAGTTCGCCCGCCGGGCGACGACATCGAGCATCTCGCGCTGGGGACCGGGCGGCATGCTGACCGTATCCCAGGCACTGGTCAGCACCGCGGGCAGGACCAGGGTCAAAAAGCCCAGCAACGCCACTAGGAAGAGGGCGTTGACCAGCCCCACCTCCTGGACCTGGGCTCGCAGAGCGTCGAAGACGCCGATCTGGGCGGTGACGAAGACGTAGATCGCCAACGGCGCCAGGACCGAGGCGAACATGCGTAGCTGGAAGCCCATCGTCCGCCGCCGCAGCGCGCCCCTCGGCGCGTCGCGCACACAGTCGGCGTGTATCGCGAGCACCTGCAAGAGGGGGTAGGGGGCGAAGGCGAGAAAGAGCGCGAATTCCGGCCAGGTATCCACCGTGAGCCGCGCCCCGGTCCAACCGCGAACCGCATCGAGCCAGTCGGTGCCGAGCACCCAAAAGGCATAGGCCGCCGGAGCGGAAAGCGAAGAGAAACGGGCTAGCAGACCCGACAAGCGGAAGCGCCCCCCCCGCTGGAGAGCCCCGAAGGCGAGGGAGGTGAGGTGGGGCAGGGCCAAGGTGCCCAGAGCCCATCCCCAGGGCAGGGCGGCGAAGCCCTGGCCCGCCTCGGCGGCGCCCAGGGCCACGCTCGCCAGAACCACCTGCAGGAGAAAACCCACGGGCGAACTCTAACCGCCCTCACCGCTCGGCGTCGTCAGCCAGAGCTCCCGCCCCTCGCGTTCGACGAGCAGGGTGCCCCCCCTCAAGTGCACCTGCGCCGGGAAGGTGGGTGCCAGGGCCAGGGCGATGGCGCAGGCCCCACTACCGCAGGCCTCGGTTTCACCCACCCCGCGCTCCCAAATCCGCGCCGAAAGCCCCTCCCGCCCGACCGTCACGAACTCGACGTTGATCCCACGCGCAAAGCGCGGCTCGCGCTCCAGGCGCGGGCCGAGACGCTCCACGTCGCCCTCCTCCCAGGCCGCCGCCTGGAGCACCAGATGAGGATTGCCCAGATCGCACTCGATACCCGTCAGGCGCCGGCCGCCGAGCCGGAAGTGATGCTCCGCCACCCGCCGGCCGATCCCCATCGAGACGCGCACCCGCCCATCTCGCCCGACCTCGGCTCGGCGCGCACCCGCGTCGGTACGCACGGTGAAGGGTCTTCCGCTACGAGCATGGCCCCGTTCCACCGCCCAGCGGGCGACGCAGCGCAGGGCATTGCCGCAGGTTTCCGGCCGGCTCCCGTCGCGATTCCAAATCGTCATGCGCAGGACCCCCGCCCGATCCCGGTCGAGCAGCACCAAGCCGTCGGGCCGGCGGGGATGCTGCGCCAGCTCGCGAGCCCGCTCAGCCGGCCCTTCGAGCGCGCCCTGCACGAGGGCATCGTGCAGGGCGAACCGATTGCCGCTCGCCTCGACCCAAGCCAAACCCCTCACAATCGCGCTTCGACCTTGGCAGTGTTCTTGAAGTGCAGCTTGGCCACCTCGCCCAGGGCATCCCGGCCGTGGGCGCGCACGAAGGCGAGGGCCGCATCGTCCGTCGGTCGCCCCGCCCCCTTGTGCAACTCGACGTCGTAGCGCTCCGAGAGCGCGCGCAGGGCCAAGAGGAACTCGGCGCGGGCCAGAATGCTCGCCGCGGCGACGGCTGGGTTGCGTTCCGCCCGGTGGGCCTGTTCGAGGCGCAGCCCCAGATCCGCGGTCGCCTCGCGCATCAGCTTCTCGGCGGCGAACTGATCGACGACCACCCGATCGCCCCTGCGCGCCACGGCCGCGATCGCCTTGGCGTGCAGGTCGGCCAGGAGCGGGTTCAGCCCCTTGTAGCGTGGGTAGACCTGGTTGTACTCGCGGGGAGAGAGCTGCTCGATGGCGTGGGGAAACTCGCGCAGGCCCGCCGCCAGGCGCAGGGCGCGTGCATCGCTGAGTTTTTTGGAGTCGGTCACGCCGAGCTCCACCAACCGCTCTGCCTCCTTGGGAGTCAGGCGCACGGCCGCCACCACCAGGGGCCCGAAGTAATCCCCCTTGCCGGTCTCGTCCGAGCCCACGGTCGGCTCCGCGAGCCGCGCCACGCGGTCGGTCGCCTCCTCCTCCGCGACCGAGCCTGCGCCCTTCGCCGCAGCCGGGGAGGAACCACCGGGCAGGGTGAGATCCGTCCAACGCGCGAGGAAAGCGGCCGGATCCGGGCCCTGGACGACGAAC
>JALWOP010000190.1 GCA_027083445.1 Planctomycetota bacterium | reverse complement strand
AAAAGGGCTTCGAACAGTTCGTCCCGAGCCGCGTTGAGCCGCTCGGCCGCCTCATTGTCGCTCATTTCGTGAGCGATGGCATCGAGTTTTTCAAAGGTTACACCGGGCTTGAGGTATTGAGCGGCGTTGGGCAACGACTTGAGCTTCTCGTAGGGCGTCATCATGTCCTCGTACCGATAGCGCTTGCGTACGCGGCCCTTCGCATCCACGTACTCCGTGGGGAAATGACACGGACGGTGGAAGTTGAGGTAGGGCGAGAGGACCCCCTGCGTGAAGGCGTGGACCCGCTCGGCATGGCGCCGCGGGATGTGCCCGTAGCCTAGGTGCTTGCGGACCACGGAACCGTTTTTGGACTCGACCAAGGCGTTATCGTTGGTTCTGCGGGCCCGGGATTTCGTGAACTGCTCGACCCGGAGTTTCTCCAGCAACTTGGCCACGCGGCGGTTGATGAACTCGGAGCCGTTGTCGGCGTGGAAGCCGAGCACCACAAAGGGAAACGCCTCGAGAAGGCCTTGGAGCACCGGCAGGAGGAAGCGCTCGGAGATGGCTTCGACGGTGCCAACGTACTGGAACTGGGTGACCTCGTCCACCAGGTTGATGTGGTAGAGCCCTTTGGCGCCATCTTGGTCGCCCTGGTGGACGGAATCGACCCGGAGGAATCCGGGGCGGCCTTCGGGCCGTGGTTTTCGCCGCTCGCCGATGTTCACCCGAGAGGGCCGGGTCTTGGCAACGTGGCCGCGCTCGTTGAGATAGGCGGTGGAGCGGCGCAGGTTGTAGAGGTGACCGTTGGAGATGGAGGCCAAGCGCTCGAAGCGCGGGTCCTTGAAGACCCGGAAGGCCCGCTCACAGAGTTTGCGGGTGGCGGGTCCGGAGAGGGTCCCGTGCACGGCGTCGACGTAGGCCAGGAGTCGGACGTCGGCGGCGGTGTAGCGGCGCGGGAACGGCTTGGCCGGGGGGCCTCTGCGGTCGCGAATGCTGGTGGTGGTGCGGAACTGCCGGATCAGGCGGGTCATCTGGGCCCTGGAGAAACCGGTGACGCTTTCGAGGTATCGACGCACGAGGCCTTTGTCCTTCTTGGAAAGTCTGCCATAGCCGAACCGCCGGAGTTCTGCGGCAATCCAGTCGTAGGCAGCCTGGCGGGAGGGCATCTCGAGCTCCAGGGGGGCCGCGCCGTCGAGGAAGTCGGGGATCTGGTCCAGGGTGAGCCGTGGGGCCTTGAGCATGACGATCATCCTCCGAGTATCGCAGACTCGGCCGCCTGATGCTCACCTCACCTTGGAATGACGGGTCCCGTTCAGGCTCATTTCTCGTTGGACAAGGCTGTTGGTGGCGATGGGATGTGGGAGATGTGATACGATGAGACCGAGTCTCC
>JALWOP010000189.1 GCA_027083445.1 Planctomycetota bacterium | reverse complement strand
AGATTCTCTGCGCCGTAGGCCGCGAGATCGGGCAGGTGGGCCGCCTCCCGGGCGGTCGCTTGGGGACCGAGCAGGGCCGAGAGGCCTGCGTCCCGGGCGGCCAGGGCGGCCGCCAGCCCCCCCGGTACCGCGTGGAGACCACCGTCGATTCCGACCTCTCCGAGGAAGAGGGTCCCCTCGAGCGCCCGAGGGGGGAGGTGACCCAAGGCACTGGCCGCGGCCAGGACCAGGGGTAGGTCGAGGATCTCCCCGGACTTGGGCCGGGCCGCTGGAACGAGATTCAGGTAGAGGCGCCCCGGGGGCAGGGCCAGCCCCCCCTCTCGCAGGGCACAGGAGAGCCGACCGCGGCTCTCACGGATCACCGCGTCGGGCAGACCGCTCAGGAGCACCTCGAGGCGACCGTGGCGCTCCTTGGCTTCGAACTGGGCTTCGACGATGACTCGCTCGGCGCCGATGCCCAGCAGGGAGGCTCCGTGGACGTGGACGGTTCTCACGCGCGGGGGACCGCTACGGGGGCGGGATGGTTGCGGGTCTGCTCGTCCGGCGGCCCGACTCGCTCCCCGCGGCGATTCGAGCTAGGCTGGCGCAAGGCCACCGCCATGCGTCCCTGTCCGCTCTGCCAAGCCGCTGACTGGCAGCCCTCCTGGGAGAAGGCTGGGGAGCGCTACATGCGTTGTGCGAGCTGCGGTTTCATCGTGGCCGACCTCTCGCCGGTTCGCTTCGAGCGCCTGAACGAGAGCACCTTCGAGGAGCTGCGCGAGAGCTACATCGAGCGCAGCTACGACCCCCGGCGGCAGGCGCGCTACGAGCGGCGCCTGGCCTGGATCGAACGTCGGGTGGGGGTCGGTCGTCTGCTCGAGGTCGGTGCGGGGGTCGGGGGCTTCCTACACGCCGCCCGCCGCCGGGGCTGGGAGGTGGTCGGGGTCGAGCCCGTCGCGGCCTGTGCCCACTGGGCGCGCACACACCAGGGGCTCGACGTGCGTGTGGGTTCGATCGAGTCGATCGCGCTCGAACGCGATCACTTCGACGCCGCCTACGGTCACGCCGTGCTCGAGCATCTGACCGACCCGCTCGGCGCCCTGCGGGCGGTTGCCCGCGCCCTACGGCCTGGAGGGGTTTCCTGGTTCGACACGGTCAACGCGCGCTCCTATTCCGCCGAGCGTCTCGGCCCCGACTGGAAGTTGATCGACCCCGCACTGCACTACTGCCTCTGGACGCCGACCACCCTCCGGCGGGCCTGTGAGCGCGCCGGGCTCGAGGTCGTCACCGTGCGTTCCCATGGGGTGCGCCTGCGGGCGAATGCCCTGGGGCGGCCTCGGGGACTCGCCCGCGGTCTCGACGAGGTACGCAAGCTGCCCCTTTCGGCCGCGGCCCGCTGGACCCTGAGGGGAGAGAGCATTGCTGTCCTCGCGCGCCGTCCCGCCCGAGGCGTGCGCCCCGAGCCGGTAGGGACGGCGGTGGCGGCCGCTTCGTGATGGCTCGTCCCGATTCGGTCACGACCCCTGCGCACAGGATCCGTACGCTCGGGAACCGAGGCGGATAAGCTGGGCTCTGGCCTGACCCCATGCACCTTCGAGAGATACTCCTCCTGGCGGCGCCCGCTGCTGCGGCTTTCGGTCAAAGTCCCGGCCACAATGCCGTGATCCTCGACAACCCCTGCCCCAAGAAGCAGGCCTACTTCGGCCACGCGGTCTGCGTGCTCGACATGGACGGCAGCGGCGGGTCGGAGGTCGCCGTGGGGGCTTTCGGTGCGGGAAGGGCCTACATCCTGCACGACGTCACCCTGGCCGGCCGTCAGGGCGGGTTCGAGGTTCTCTCCGCCCTGGGCCAGGATTCCTGCACGGCTGCGCAGTACACGGACCAGTTCGGCTACGACCTGGCCGGGGGCAACCTCGATGGGGATCCGCTCGACGAGCTCGTCGTCGGTGTGCCCTTCGCTTCCGTCGGGCCGGTCGAGCGGGCCGGAGTGGTCTACATCTTTCGAGATGCCACCGACCCGACTCCGCTGCTCCTGCGCGCCCTCGATCCGACTCCTGCCTGGCTGGGGGTGAGCGTGGTGGTGGGGGACTTCGACGGGGACGGGCTGGGGGACGTCGCCGCTTCGGCCCCCAAGGCCGACGTGGGCGGGTTCCAGGCGGGGGCCGTCTACATCTTCTTCGGACCCTTCGGAAGCGTGCCCAGGACGGTGGTGCTGCCCAACCCCGCTCCAGTCGACAACGGCAACTTCGGCAACCACCTGGCGGTGGCCGACACCAATCTCGACGGTCTGGACGACCTGGTCGTCGGTGCCATCGGCAATGCGAACACGGCGGGCATCCCCGTCGCCGGCCAGGTCTACGTCTATCCCGGACCGATCGCTCCAAGCCAGTTTCTCTTGATCGAGGATCCCCTCCCCGATGCCGGCGACCTGCCGGCTCCGCGCTTCGCCATGCACGTCGCCGCCCGCGGGGAGTGGGTCCTCGTGGGGGCCAATCGCAAGGACTGGCTGGGGATCCACGACGCCGGGATGGGGTTCAGCGCCCGCGGCCCCTCCCTGGTGCCGGTAGATCTCCATCCCCACCCCTTCCCGGGCCCCTCCGACTACATGGGTTTCCGCTGTGTGGTCGCCGACGTGGTGGGGGATCCCGCCCTCGACCTGACCTTCGTCGTGATGGGATCGCGCCGGGAGCTGGTCACCTGGGACGGCAACACGCCCTACGGTCCCCCGGTCCGGCTGCGGCGGATCTTGCCCCGTTCCGGCGATCACTTCGCCAACGGCTTCGTTGCTGCCCAGCTCGTGGCCGGCGGACGCGAAGAGCTCGTCGTGGGGGATCCGACCTACGACCTGGGGGGGACTGGAGCCGGCAAGGACGTCGGGCGCGTCGTGGTCTACTCCTACGAGTGAGGCGTGGAGCGCCCGGGAAGCTCCAGGGCGTGCCGGAGCACTCCCCCGGCCGCGTCGAGGCGGGCCTCGGCGGCTCTTCGGTCCAGGTCGAGGCGCTGCATGACCACCGCAGTCTTGACCCGGCCCCCCGCGAGCTCGAGCAGCCGCTCCGCCGCCTCGCGCTCCAGTTCGGTGAGTTGCATCAGGATGCGCGTCGCCCGGTCGGTCAGCTTGACGTTGGCGCTGGTGTCGAGGTCGACCATCAGGTTGCCGTGGACCTTGCCCAGTCGGGCCATGACCAGGGTGGAGAGGGCGTTCAGGGCCATCTTGGTCGCCGTGCCGGCCTTGAGGCGCGTCGAGCCGGCGAGCGGTTCGGGGCCGGTCTCGAGGCGCACGTCGACATCCGCTTCGGCGCTCACCTGTTCAGCGGGTACGCAGGCGAGGAAGAGGGTCGCGGCACCCCGGCGGCGCGCTTCGGCCAGGGCGCCGTGGACATAGGGGGTCGTCCCCCCCGCACTGATGCCGACGACGGCGTCCTCCGCGCGGGGAGCGAGTTCAGCCAGGTCGCGCGCGCCCCCCTCGCGGTCATCCTCGGCGCCTTCGACCGCTTGGGTCAGGGCGCGCATTCCTCCAGCGATGCAAAAGCGCACCAGGGCTGGATCACAGTGGAAGGTCGGCGGGCACTCCGAGGCATCGAGGGCGCCCAGCCGCCCGCTCGTCCCCGCGCCGACGTAGATGAGGCGCCCCCCCCGGGCGAGTTGCGTGGCGACCAACTCCACCGCTGCAGCGAGTGCCTCCCGGGCTGCGGCGACCGCCTGGGCTGCCTCCTGGTCGCAGCGGCTGAACAGCTCCAGGGCTGCATGGGTATCGAGGCGATCGAGCCGGGCAGAGCGCGGATCGACGGCCTCGGTCGAGAGGTGTCCGCGGTCCTCGCTCACTGCTCGTTCCTTCCCCCAAGCTCACCCGGCTCGAAGAGTCGGCCCGCGGCCAGGGAGAGCCCGCCGTCGACGGTCAGGCATTCCCCGGTGACATAGGCCGCCGCGGGGGAGCACAGATGCAGACCCAGAGCGGCGACCTCGCTGCGCTCGGCGAAGCGACCGAGGGGGACGCTCCGGCGGATGCGCTCCTCGGTCTCCTCCTCCGGCCAGAGATTGTGCTTGGCGGCATCGGAGTGGAAGGGGCCTGGGGCGATGGCGTTGACCCGGATCCCCCGCCCGGCCCACTCGGCGGCCAGGGTGCGGGTCAGGGCCAGGACGCCGGCCTTGGCGCTGGCGGAGTGGGCCACCCCCGGCATGCCGGTCCAGGCATAGGTGGCTACGACGTTGAGCATCGTTCCTCCGCCGGCCGCCAGCATGTGACGGCCCACGTGTCGCGAGCAGTAGAAGGTCCCGTCGAGCACGATGCCGAGCACCGCTCGCCAGGCCCGCTGCGAGAGGCGCTCGCTGGGGCAGACGAAGTTGCCCGCCGCGTTGTTGACCAGGTGGTGGATGCGTCCGTGGCGGGCGACGACATCCTCGACCCACTCCCGAACCGCCGCGTTTTCGCGTACATCGACCGCGTGGGCCTCGACCTTCCAGCCCCGCTCGCGAGCCTCCTCCAGGATGGGCTGGTGGTGCTCGGTGTTGCGGGAGGCGATGACCACGCTTGCCCCCAGGGCGGCGAAGCCGCGCGTGAATTCGAGTCCCAGGCCCGTTCCGCCTCCCGTGACGAGGGCTACCTCTCCCTCGAAGGTGCCTTGGGGCAACCAGCGTGCGCACTCCATGGGCACGAGCATACGCCGGCGCCCCAGGGCGCACCCCGCCCGTGGGCTCCATTTCGTAGAGTGTCCGCCCCTCCCTCCGGGTAAGAACCCGCGCGATTCCCATGCAGATCCTCGAGAGCTACCTATGCGGCGCCTGGAGCGCCGGTGACGGCCCCACCCGCGACCTCATCAACCCCACGACCGGCGAGGTCCTGGCCCAGGTGCGGGACGGCGGGCATGACCTGGCCGCAGCCGTCGAGTACGGCCGCAGCAAGGGCGGCAGTGCCCTGCGAGCGATGACCTTCCCCCAGCGCGGGGCGATGCTGCGCGACCTCTCGGCGGCCCTGCACGAACGGCGGGAGGAGTGGATCGAGATCGCGATCCAAAACGGCGGCAACACCCGCGGCGACGCGAAGTTCGACATCGACGGCGCCACCGGAACCCTGGCGGCCTACGCCCATCTGGCGCAGGATCTGCCCGAGACCCCCTTCCTCTACGACGGGGAGGGGGTGCAACTGGGCCGCACGGCGCGCTTCTTCGGCCGGCACATCCTCACCCCTCGCCTGGGGGTTGCCGTTCACATCAACGCTTTCAACTTTCCGGCCTGGGGCATGTTCGAAAAGGCCGCCTGCGCCTGGTTGGCCGGCGTACCGGTGATCGAGAAGCCGGGCACGCCGACCGCGCTCCTGGCCTGGGCGATGGGACGGGCCCTGGTCGACTCGGGCCTCCTGCCCGAGGGCGCCTTCCAGCTCCTGTGTGGCGCGACGGGCGACCTGTTCGATCACCTCGGACCCCAGGACGCGGTCGCCTTCACCGGCTCGGCGGCGACCGCGGAGAAGATTCGCTCCCACCCGGTGCTGGTGCGCCACAACGTCCGTCTGAACCTCGAGGCGGACTCGATCAATGCCGCGGTACTGGCGCCGGATGTCGATGAAGAGGCGGAGAGCTACGGCGCCTTCCTCACCAACATCGCCGTCGACATGACCCAGAAAGCGGGCCAGAAGTGCACCGCGGTGCGGCGCATTCTCGTACCCCGCGAGCGCCTGGAACGGGTGCGCGAGGATCTGGTCGCAGAGCTTGCCCGCCATCCCCTCGGAGACCCGGGGAGCAAGGGCACGCGCTGCGGCCCGCTCACCGATGCCCGGGCCCAGGGGGAGGTGCGGGCGGGAATCGAGCGCCTCATGGAGCACGCCGAACT
>JALWOP010000188.1 GCA_027083445.1 Planctomycetota bacterium | reverse complement strand
CTTCCGCCCCCCCGCGCTCTCCACCCGCAACCAATCCACTCCCCAGACCCTGGTCTTCGACCTCGGCAGCCAGCGGGGCCGGCGCACCCCCTTCGAGCAGATGCGCATCCTCGTGCGCGGTCCAAGGCGGGCTTTCACCCTGCAGGGGATCGATCTGATCTCGATTCCCGATCACCTGACCCTCCCGGCCCTGGACGGACCGCCGGCAGTGGTGAGCATCGGGCCCCAGGCCCGCGCGGCCCAGGGCCTGCCCCCCTCCCTGCCGGCAGAGTGTCGCTTCACGGTCGAGAGCGCAGGCGAGCACCTCGCCTTCGCAGCGGGCATTCCCCCGCGCCTGCGACCGACGGGAGGTGCGCCGGAGGTGGTCGTCGAACTCTTCGATGCCGGTGGAGAGAAGCTCCACGGGTTCCAACCCTTCCACCTGAATCTGGCGGGCGAAGGACCCCAGTGGCGCGAGGGAGACATCGCCCTCGATCCCTGGATCGGACGCAGCCTGCGGGCGGTCTTCACCTATCGCTGCGACGCCCCCTACCCCGGCCTCGCCGCGGTCGGCGACCTGCGGCTCTGGCGCCGGGGCGAAAAGGCCCCGCTGGTCCTGCTCATCTCCACCGACACCCTGCGCGCAGACCACCTGCGCACCATGGACCTGGGCGTGGAGATCGACACCCCTGCCCTGGACGCCCTGGCGAGCCAAGGACTGCTCTTCACCCGGGCCTGGTCGTCGACCAACGTCACCTCGCCCTCCCACGTGGCGATGCTGACCGGCATCCCCCCCCGGGACACGCGCCTGGTCAGCAACCAGGATCGACTCGCCGACGAGGCCCGCACCCTGGGTGAGGTCTATCACGACGCGGGGTGGCGCACGCTCTTCGTCGCCTCGGTGCGCCACCTGGGACCGCGGGGAACCGACATCTCCCAGGGCTTCGACCGGGTCTTCACCCCCACCGCCCAACCCTGGCGGGGGGAGGTCGCCGTCCACGCCCTGGAGAGCTGGCTCGACGACGCGCAGGGCCTGCCGGTCTTCGCCTTCCTACACCTGTTCGACCCCCACCACCCCTACGAGGACCACGGAGATCTCACTCACGGGTCCGGAGAGAAGGATCGATACGAGGGCGAAGTGCGCTACGCCGATCGCCAGGTCGGGCGTGTTCTCGAGCATCTGAAAGGACTCGGTTTGGATCGGAACACGGTGGTCGTCATCGGTTCCGACCACGGTGAGGCGTTCGGCGAGCACAACTCACGCTGGCACGCGTCGTCGCTGTATCCGGAACAGCTGCGCGTTCCCCTGTTGATTCGAGTTCCGGGCTGGCCCGGCCAGAAGATCGAGGCGCCGGTGGAGAACGTCGATCTCTTCGGGACCCTTCAGAGCCTTCTGC
>JALWOP010000187.1 GCA_027083445.1 Planctomycetota bacterium | reverse complement strand
CACGCTTTTGTGGATCTTTTAGGATTTCATAAGCTTTCTTACATTCTTTAAACTTACTCTCAGCATCTGCATCGTCAGGATTACGGTCAGGGTGATATTTCATCGACATACGACGATAAGCTTTCTTAATTTCCCCTGCACTGGCATTACGCTCAATACTTAATATTTCGTAATAACATCGTTGTGACATGGTTTTCGATTCTTTAGTATTTATGAGAATAAATTCTCTATCTTAAAACGCAACAAGGCATGAGGTAAAAACCCCATGCCTTATCTCGAACTAATAAATAAGAAGTGTCTTACTTCTTATCATCAACTTCTTCGAACTCGGCATCAACAACATCATCATCTGAATCTGCCGCACCACCAGCTTCACCTTCTGGTGCTGCACCCGCTGCTTGAGCTTGTGCTGCTTGTTGAGCTAAATTGCCAGAGGCTTCCATCAATGCTTGAGTTTTGCTATCAATCGCTTCTTTATCATCACCTTTAATGGCTTCTTTTAACTCAGAGATCAGACCTTCAATTTTTGTCTTCTCTGCTGCATCAACTGCATCACCTAGCTCTTTAATAGATTTTTCAGTACCGTGGATCATGTTGTCTGCTTGGTTACGAGCATCCACTAATTCACGAGCCTTTTTGTCTTCTTCAGCATGAGCTTCTGCATCCTTAACCATCTTTTCAACATCTTCATCAGACAAACCAGAAGATGCTTTGATGACGATAGACTGCTCTTTACCCGTTGCCTTATCTTTAGCTGATACATTCAAAATACCATTCGCATCAATATCTAAAGAAACTTCAATCTGAGGCTGACCACGTGGTGCGGGTGGAATATCCGTCAAATCAAAACGACCTAGTGATTTATTATCACGAGCCATCTCACGCTCACCTTGTAATACGTGAACCGTAACCGCACTCTGACCGTCTTCCGCAGTAGAGAATACTTGGCTTGCACTGGTTGGGATTGTGGTATTTTTGTCGATGAGTTTGGTCATTACGCTACCCATTGTCTCAATACCAAGAGACAGTGGTGTAACATCTAACAACAAGACATCTTTAACATCACCACCTAAGACACCACCTTGAATCGCTGCTCCAACGGCTACGGCTTCATCAGGGTTAACGTCTTTACGTGCTTCTTTGCCGAAGAAATCCTTAACAGCTTCTTGCACCTTAGGCATACGGATTTGACCGCCCACCAAGATAACATCATCAATATCAGAAGTTGAAAGACCTGCATCTTTCAGTGCCATCTTACAAGGTTCAATCGTACGTGTGATTAAATCTTCAACCAAAGATTCTAGCTTTGCACGTGTCACTTTTACATTTAAGTGCTTAGGACCTGAGGCATCTGCCGTGACATAAGGTAGGTTAAC
>JALWOP010000186.1 GCA_027083445.1 Planctomycetota bacterium | reverse complement strand
CTGCTCTACTTCAAGCTCGGGGGGCTGGGCCCCTACGGGATCGGGGCGGGGTTGGCCCTGATCCCGCTCCTGATGGCCCTGGGACTGCCCGCCCCCCCCGAGAATCAAGGGCCGGAGGAGAAAACCCGATAATCCCGATGCCATGAAGACCCTCCATCTGCTCAGCGCCCTGACCCTGGGGCTCGCGGCCGGCTACGGCTCCCAACAGGACGACAAGCAGGCGCTCGCGCAAGAGGTCGAGCTCCTGCAGGCGCGCGTCCAAAACATCGAGAACTACCTCGTCGCCCAGGCGAACGCGGAGAAGGCGGTCTCGGAGGCGATCGACCGGGCGGTCGAGGAGGGCTTCACGGTCGGCATCAACTTCAAGGCACGCGAGATCCTGGTCCAGGCCTGGAAGGAGCGGGCCAAGACGGCCCAGCAGGGCCTGCCCAAGAAGAAGGAGCCGGCCAAGGCGGTCGACCCGCGGCTGCTCCGGCGCAGCAAGCACTAGCCTTGCTCCACGAAGACGTCGATCGCTACCTCTTCCGCCTGGCGAGCACCCGGGGCGCCTCCCCCCACACCCTGCGCGCCTACGGCAGCGATCTGGCCGAGCTGGCCGCCTTCCTCGAGGAGCGCGGGATCAGCGATGCAGGCGGTATCACGCCCCGCGCCCTGCGCTCCTACCTGGCCGATCTCGAGGAGCGCCATCTCTCCAAGGCGACGATCCAGCGCAAGCTCTCCAGCGCGCGGGGACTCTTCAAACATCTCGTGCGTGAAGGGCGTCTAGAGGCCGACCCGATCGCTGCCCTACGTCGGCGGCGCAGGGCTCGCCACCTACCCTCCGCACTCTCGGAAGAGGAGATCGCCGCCCTGCTCGCCGCCCCGGATCCGACCACGGCCCTGGGACGGAGGGATCGGGCCCTGCTCGAAACCCTCTACTCGGCCGGGACGCGGGCAGCCGAAACCGTCGGCCTCGACCGCGAGGCCCTCGACCTCGAACGGGGTCTGGCGCGGGTCCAGGGCAAGGGGCGCAAGGAGCGGCTGGTCGTTCTCGGCAGCCACGCGGTCGCCGCCCTGCGCGACTACCTGACCGATCCCCTGCGCCCCACGCCCACCGACGGGCGCGCGGTCTTCTTGAACCGGCGCGGCGGTCGACTGACCACCCGCTCCCTCGAACGGATCGTGGCAGCGGCCGCAAGGGACGCGGGCCTGCGGCGCCACTGCACCCCCCACACCCTGCGCCACAGCTTTGCCACCCACCTGCTCGACCGGGGAGCGGACCTGCGCTCGGTCCAGGAGCTGCTCGGCCACGCCCACCTGGTGACGACCCAGATCTACACCCACGTCTCGATCGAGCGACTGCGGGAGGTCTACGAGCGGGCTCACCCCCGGGCGGAAGCCTCCTCCTGAACGCCCCGCTGGGCTAGAGCTTCGGGCCTGGGGCCCCCGCGAAGGCCTCTGGAAGGTGCTCCAGGGGGGGTATTCCCGAGTTCGGGATGGTTGCCGGCCGCGGGTAGAAAGATCGTTGCCCCCGAGGGAGTAGGACTCCTAGGCTCGGACCCGGTCTGCGAGGCCTGCCAGGCCTGCGGAGCCGTTTCTGTTCCAACGAACCTTTCAGGAGTCCCCTCCTTGAGAACGCAATCCTCTCTCTCGGCGACCCTCATCCTGGTTGCCGCTCTCTCCTCTACCTCCCTGCCTGCCCAGGAAACCGCCGGACGGTCAACGGAGGCCCAGCTTCCGAGCGTGCTCTTCACTCCGGTCCAGGCCGGACCAGCCGCTCCCGCCAGGCGCCTCTCCCGCTACATGCCCGGGCGCGTCCTGATCCAACTCACCGCCGAAAGCCACGCCGGCTCGACGATCGACGGTCCCTGGACCGGGGTGATCCAAGCCACGGGCACGGGCGTGGCCGCGGTCGACGCGGAGCTGGCCCAGGTCGGCCTTTTGGGCGTGACCCGCACCCTGATCGAACCCGCCGACGCGGTGCTCGGCGCCGAGTTGGGTCTCGACCGCTGGGCCACCGCCGAGGTCGATCCGGCCACCGACATCGAGGCCCTGGCCCGGCGACTGGCGAGCCTGCCCGAGGTCGAAGATGCCCACCCCGACTGGCGCGCCTTCCCCCAGGGAGTCCCAAGCGACCCGCTCTACCCCAAGCACTGGGGCCACAACAACACGGCGCAGATGCTCGATTACTGCTGGGGCTGCGGCGGACATCCCAGCGGAAGCCCGGTGGGTACGGTCGGCTTCGACTGCAGTGCAGAGAGCGCCTGGGATGCGCCACAGGGTTACGGCTCAGCCTCGGTGGTGATCGCCATCATCGACTCGGGTGTCGCCGCGGGACACCCCGACCTGCGCCAGGTGGCCGGCTACGACTACGGGGACAACGACTCCAACCCCGACGACAACTCCTCCTCGCCCGGTCACGGCACGGCGTGCGCCGGGGTCGCGGCGTCGATCGCGGGCAACGGTCTGGGATCGGCGGGGATCGCCGGTGGCTGCTCGATCATGCCCCTCAAGGTGGCGGACAGTGCGGGCAACATGTCCTTCTCGTCGATCGCCAACGCCCTGATGCACGCCGCGGACAACGGTGCGAGTATCGCCTCGATGTCCCTGGGGGCTTCGATCAGCGACGACACGACCACCTCCAACGCGATCAACTACGCCTACACCCGGGGTGTGACCATCCTGGCGGCGACCGCCAACTCGAACAAGTCGACGATCGATTACCCCGCCAACAACGCCCAGGTCATCGCGGTCGGGGCCGCCTCGCCCTGTGGCGAGCGCAAGCGTTCCTCCTCGAACAGCTCCGAGCTCAACCCCGGCGTCGTCGCCGACCCCAACGGCTACACCTGTGACGGGGAGCGCTGGTGGGGTTCGAACTACGGGACCAACACCCAGGATGCCGCGGGCGCGGTGGATGTGATCGCACCGACGATCCTGCCGACGACCGACCTGCTCGGCAGCGCGGGCTACGACTCCAGCGACTACTCCCTGTGGTTCAACGGCACCTCCTGCTCGACCCCCTATGCCGCCGGCGTCTGCGCCCTGATCGTCTCGGCCAACCCGAGCTTCACGCCCGCCCAGGTGCGCAGCCGCCTGGTCAGCACCTGTGATGACGTCACCAGTGTGGAGTCCGGGGTCGGTTGGGACCGCTACACCGGCTACGGCATGGTCAACGCGGCGGCCGCCGTGGGCGGGGGTCCGCCCCCGACCCAGAGCTACGCTACCCTGCCCTACACGACCGGCTTCGAATCCGGTGCCCTGGACGAGTACTGGGCCGCCTTCGAGGGCACGGAGGGGCGCATCCAGGTCACCTCGGCCAACGGCCCCTTCGCCGGCTCGATGCATCTGACCATGGACGACACGGTCAACGGCAGCGCCTACTCCCAGAACGAAGCCTGGCTGCACCTCGACCTCTCCGGTGAGAGCCAGGTCGACCTCGCCTTCGAGTGGAAGGAGTTCGGCGACGAAACCCACAGCCAAGACGGCATCTACTTCTCCGACGACGGTGGAGCGACCTTCAGCAAGGTCCACGACCTGGCGGGGCAATCCTTCACCAACAACACTTGGCAGCACATCCAGCTCGACCTGGACGCCCTGGCTGCGAGCGCCGGCCTCTCCCTGAGTTCGACCTTCGTGGTCAAGTTCCAGCAGTACGACAACTACAGCATCACCACCGATGGTTTTGCCTTCGACGAGATCTCGGTCACTGCCGGCTCGGGCGGTGGCGGCGGTGGCGGCGGCGGTTACAGCACCCTGCCCTACAGCACCGGCTTCGAGAGTGGCTTGGATTCCTTCTGGACGACGGTCGAGGGCACCGAGGGGCGCGTGCAAGTCACCTCGGCCAACGGCCCCTTCGCCGGTGCCATGCACCTGACGATGGACGACACGGTCAACGGCAGCGCCTACTCCCAAAACGAAGCCTGGCTGCACCTCGACCTCTCCGGTGAGAGCCAGGTCGACCTCGCCTTCGAATGGAAGGAGTTCGGCGACGAGACCCACAGCCAGGACGGCATCTACTTCTCCGATGACGGAGGGACCACCTTCAGCAAGGTCTACGACCTGGCGGGCCAGTCCTTCACCAACAACACTTGGCAGCACATCCAGCTCGACCTGGATGCCCTGGCTGCGAGCGCCGGCCTCTCCCTGAGTTCGACCTTCGTGGTCAAGTTCCAGCAGTACGACAACTACAGCATCACCACCGACGGGTTCGCCTTCGACGAGGTCTCGGTCAGCGCCGGCAGCGGCGGTGGCGGCGGATCGGGCCGGGCGGTTCCGCCCTATTCGACCGGCTTCGAGTCGGGCCTCGACAGCTTCTGGAGCACCTTCCCGGGTACCGAAGGGCGCATCGAAGTCAGCTCGGCCAACGGTCCTTATGCGGGGGCCTTCCACCTGACCATGGACGATCAGGTCAGGGGCGGGGCCTACTCACAAAACGAGGCCTGGCTGAAGCTCGACCTCTCCGGCTCCTCCCAGGCTTCCCTCTCCTTCCGCTGGAAGGACTTCTCCGATGAGACCCACACCCAGGATGGCGTGTTCTTCTCGGATGACGACGGGGTCACCTTCGTCAAGGTCTACAGCCTGCAAGGGGGCTCGACCCCCAACAACACCTGGCAACTGGTCAATCTGGACATCGACGCCCTGGCCGCGTCGAACGGCCTCTCCCTGAACGGGAGCTTCGTGATCAAGTTCCAGCAGTACGACAACTATCCCAAGACCACCGACGGTATGGCCTTCGACGAGATCGTGGTCAACTGAGGTCGATCGCCTCGGCCGGTTCTCCCCGGCCTGCATAGAAGCCTTGGGGGCGTGCATTCCAGCGAATGCACGCCCCCTTCTGTACAGCACCGTCGTCGCGGAACCCCCTGAATCGGCGGTCGTCCCCCCCTCGGGGCGCAGGACAGCGCCCAATGCGCCCACACGGCAGAGCGATCGCCCTTGGCGGGGTGATTTCAGATGGCGTGCAGCGTCAGCCACGTGAACCTGTCAGTTACAGCGATCCGCACGCGCCTATGCAGCAAGCGGCCTGGGGACAAGGCCCTGCCCGGGAAGCGAGGTGGCTCCAATGAGGCCTACCAGATGTTTCGGTCTCGCTACGCGTTGCACGCCGACTCCTAAACCCTGGGTTTAGTTTCGCGCAAGCGGGGGGGGCCCTCCGCATCTCCTCGACGGGGAAGTGCTCCCGCGCCGGACTCGACTCAGAAGACCTCGAACCCCTCGACCAGACTCGGCCTGAGTAGTTCCTGCCCCCGGTCACTACCGGTCAGGCTCCCGCGGTTCGGATCCCATTCGATCGATCCTCCCAGCCGGTAGGCCACATTGCCGAGCAGCACGGTCGTCGCCAGGTCCCCCGAATAGGCAAAGTCGCAGGTGGTCGTTCCCCCATCCCGGATCGCCGCCAGCCACTCGGCGTGGTGGCCGATCGATTCGGGGATCGAGTGATCCGCCGGCGGCGCCTTCGCGAAGCGCTCCTTGGGCAGGAGCTGATGCCGGCCATAGTCGGAGAGCAGCTTGCCTTCGGAGCCGATGAAGAGCTGTCCGCTCTCCCAGGTCACCCCCTCGGGGCGCAGGCCGCCGTCGTACCAATGCACCCGCACGGGCCCGCGATCGCCCTTGGCGGGGTGATCCCAGATGACGTGCAACTGCCGCGGAGTTCCGACCGGGTGCACGGGGGGACCCTCGGCCTCGACGCGCAGGGGCTGGTCGAGGTCCAAAGCCCAGTGAACCAGGTCGACGTAGTGACAGGCCATGTCCCCCAGGGTCCCGGTTCCGTAGTCCCAAAAGCGCCGCCAGTCTGCCGGATGGAGTCCCTTCTGGTAGGGGCGCCGCGGGACGGGTCCCTGCCACAGGTCCCAGTCCAACTTGGCGGGCACGGGCTGCGGCCAGGCCCAACGTCCGTCCGACCAGGACTTGCCGACCCAGACGTGGACCTCGCTCACCTCTCCGATCTGGCCGGCGCGTAGCCGCTCCACGACCCGGCGGTAGTTCGAGCCGGCGTGGATCTGGGTCCCCATCTGGGTCTTCAGTCCCCGGGCACGGGCCAGACGCTGCAAGGCGCGCACCTCCCCCACCGAGTGGGCCAGGGGCTTTTCGACATAGGCGTGCAATCCGCGGCGCATGGCGGCAGCCGCCACGCAGGCGTGGGTGTGGTCGGGGGTCGAGACGACGACGGCGTCGAGATCGCCCTCTTCGGCCAGGAGTTCCCGGTAGTCGCGATAGGTGCGCGGCGCCTCACCGAGGGCTTCCTTGACGACTCCGGCCCCTCGCCCCAGGAACTCCTCGTCCACGTCGCACAGGGCGACGACCCGCTCGCCGAGTACGGCCGAGAGGTTGGCGTGCCCCCGATTCCAGACGCCGATCACCGCCAGCCGCAATCGCTCGCCCCGTGGCTTGCGCAGGACAGCAGGCAGGAACGGGGAGAGGGCCAGACCACGCAGCAGAGTTCGGCGCTTCATCACTGCGTCTGACCGTACGCCCGAGGCGGAAAAGCGGCAAGGGCACGATCCTCCGCCGGGGCACAGATGCGTCTCAAGCGCCAGGAATCGGCCAGGGCGAGAACCGCTGCGAGGAGTGTGCACCAAAAGCCGATCCGCAGGGTCGTCGTCGTCAGCTCAGCCAGCTTGACCTGCACGATCAGGAGCCCGAGGCCGAAGACATCGACCATCGCCCAGGCGTCGAGCCCTCGCGCCAGCCTGAGGGCCCATCGGTTGCGGCCCCCCAGCCACGCCAGACGCAGGGAGCAGAGAGCGCGCAGCCCGGGCAGGATGATGACCGGCAGAAGCAGGGCCAGGGAGAGCAAGAACTCCCCCTCGTTGCCCAAGCGGCGGGTCGTCGTCCACAGGAGGACCTGGTTCGAGGAGTCGACCTGAACGAAGCCCATCTCGAGGCGCCTCTTGACCTCGAGCAGGGGCAGGATCCAAACCGCCACCAGCCCCGCGGTGCGCCCCAGGGAGAGCAGGCGCGCCCCGGCGCTGCGCAGCCGAGCCCCCTCCCGCACGCGGGGGCGCGGCAGACTCGACCCGGCGATGAAGTGTGTGGTGGCCATCGAGGCCGCGATCGCGAGGGCGAACCAATGGATTCCCGGCCGCGAGGTCGCCTTGGCCAAGAAGAGGCCCGTCGGCTTGCCCCCCACGCGCAGATCGAGCTGTACCGCGGCGACGAAGACCGCGATGATGAAGACATCCAGCATCGACCACTTGCCCAGGATGTGCAGCCACTCGAGCAGCCGCCGCTCGCGCCGCCCACTCCAGCGTCCCGCAACGATCGACCCGAGCGCCAAGAGCTTCAGCACCGGAAAGATCATCGAGAACAGGAAGACGACCGGTGCCAGGATCCAGTTCTTCGCCCGCCAGAGACTCTCGATCCCGCCCCAGATCGAGTAGGTCTCGCTGTGGCGGGTCATCGCCTCGAAGGTGACCGTGGGCAGACTGTAGGAGTAGGCCAACAGAGCTGCGCAGAGGGCGACGGCCAGAGCAGAGAGGGTGCGCGGAGGCGGACTCATGGGATGGCACGGGCTGCCCCGGCTCGGACGCATCCTAGCCGCCACCCGCCGCCGGAACCATCACACCGCCTGGGGAGAGGTCAGTCGCTCACAGCCGACCAGGCGCGCGAAGGCTTCACGGGCGGGATCCTCGCAGCCTTCGATCTCGAGCAGGGCCTCGACGGCCAACCCAAGCCGCTCCAGATCCCCGGCCTCCATCTCTCCGTCGACCAGGAGGACTTCGAGTTCGACCGTGGGCTCCACAGCGGCGTCCCAGGCGGCCTGCAGGCGCTCCAGAGCCTCCTCCAAGTCGCCATCCAGCCGAGGATCGTGGCGCAGACAGAGGCAGGTCGACTCCAGACTCCCCAGACACTCGGCCCAGGTCGCGAGCAGGCGCTCGAGATCGCCCTCGTCGCCGTAACGCGGCCAGGCGAGGAAGCGGTGCTGGGCTTCAGTAGCCAGGGGCCAGGGCTCGGCGACATCGCGGCTTGCCTCCCTCGAAGGATCGGGGCCCGGCGCACACGGAATCCCGCCTGTTCCACGGCTTTCAGAGGCCGGGGACGCGGCCCCCTCGATGAGTTCACGGAAACTGCCGACTCCCCACTCGCGCAGCCCTGCGACCTGCCCCTCGGACCACCACAGCGAGTTCATCACCCGCAGTTGGCTGCGCAGGGTCGCCTCGCAAGCGCGAGCCAGCTCGCGCCCCTCGGGACCGGTACGCTCGAGCGCCCCCAGGTCCAGACCGGCCAGGCTGCGCAGGGAGGCTTCGAGCAGGGGTCGCTCCGGCAGGGCCTGGACCAGCCCCCGCTCCATCCCCTCCAGGGTGAGATCAGCCCGTCCTCTCCAGTAGGGATGCTGGAGAGCGATGGGGTGCTTGCGGAAGAGTCGCACCCAGGCCTGAGCCGTGGTGCGGTTGCGCCGGGCGAGTTCATCGAAATCGAGGACGTGATCGTGCCAGGCCCGGGCCCGCGGTTCATAGAGCACCTCGATGCCCCCCTCGTGGAGTCGTAGACCGAGATCGGTGTCCTCACACCCGTAGTGGCGGAAGGTCTCGTCGAAGCAGTCGGTGGCGCGCACCGCATCGGTCAGCACGCTGATGTTGCAGGTCCAAAAGGCGTTCCAGTCGTGGCGCTTGCCGGGTTCGAGCTGGGAGAAGCAGAAGACGAAGGTGTCGTCTTCGAGCACGCGCATGAGGGCGTTGTCCAGTACGTGCGCCGGCTGCTCGAAACTACCCAAGACCGCGACTTCATCCGGCTGGGCGGCATGGGCCGCCAGGTGTGTCGCGACCAGCTTCTCGTCGGCGATGGTGTCGTCATTGACCAGGAGTACATAGCGCCCGCGCGCCACCTCCAGCCCGCTGTTACGTGCGGCGGAGAGCCCCCCGTTCTCCCGGTGGATGATCTGCACGGGGACCTGAAAATCGAACTCCTCGAGTAGCTCCCGGGTTCCGTCGGTCGAACCGTCGTTGACGATGACCAGTTCGTAGCGTCCGGTGGCGCTCTGGCGCTGGAACGAGCGCAGGCAGCGCTCCAGGGTATCGCGGCGCTGATAGGTGCAGATCAGGACCGAGAGGTCGGGTGGCTCGACTGGGATCGAGAAGAGCGGGGCGTCGGTCGCGATCGCGGGGGCCGCCAGGCCGGCCCTGGAACAGAGCTGCCCATAGAGGTCGGCGATCTCCGGCGGAACCGGCCGTTCGGAGCGTGTGCGTTGCAGGGCACGGTCGGGAAAACCCCGCTCGATGCGCCCATCGACGAAGGCCTCGAGTCGCTCGATCCCCTCGTCGGTGAAGAGCTGCTCGTAGTGCAGGAAGAGCCAGTCTCCCCTATCAGACTGTTCGAGCGCCCGCTCGTACATCGAGCGCCACAGCTCGAGCGCCCCGTCGAAGTCGAGTTCGACCCCGCGCAGGTACTCCTGGCTCGCGACCTCGCGCAGGATGCTCTCGGCGGTGACCGCGGGTTCCCGGAAGATGCAGATGACTCCGAAATCCCCCAGGTGTTCGCGCCAGGCGGGCAGGGTGACGCAGAAGCGCGGATCCTTGTAGGCGAAGGGGCGCTCCCCCGCGAGTCGCCGCATGCGCTGCGCCAGGTGCTCGGGAGCCTCGCAGGGGACCGGGCCGGGGGTGGCTGCCAACCAGCGTTGCATGCGCCCATTGGGTTTCGCGGCCGGGAAGGCCGCGGCGATCAGGGCCTCGTTGATGCCGTTGATCTCCTCGGTCTCGAAGAAGCCCTTGGGGTTGCTTTCCCGGCCGGGGTAGGGCTGCGCGCCCACGTTCCATCCGGCCCGGGCCAGGCTCCCAGCCAACATGCTCGTACCGCTGCGTCCCGAACCGAGGATGACCACGCTGCGGGGGCCGGAGTCGTCGCTGGAGTGCTGCCTCTCCGAGCGAGCTCCGCTCACGGCAGCTTGGTGCGCCTCATCTTCGAGCGGGCAGTGAAGCGGAACCTGCGTCTCGAGCCCTTCGCGGCTGAGGTCGAGCTCGCCATAGTCGAAGAGAGGGGGAATCGGTCCGGGCCGGCCCCACTTGCGGACGAAGCGCTCCCAGTTGGCCGCCAGGTGTGCGCTGTGGCGCTCGTGCTTGGCTGCGTCGGGATAGGGGGCGTGGTAGACGAAGGTGTCGAGAGCGACGCGGTTCTTCCAGCCGGCCAGGCGCACGCGCAGGGCCAGGTCATCATCCTCGAAGCCCCAGGGCGAGAAGGTGGGATCGAATCCACCGACTCGATCGACCACCTCGCGGCGCAGGAGCACGGCCAGGGAGGTGAAGAGATCGGCATCGATTCCGCAGCGAGCGTTCCTGCCGTGGAGTTCCTCGGCGAAAGCTTCGATCGCGGCCGCGTCGTCACCACCTTCGTACTCCACCTGCTGGAGTTTCGAGGCGCGGTTGGCCACCAGGGCGATCGCCCCCACGCGCGGGTCGACGTTGCCGTGGTAGAGGGCTCGTTCGAGCCATCCGGGGGGGACGAAGACATCGTTGTCGAGATAGGCGATCCAGTCGCCACTCGCCCGGACGGTGCCCTGGTTGCGTGCCCGCGGCGCACCGATATTGCTCTCGTTGCGGAGCAGGATCAGGTCCTCCTGGGCCGCTAGCCACTCGGCACTGCCGTCGGTCGAGCCGTTGTCGACCACGATCAGTTCGGTTGGGTGGCGCTCGCTCCTCGCCGCGCGCAGAGCCTCGATGCAGCGCCGGGTGTTCTCCAGGGCGTCGTGGGAAACGATGACGATCGAGACACGCTCCCCGGCCCGGGACTCCAGGGTGGTCAGGGGGTCGACACCGGTAACGGCACGGTGAATCCCGGCGGCGAAGAGACCCTCTCCTACCCTGTGGATCAAATCACGGGCATTCGCCGCGGTACTCGCGGGAAGTGCCCGGTCGCTGTACTCCTCATCCAAGCGCTCGAGGGCTTGGCGTAGTTTCTGGAACGCGGGCCGGCAGCGCTCGACCCGATCGAGGGCCTGCTCCTTGAGAGCCTGGACGCCGGCCTCATCCCGGCACCGTAGGATCGCGGGCAGGCCATGCTTTGCCTGCATGCGGGTGAGGTAGAAGCCCAGCTTCTCGGCCCGCTGCAGGAAGGCCTGCGGAGTGAAACGGTGCTCGTGCTCGGCGATGCACTCGGGGGCGTAGAAGACGCGCCATCCCTCGAGTTCCAAGCGGTAGCCGAGTTCGACGTCCTCGACGATCGCCTGGTCGAAGAGGGTCGCATCGAAGCCCCCGCAGGCGCGCAGGGCCTCGGTGGGGAGGCTGATGTTGCAGGTCCAGAAGAAGCGCCAGTCGTGCAACTCTCCGGGCCGCAGCCCTTGCGTACAGAAGAGGAGGTCGCTTTCGGCCAGCAGGCGGGTGAAAGCGCTCCGGCGGGCCTCCCGCGTAAAGGGAAAGGAGCCCAGCACGGCGCAGCGCTCGGGTGCCCGGCGGTGTGCGGCGAGGTGCTGTTCCAAGAGGTCCGGCGCGGGCCGGGCATCGTCATTCAGGATGAGAGTCAGTGGAGCACGGCAGTGTTCCAGCGCCAGGTTGCGGGCGGCCCCGGGACCCGCTTGCTCTTGGCGCAGGAGCTGCAGCGCATAGGCACTCTCGCGACCGGAGAGGTCGAGCGGCACGGGACTGCCGTCATCGACGAGGATCACCTCGAAGCGCGAGGGAGCCAGGGTCTGCCGATCCAGGGCTTCGAGGAGACCGGCGACGATGGCGGGTCGGCCGTGGGTGGGAACGATGACGGAGAGAGCCGGAGTGGGGTCTTGCATGCTGAGGGGGGGATCCCGGTCTGGGACCGCTGTAGCGAGCATCGGGCCGATCCGCCCCGGCCTTGAGACCCGAAGGGCCCCTGGAAGGGATTTCCCAGGCGAGGCCGATCTGGCCTACTCCTGCATCTCGAAGGTGCACCCGAGCAGCGGGCTGGAGCCGAGAGGGATTTCGGCCGACAAGAACCTCCATGCAAGCCACCACGGTCGACCCCGCGCGCATCCGCAAGGTCTGTTTGGCCCTGGGTCCCTACCGCAACCTGACGACGTTGACGGCGGGCATCCTGGCCCTCCACCCCGAGTGCCAGGTCCTGAACCACGCGGGGGTACGCCTTCTGCCCGACCCGGCCTGCAACTTCTTGGCTGAGCCGGGCGGCGAGCGTATGCAGGCTTTTCTGCGACGGGCGTTGGAGCTCTCCGCAGGTGGCGAGCGGGGCCAGATGGGTGGTTCCATCACCAAGAGTCACGCCTTCGATCCCCCCCACCCCCTCGGTCGCCTCTACCGCGAGCGTTACGGGAGCAGCACCTTGAAGGCGGCGCCGACCTGTCTGTTCTGGAAAGAGTCGTTGCACGCGACCAATTTCCTGCGCCGGGAGGGGATCGACTTGGGGCGGTTATTCGAACGGGAACCGCGCCTGTGCTTTCTGATGCCGATTCGCAATCCCCTCGACTGCGCCCTCTCGAACATCCGCACCGAGCACACGCGCTACTTTGAGGATCTGCCCCCGGGTGCAGGTCTGCTGCAGGTTCTCGACCGTATTCTCGATCAGCTCCACTGGGCTGCGGAGCTGCGCCGGGCGTATCCCGACCGGGTTTTCCTCTACAGCCAGCTCGAGTTCACCCCGCGGGTGCTCACGCAGTTGGCGTGCTTCCTCGACCTCGAGCCGGAGCCCCGTTGGATCGAGGATGCCTTGGCGGCCTTCGATCTCCGTCCTGGATACGCACATGCAGCCGAGGATCTCGCGGCCTATGGACAGCTCGTCCGGGAGCGTTTTGCGGACCATCCAGAGCTACGGGCGACCTTGGAAGCCTTCGCGATCCCGGGCCGGGTCTAGTTCAGGTCGCTTCCTGGCTGGCCAGCCAGTCGAGCCGGCGCACGCCCCGTGCTGCCATCCAGTTGAAGAGCAGGGTTCCGGAAACGAAGACGCCGGTGCTGAACAGGACCAGGGTGCGGTCCATGGGGATGATGATCAGGGCCGAGATGAACTGGGCGGCGATGGATACGTAGAGCAGGCGTGCGACGAAGAGCCGCGAGCGGTGTTTGATGAACCAGGCGCCGAAGGGGGCACCGACGACGACGATGGGCACGCAGACCCACCAATAGTTCCAGGCGTCGCTGGCCAGGTCGGCCCGCACGCCTCCTTTCCAGAGGAAGCCGACGACCGCGTTGATGCCCATGAGGACGACGGAGGTCGGGGTAGCGATCTTCTCGTTGATGCGCAGGCGTAGGACGAGCAGGGAGAAGATGGTGATATCGAGTCCGCTGCCGGTGATGGAGGAGATGATGCCGCCGAGGATGCCGACCGAGAAGAGCAGGAAGGCGTGTCGTGGAAGGAAGCGCTTGATGTCGGTATGGACTTCGCGCTCGTGGTTGCGATTGATCAGGATCAGGGCCACGGCGAACGAGAGCCAGGTGCTGACGAAGAGCATCTTGGCGAAGGGGGGAGAGATGCGTCCGGCAACCCATTCGAGCCCGGCGACCATCCCCAGGGCCCCACCGGCGCTGGCCCAGACCAGTGCGTGTGGCTCGACGCGAATGCGTGTCCAGAGGATGGTGAGGGCTGCGGCGCTCATGCCGACGGCCTGGATCATGATCGAGAAGTCCCGAGCGGTGCTCGGTTCGATCCCGAAGAGCAGGGTCATGACGGGAAAGGCCACGGCTCCCCCCCCTTCGCTGGTCGCGCCGGCGATGAAGGAGCCGAAGGCCATGGTGACCGACATGAACCAGTTGTCGGCGAACAGGTAGAGCCGTTCGCCGCGCACGATGCCGATGGACCACAGGCTCCAGACGACGAGAACGGTGAGTCCCACGGGGACCCAGGTGGAGGCAGACTTCTTGGACATGGATGGGGAGGACGGTGCCGTGCAACCGTGCCCTATTCGGAGGAGTCCCTCAACCCCTTCCCGGGTCTCCCCGGCCCCCCCCAGTGCCAGGAAAGAGCCTCCATGCTTCCCCCGGCGGAACGCGCAGAGGCCAAGCGAGCGATCCGAGCCCTCGCGCCCGGACCAAGCGAGAAGGCCGAGAGTCGTCAAGCCGCGAGGGGCCCTGCGCGCCGACGAGCCAGATCACCTATCCGTCGAAGCCTGGCCACCTAGATCGACCCATCCCAGGATGTACGCCCATCACCCGACCAGCACCCTGCCACCCGATGCTCCCCCACCCAGCGAGAGCCTTCGTGGACACCGCGGTGGTGAGCCAAGCGGTCCCGAGTCGGAACCAAGTGCGCGAGTGCCTTTCCAGGGCGGCGATCCTGCGCACTGCGCTCCCGCGGCGGTCCGATGCGAACTGAGACGCTCTGCACGGCCCTGCCCCGGGGGGAACAGGCTTGAATCATTCGCTATTCGCGAATAGCGTATGCTCATGCCTCTCAAGCCCTTAGATCTGTTCGTGTGCCTCAAGATCGCCACCTCCCGGGCGGATTCATGGACGTACGAGCAGTTGGCCGATTCTCTCGGTCTGAGCGCCTCGGAGAGCAACGCGGCGGTCAAGAGGTCCCTGGCTGCCGGTCTACTCGTGCCCTCCACCGTTCCCGACAGGAAGCCCGGACCCAACACGCAGGGGCTCCTCGAGTTCATCGAGCATGGGGTCCGTTACGCATTCTTCGAGTCCCCCGGAGCGACTCGACGGGGGATGCCGACGGCCCACTCGGCCCCACCATTGAAGGCGAGGATCCCGCCCAGTGCCAGCCCGCCCCTCGTGTGGGCCGATCCTGAAGGGGATACGCGGGGCCAAGAGTTCCGGCCGCTCTACAAGACCGCGCCGGCTGCTGCCCGGCGGGACACGGCCTTGTACGAAGTCTTGGCCCTGGTCGACGCGATCCGCGGGGGGCGATCCCGCGAGAGGCAACTCGGGTTCGAACTGCTCGCGGAACGACTCATGTGACCCATGGAGTTGGACCCCAACCTCGATCAGTTGGAGGATGTGGCTGAAGCGCTGGGCCCCCTGATGGACGAACTGTGCCTCGTGGGCGGGTGCGCGGCCGGTCTGTTGATCAGCGACCCCGGTGCGAGCCCAATCCGGCCCACGGAAGATGTGGACCTGATCGTAGAGGCCGTTCAATACGCCACCTACCAGAGGTTCTGCGGCAGGCTCGCCGACCGCGGATTCTCCCAGCACCCGGCAAGCGGTGATCCTATCTGTCGCTGGAGACGGGGCGAACTCGTGGTCGACATCATGCCCCTTGACGAGACCATCCTGGGCTTCAGCAATCGCTGGTACGTCTCTGCCTTCGAAGCCCGGCAGGTCGTGAAACTGTCGAGAGGCTCGAGGATTCAGCACATCGACGCGCCCCACTTTTTGGCCACCAAGCTCGCCGCCTTCGAGAGCCGCGGGGAAGGAGACTACGTGACGAGCCACGACCTCGAGGATCTGATCCGGGTGATCGACGGCCGACCGCAAGTCGTGGGCGAAGTCGCTGCTAGCACGAAGGACCTTCGCACGTACGTCTCAGCGGGCATTCGAGCCATCAAGGCGGATCACCTGTTCAGCGAGGCCCTCCCTGCCTACTTCGACGACGGTCCGGAGCGGGCGCGCATCATCGACGGGCGCCTCGCAGCCCTGTGCGCTCCCGTATAGCCCGATCCCCTCATGGAGAGCGGAAAGAAAGGTGACCCAAGTCCTCCCGAGTTGGAATGAAGTGCAGGTGTGGTTCCTGGAGCAGCGGAAGCGGCACCCGGCTTTCGGATAAACCCTCCGTTCTTCTCACTCCGTCTAGGCGCGGGCTTGAGCAACCCGGAGCCGGGCTGGATAGGAAGGGCGGGATGTGATTGGAGTGTGGCATCGACGCACCTGTCTTGTGTCGAAGGGACACGTGTCCCCGTTTCAAACTCCCTGGGACACGTTGAGATCCCTCCCGAGCGAACGGCTGGTGACAGTCCGTCACCGACGCTCGTCGATCTGTCTCGTCGCGAAGAGCCTTGAAGGATCCGGTAGGCTTTGCCACTCTCCCCCGAACATGCCTAAGTTCGCCGACTTCCTGAGAGTCCGCGAGGCCGCCGAGCTGCTCGGTGCCAGCGTTTCCACCATCTGAGACTGAGGGCGGGCCGGACCGCTGTCCGATCCACGGAACCCGGCTCTTTGACGAGCGGGACCGGCTCGATGTCTTAGAGCAGCTCGATCGCCCCTCGCCCAGAGCGCACCCCGATCTCGCCGAGGTCGTGCACCGCTCGCTGCTCGCGGACAGGGACTCCATCGTCCTCGTTACCATGCTCCTGACCATCACGAACACCCGTGCCCCGGCGACCGACCTGGGTTTCTTGCTCGCCAAGCACCCCTCCCGCACGCAATCCTTCGACCTGCCGTTCGGGAAGGCACACGTCTTCTACTCCGAGGCCGACGAGCAGCGGTGCACCTTCGTGCTCCTGCTCGACGTCGACCCGATCGGTCTCGTCCGAGGCCGGCGCGAGGGTAGCGCCCCGTCCCTCTTCGAGTACGTCAACGATCGCCCCTACGTCGCCTCGTCCTTCCTCAGCGTTGCGATTTCCAAGGTCCTCGGCTCGGCGCTGAACGGTCGGTGCAAGCATCGGGAGTCGTTGACGGAAGCGCTGCTCCCCCTTGAAGCGCGCTTGCCGTCCGTCGCCTGTCGGGGCGGACGTCAGATGGTGGAGCGTCTCTTCCTACCGCTCGGTTACGAGGTCAACGCGACCCGACATCCCCTCGATGCCCACTTCCCCGAGTGGGGTGAGGGACCCTATCACGACGTTACGATTCGCGGCGAGGTGCGCCTCCAGGATCTCCTGAGGCACCTTTACGTCCTCGTCCCCGTGCTCGACAACGACAAGCACTACTGGGTCGGCAAGGGCGAGGTCGCGAAGCTCATGGAGAAGGGCAGGGACTGGCTGGCCGACCATCCTGAGCGCGAGTTGATCTCACGACGGTACTTGAAACACCAACGCCACTTGACCAGCGAGGCTCTCGCACGACTAGCCGAGGAGGATGACCCCGACCCGGACTCGACGATGGTCGAGCACGGGAAGGAGGAACGTGTACTGGAAGACACGATCAGCCTCAACGAGCAGCGCATTGGCACGGTGGTATCCGTGCTCAAGGAGGCAGGTGTCCGTACGGTCGTCGACCTCGGCTGCGGTGAGGGCAAGCTGCTCCGAGCCCTGCTCGAATCACGTTCGGCCGCAGGCTGGGACTTCGATCGTCTGCTCGGCATGGACGTCTCGCTCCGCTCCCTGGAGATCTGCCGGAATCGTCTGCACTTCGATCGTCTCCCCCCCAAGCAGCGCGAGCGCATCGGCCTCGTGCAGGGATCGCTCACCTACCGGGACGCGCGGCTCTCGGGATTCGACGCAGCTACGCTGATCGAGGTCATCGAGCACCTCGACCCGAGCCGCATCGGCGCACTTGAGCGCGTGCTGTTCGAATTCGCCCGTCCCCGTGTGGCCGTCGTGACGACTCCGAATCAGGAGTACAACCAGCTCTTTCCGACTCTCTCCAGTGGGAAGTTGCGCCACAAGGACCATCGCTTCGAGTGGACGCGCGAGGAGTTCCACGACTGGGCCGATTGCGTGGCCAAGAAACACGAGTACCGCTTGCGGTTTCTACCCGTCGGACCCGAGGACCCCGTACACGGTCCTCCCACGCAAATGGGGGTATTCACGCGATGACGATTACCATCCCCGAGCTATCCCTGGTCGTACTGATCGGGCCCTCCGGAAGCGGGAAGTCCACGTTTGCGCGGAGGCACTTCAAGCCGACAGAAGTACTCTCCTCGGATTACTGCCGTGGCCTCGTCTCGGACGACGAAAACGACCAGACCGTGACGACCGCCGCCTTCGAGGTCCTGCACTACATCGCCGGCAAGCGCCTCGCAGCGGGCAAGTTGACGGTGGTCGACGCGACCAACGTCCAGGTCTCGGCCCGAAGGCCACTCGTCGCCCTCGCCCGGGAACACGACTGCCTGCCCGTAGCGATCGTCCTCAACGTGCCCGAAAAGATCTGTCACGAGCGCAACCGCACGCGCATGGACCGCAGCTTCGGGCCGCACGTCGTCCGGCAGCAAAAGAGCCAGCTCAACAGGTCGCTGCGACGTTTGAAGCGCGAAGGGTTCCGGCACATCTGCGTCCTCGAATCACCGGAGTCAATCGACGCGGCGATCATCAAGCGGACCAAGCTCTGGAACGACCGCCGGGACGAGCACGGCCCCTTCGATGTGATCGGCGATGTTCACGGCTGCCTGGACGAGCTGACGGCTCTCCTGTCCAACCTCGGCTACGAGTGCGAGGGAATCCCGGAATCCCCCACGGCGTGCCACCCCGAGGGTCGCAAGGCGGTCTTCCTGGGCGATCTCGTCGATCGTGGCCCTGCTTCCCCCGGAGTCTTGCGACTGGTCATGTCGATGGTCCGGGAGGGATCGGCCCTTTGCGTCCCGGGCAATCACGACATCAAGCTCATGCGCAAGCTCCGGGGACGCGATGTACGCATCACCCATGGGCTCGCAGAAACCTTGGAGCAGCTCGAACGCGAGCCGCCCGAGTTCCGCCAGGAGGTCGCCGACTTCATCGATGGTCTCGTCAGCCACTACGTGCTCGACGGCGGCAGGCTCGTCGTCGCCCATGCTGGCTTGAAAGAGATCTTCCAGGGCCGCGCCTCGGGACGCGTCCGCGAGTTCTGCCTGTTTGGTGAGACGACCGGCGAGACCGACGAGTACGGCCTGCCCGTACGCTACGACTGGGCGGCCGAGTACCGGGGATCGGCAGTCGTCGCCTACGGCCACACCCCCGTTCCCGAGGCTACATGGCTCAACCGGACGATCTGCCTCGACACGGGTTGCGTCTTCGGCGGACACCTCACGGCTCTCCGGTATCCTGAGAAGGAGTTGGTTGCCGTGCCGGCGCGCCACACCTACTACGAGCCCGCCAAACCGCTCCTGCCCGAGGCCCAGGCCGCTCCGCCGGTCGACGCCCGCCCCTACAATGACCTGCTCGACATCGAGGACGCGCTGGGTAAGCGGATCGTCCAGACACGCGTCCATCGTACGGTCACCGTGCGCGAGGAGAACGCGGCAGCGGCGCTGGAAGTGATGAGCCGCTTCGCGGCCGATCCCCACTGGCTCATCTACCTGCCGCCGACGATGTCGCCTTCGGAAACCTGCTCCGAAGGCGAGTACCTCGAGCATCCCCGAGAGGCGTTCGCCTATTTTCGGACCCGTGGTGTCCCCCGTGTGATCTGCCAGGAGAAACACATGGGGTCCCGGGCGATCGTCGTGGTGTGTCGCCACACCGATGCGGCGCGTCTTCGATTCGGCACCCGTGACGGTCGATCGGGGATCATCTACACCCGCACGGGCCGTCCCTTCTTCCTGGATGACGAGGTCGAGAGCGCCTTCCTCGGCCGCGTACGTACGGCGCTGAACGCCACCGGGTTTTGGGATCAGTTCGCCACGGACTGGGTGTGCCTGGACGCGGAACTGCTCCCGTGGTCCGCGAAGGCACAAGAGCTACTCAGGTCGCAGTACGCTGCAGTCGGCTCGGCGGCTTCGGCGGGGCTTCGGGAGGCCGTGAGCGCCCTCCGGGCGGCTCAGATGCGCGGCTCGGGCGACGCCGATCTCGTTGCCAGGTTCGCATCCAGGGCGAACCTGACCAACCGCTATGTGGATTCCTACCGGCGCTATTGCTGGCGGGTCGAGGACGTCGACGACCTCAAGCTCGCTCCCTTTCACCTGCTCGCCACCGAGGGACGAGTCCACACGGACCGAGACCACCTATGGCACATGGAGACACTCCGGTCCCTTTGCTCCGCCGCCGGCGGCTTCCTGCACCCCACCGCGACTCAGGTGGTCGACCTCACTGAATCTGACAGCGAGGCCAGGGGATGCCGTTGGTGGGAGGAACTCACCGGACGCGGCGGCGAGGGCATGGTCGTCAAGCCCCTGGAGTGGATCGTGCGGGGCAAGAAGGGGCTGATCCAGCCCGCGTTGAAATGCCGTGGCAGGGAGTATCTGCGGATCATCTACGGTCCTGAGTACACCGCCCCCGAGAACCTGAACCGACTACGCTCGCGCTCGCTCGGCCGAAAGCGGTCGCTGGCGCTCCGAGAGTTCGCCTTGGGCCTGGAGGCCCTGCATCGTTTCGTCGAGAAGGAGCCGCTATACCGCGTGCACGAGTGCGTGTTCGGTGTTCTGGCGCTGGAAAGCGAACCCGTGGACCCCCGCCTCTAGGTGCATCTCCTGCACCTGATGTGGGTGGATCACCTCAGTGGAGGTGAGAGGGTGATACCTCCACTGCATGAGGAATACTGCATGAGGAATGAAGGGAATGGCTGCGAGGTTCTCGCCGACCTGGCGGGCTTCCGGCTCCAGGCCGAGGCATGGAGCGCGCCCCTACCAGCGGTTCGTATTCCCAGGCGGCGTCGAGTTCGACGGCACGTCGCTTGGAACCGCCGTAACCTCGCCCTTTTCCAGTGGTTGCGCTCGCTGGAGGGCAAGCAGAGGAAAGTGGTGACCCCCAGGGGATTTGAACCCCTGTCGCCAGGATGAAAACCTGGTGTCCTAGGCCTGACTAGACGAGGGGGCCACCGAGTGCGGCGGGGATGCGGGTCCCCGGCGCGGGGCGAGGAAGATACGGAGCGGAGAGGGGGGTGTCAACCGATTCTCCAGCCCTCCTCCTCCAGGATCTCGAGCACCACCCGGTACTCCCGCTCGAGACCGTCGATCAACTCCCCAGACCCCCGCACCGACCCCGGCAGGATCTCCCAGGTGTAGGTCTCGATCTCCAGGTGCAGATCCCGCACACCCCAACCCTCCGGCCGAGCCAAGGCCGCCCGCAGGGTCGCCTCCGCATGCCCCCGCGTCGTTCCGAGCTCCTCCACCCGCCCCAAGTCGACCGGCACGTGGAAGTGACAACGCCACTCGTCACAGGCGAGCCAATCCCCATCCTCCCACGGCAACCGGCCCAGATCCGTCACTCCCATCCTTCGACCCGCCCGGATCCCCGTCACCTGATGCAGGTACCGCGGCTCGTCCAGTGCGACCAGAGCACGCACCCCAGCAGGATGCTCACCCGGCTTCAGCAAGGACAAGGCACTCGAAAACTGAAGCTTGCCCAAGGGCCCCCCATGGGTCGCCAAGGCGAGCGACTCCTCGACCCCCTCGAACTCCACCGCGGAATGACAGGTGTCGAGACAGGTCCCGAAACACCCCGCCCCCCCCCCCC
>JALWOP010000185.1 GCA_027083445.1 Planctomycetota bacterium | reverse complement strand
GTCCGGCGGGGAGGGGGAGCGGGGGAGAGAGGCGCTCCCGTAGCTCCATAGCCCCTGTAGCCGATCATCCGAACGGGGAATACACTAGCTCCGTGGAAACCTGGGAGGCACCCTTCCTGGCGCGTGCGGAGCGGATCGGTCTGGAGTTCGAGGCGCGCTTCTACGGCGAGGTCCTGCGCCACACCCCCACCCATGTCGAGGCCCTGGCCGAGCTGGGCCAGGTCCTGACCCGCCTCGAACGCTACGAGGAGGGGCTCGAGGTCGATCGGCGCCTGGTGGAGCTGGTTCCCGAAAACCCCACCGCCCACTACAACCTCGCCTGCTCCTACGCTCTCTGCGGCCGCAGGGAGGAGGCCCTCGACGCCCTCGAGACCGCCGAACGACTCGGCTATGCGGACCGAGGCCACCTCCTCGCGGACGAGGACCTGGCCTCCTTGCGGAGCGAACCCCGCTTCCAAGCCCTCGTCGCCCGCCTGAGCGAGGCTCCCGGCTAGCCACGCCCCCCGGCAGGGTTTACTGCTAGGGATTACTGCTAGGGATTACTGCTAGGGATTACTGCTAGGGATTACTGGGCCGTGCGCTCGGCAGCCGCCGGCACCGCCTCGACCTGCATTTCGTCCCCCGCGACCTTCTCCGACCAGGCCCTCCACTGGGCCAGCGAGGCCTCGCGCGCCTCGGCCGGATCCTTGGGGTGGTAGTCGAAGGTCTCGCCCGTGATGTCGCGCAGCGCCTTGAAGCAGAGGCTGCGGGCGTAGAGATCCTCGTCGGCGAGCCCGGCAATCAGCTCGTCGACATGGGACCAGTCCCCCAGCTTCATGTGGCAACGGGCCCGCTCGTAGCGCAGGCGCCGCTCGTCCTTTGGGGGCCAGGGGATGCTCTCCAGATAGGGCACCAGGCGAGCGTCCCCCGTCGTGCCGAGGGCGGCCAGGGCGACCCCGGCGGTCTTGGTGTCCTCGCTCCCGGCCAGCTCGAGGAGGCGCGAATAGGCCGGCTCCCCCGCCCCGGCGAACCACTGGATCTCCTGAACGAAGTCGTCGATCTTCTGCAGGTAGGGCAGGCGCGCGGCGTGGCGCTCGATCTGCCGTGAGAAGTCCACGGAGGGCTCGATCCAGGGGCCGGTGTTGACGTGGTGCCTGCTCTTGGCAGCCGTCGTGCTGCAAGCCGAGGCGCCGAGCGTGAGGAGAGTGACGAGGATGGCCGTACGCATGGGGTTGCTCCTGGGAACGGGGGCCGGAGGGGGACGCCCCGAGCTACCTTCGGCCGACCAGGGCCATTCCTTGACCCCCCAAGGTGCCGACCAGGGCCGCCGCGACCAAGAGCAGGCAGCCCACACCCAGGACCCAAGGGGCACGTGGATCGGGCCGAGCGCTCCCGATC
>JALWOP010000184.1 GCA_027083445.1 Planctomycetota bacterium | reverse complement strand
TAGATAAGTCTTACGGTGCTCCAACCGTAACAAAAGACGGCGTATCGGTAGCCAAAGAAATCGAGCTTGAAGACAAGTTTGAAAACATGGGTGCTCAGATGGTTAAAGAAGTATCATCACAAACTGCGGATGTCGCAGGTGACGGTACAACGACTGCAACGGTTCTAGCACAAGCAATTGTACGTGAAGGCATGAAGTCTGTTGCTGCGGGCATGAACCCAATGGACCTGAAACGTGGTATCGACAAAGCTGTTGTTGCTGCTGTTGAAGCATTGCAAGCAAGCTCTCAGCCATGTGCAGATAGCAACGCAATTGCACAGGTTGGTACAATTTCTGCAAACTCAGATGAATCTATCGGTCAAATCATTGCTGATGCGATGGACAAAGTCGGTAAAGAAGGCGTTATCACAGTTGAAGAAGGCAGTTCTTTAAGCAACGAACTAGACGTTGTTGAAGGTATGCAGTTTGATCGCGGCTACCTATCTCCTTACTTCGTCAATAATCAAGAGAGCATGTCTGCTGAACTAGACAATCCTTTTGTTTTATTGCACGACAAGAAAATCTCTAACATCCGTGACCTACTTCCTACACTGGAAGCTGTTGCAAAAGCTAGCCGTCCATTGATGATCATCGCTGAAGACATCGAAGGCGAAGCACTAGCAACACTAGTCGTTAACAACATGCGTGGCATCGTTAAAGTCACAGCTGTTAAAGCTCCTGGTTTCGGTGATCGTCGTAAAGCGATGCTTCAAGATATTGCTATCCTAACAGGTGGTACCGTTATCTCTGAAGAAGTTGGTCTAAGTCTTGAAGGTGTTACTCTTGAAGATCTTGGCTCTGCTAAAAGTATCATCGTAACAAAAGAAGACACTACAGTAATTGATGGAGCAGGCTCTGCTGACGACATCAAAGCTCGTGTTGATCAAATCCGTGCTCAAATTGAGACAACATCATCTGACTACGACCGCGAAAAGCTACAAGAGCGTGTTGCTAAACTAGCAGGCGGTGTTGCAGTAATTAAAGTCGGTGCAGCAACAGAAGTCGAGATGAAAGAAAAGAAAGCTCGCGTTGAAGATGCTCTACACTCAACTCGTGCAGCCGTACAAGAAGGTGTTGTAGCGGGTGGTGGTGTTGCTCTTATCCGTGCAAAAGCACAAATTGCTGACTTAACTGGCGATAATGCTGAGCAAGACGCAGGTATGAACATCCTACGTCGTGCAATGGAAGAGCCACTACGTCAAATCTGTAATAACGCAGGTGACGAAGCTTCTGTCGTTGTTAATGCAGTTGAAGCAGGCGAAGGCTCTTACGGCTATAACGCACGTACCTCTGAGTATGGCGATATGCTTGAAATGGGCGTACTCGACCCAACTAAAGTAACTCGCT
>JALWOP010000183.1 GCA_027083445.1 Planctomycetota bacterium | reverse complement strand
GGGGCGAGAGGTGCAGGATGCGGGCCACCTGCTCCGGGTCGAAGGGGGGCGGGACCGCCGGAGTGGTAGGCACTTCACCTCCGCAAGCGGTCAACGCCGCCACGAGGAGCGCAGGAACTGTGAGGCCCCGGTTCATTCCTGGGAAAGGGAGAGGGGGAAGGTAGCCGATTCGGCGCGACCATCGACCACGACGTCGATACCCAGGACCCACTCACCGACCATGTGCAGCAGCATTCCATCGACTCTGTAGAGTCCACCGCCGACCTCGATCGAACTCGGCTCGACGGTCATGCCGTGCCCATGGGCCGGCATGTCGCAGCGCACGAAGACCTGGGCCCCTTCGATCGGCGCGCCACTGTGCGCATCCGCGAGCTGCACTTCGAGTGTGAAGTATTCGTTCAGAGGGATGTTCCCCGACGCGCTGCGCCAGGAGACCGAGAAGTTTCCCCTGCGGGATACCCCCAGGTTCCAGCTTCCCAAGGGGGCTTCTGGTTCCTTCTGGGTGGGGCTGGAGGGTGGGGTGCAGGCACTGCAGCACAGGATGAGGAGCAGCCAGAAGTGCATGGGAGTATTCTAGCTGCCACACCGCTTGGGTTCTGTGGCCCGGACTGTGCCGCTGGCCGCGGCGGTGTGATACAGACTGGGGCCGACCCATTCCCGCACCCCTCGTTGACGAGGACTCCAATGAAGAAACTATCTCTCCTCCTGGCGACGTCCCTGCTCGTCGCTCCCTCAGGCCTTGCCCAAGATCGAGGAACCCGCGACACGAAGCAGGATTCGAATACCGAGCGCATCGAGAAGGCGCGTGAGACGAAGAAGGCGCAGGACGCAAAGCGGACCGAAGAAGCGCGCGAGGCCAAGAAGGCCCAGGACGCCGAGCGAGCCAAGAAGGCCCGTGAGGACAAGAAGGCTTCGGACGAGGCACGCGCCAAGGCCGCCCGCGAAGCCAAGAAGGCTCAGGACGCCGAGCGTGCCAAGAAGGCCCGTGAGGCCAAGCAGGCTTCGGACGAGGCACGCGCCAAGGCCGCCCGCGAAGCCAAGAAGACTCAGGACGCCGAGCGAGCCAAGAAGGCCCGTGAAGCCAAGAAGGCCTCGGACGAGGCACGCGCCAAGGCCGCTCGCGAAGCCAAGCAGGCCCAGGACGCGGCGCGAGCCAAGGAAGCCCGCGAGGCGAAGAAGGCCCAGGATGCTCAGCGCGCCAAGAACGCGCGCGAAGCGGCCCAGTCCCAAGGAGCCAAGCCCCAAGGAGCCAAGCCCCAAGGAGCCAAACCCCAAGGAGTTGGCGGCCTCAAGGGCGCCCAGGGTCTCAAGAAGGTTCAGCCCAAGACCTCGGTTCAGCGCACTGAAAACCGGCGCGGCATCGACGTTTCCTCCGAGAAGGGCAAGGGCGCGGGGACTCAAGGCACCCAAGGAACCCAAGGGAAGCGCATCGGAGTTGCCCGCAAGGCTGACAGCGCCGAATCGGAAGGCCAGCGCGCCAAGAACGCCGCTCGCGCCGCCGAGGTCGCCAAGAAGAACAAGACGATCGCGGAGATGACCCAGCGCGTGCGCACTCACAAGGTGCGTCTGGCTGAAATGGACCGCCTTGAAAAGATCTTCTCGGGCAAGGGTGAGCGCGACAAGCTCGAGCGCGTCCAGGCCCTACGTCGCAAGGAGAACGCCAACTTCGACGCCGTGATGAAGCGCTATGAGAGCGTGCTCGGCAAGAAAGAGGTCAACAAGGTCAAGCGCCTCCTGCGCGCCGATGGGGGGGAACGGTGATGCGCCACTTGATGCTTGCCCTGGCCTTGCCCCTCTTCGTCGCCTGCACCGGCGACCGCAAGGCCGAGAGCGAAGGCGACGCGGAGCTGAACCTCCCCAGCGCCGATGAGGCGGCCGCCCACGAAGCCGCCGCCAAGGAGGCCGCTGCGGCCATCAGTGAGGAGAATGCCGACGCGACCCTCGACAACCTCGAGTCGAGCATCTCCAACGACAAGCAGTGAATTCCGAGGCTCTCCTCCCAGAGAGCTAGAACGCGATCCCCATGGCGAGATGCAGGACCAGTGAGTCCTCGTCCCCATGGGGATCTGGGTTCCAGCCCAGATCCAGACGGATGGGGCCGATGGGGAGCCGGTGCCGCAGGCCGACTCCATAGCCGACGCGCAAGGCCCCAAGATCGAGCCAATCCGCAGCTCGAGCCGTGACCGAGCCCGCATCGGCGAAGAGGGCCAGCTCCCAGCTCCGACCGAGCCGACGCTGTAGCTCCAGGTTGAGGATCATGCGTCCCTCGCCACCGATCGGATTACCCTCGGCGTCCTCGGGCCCCAGGTCGTCCTGGAAGAATGCGCGAACGGTGTTTTCGCCCCCGTTGAAGAAGCGCTCTTGAAGGGGAATCTCCTGGGCATCTCCGCGGGGGATGATGACTCCCGCGCGCAGGGCGGTCGCCAGTACGAGCTCGTCTCCGCCAAGGTGGCGATAGTGCCGCAGTGAGAGTTCCCCGCGCAGGAAGTCCAGGTCGGAGCCCACGGACCGGTCGCCCCACTCCAGGCTGGCACGTGCCGCAGTGCCCCGGGTCGGCATGAGCACGTTGTCGAGGGCATCAAAGGTGTGACTCAGCTTGAGGGTCGAGAGGTCCAGGTTATCCAGAGCCGCAAGAACGTCGGAATCGATCACCTCGACATCGAACACCTCCGAGCGTCGGAACTGGTAGCCCACGGTCGTCGTCACCCTCGCCTCTGCGGCCCAGGTGTGGGTTACGAAAGCGCCCACACCGAGAGAGCGCGAAGCAAAGCTCGGGTTGCGACGCTCGTCGAACTCCAGGGGCAGGTCTCCGGTCAGATCGCTTCCCCAGAGCCAGGGATCGGTCAGGGTCAAACTGCCGCGTAGGGCGCGCACGGCGATGGTGCCCTCGGCGGAGAGGCGCCTACCACTGCCGAAGATGTTCTTCTCCCGAACGCCGGCTCGCAGGCGGAAGAGTTCATAGGAACCATACCCCGGCTCGATGAAGTACTCGCGGGTCGGGGCCTCTTCGACATGGATGACCAGGTCGCGCACAGCGCTGTCCGGCTGCTCGGAATGGGCTGATTCCTCGCTCTCCAGGCGAGAATCGACGCTCTGGAAGAGGCCGGTTCGGTAGAGCCGCCGCAGGCTTTCGCTCAGGGCGCGCTCGTCGTACCGCTGGCCCGGGTGCACCAGCAGGCGCGAGGCGAGAAAGCCCGGCCGGGTGATATCGTTCCCCTCGAAACGGATCTCCCCGAGTGTGACTCGCGGACCGGGCGCGATCGTGACCCGCAGGTCCACATGCGCATCTTCGGTACGCTTGCTCAGGACCTCGACCCGCGGCTCGGGGTAGCCCAGTCCGCGCAGGTGCTCACGCAACTGGCCCCTTAGCTCGAAGGGCAGGTGTGGGGTGAAGGTCCGGGGGCTTTCCGGCGAGCCCTGGAACTGGGAGCGTACGTTCCGCAGGAACTCTTCGTTCAGATCGGACGTATCTCCCTCGAAGAGGATCCGACCGACGCTGTATCGGGGACCTTCCTGCACGGAAAGGGAGAGCTCGGCACGGGTCCCGTCCCCGGGAAAGTGCTCCTCGACAGGTGCGACCTTGGCGTCCAGATAACCACGGAAGCCGTACTCCCGCAGGAGGGCCGAGGGGACGGAACGCACCCGCTCCTCGATGTAGAGCAGGGCTCCACGTCCGAGCAGTCCCAGGCGGGGCCCATTGAAGAAGGCCAGCACCTCATCCCGCGAGAAGGCCCGGACCCCTTCGATGCGCAGGTTCTCTTCATCGATGATCGTGCGCGGCCCCTCTTGGATGGTGAAGTGCAGCCCCCCTTGCGACTCGACCGCGTAGTCCACCTGCGCCTCGCGGTAGCCGCGGCTGCGATAGGTGACCTCGAGGGCGAAGGCGGCATCATCCGCTGCCGCGCGCGAGCGACCCTCTTGGTCGTACTCGGAGAGCTCGAAGGCGATGGCACGCACGAGGGATGCGTCATCGAAGGCCTGATTGCCGTCGATCGTGACCTCGAAGGGCAAGCGGGGGGCCGTGAGTTCATCCCTCAGGCTTGCCACGCTGTGACAGCCGCAGCAGAGGGCCACGAGCAGCAGCAAGTGTTTCATCGGCGACGCAGGACGAAACGCACGCCCATGTTGAAGTCCTCGAAGGAATCCCGCTCTGCTACCAGGTAGACGGTGCGCTGGTCGGGACCCTCGTCTCCACGCCAGCGGTAGGTGACCTCCAGGGTCATCACGCCTGCCTTGGAGACGTCGCGTCCGCTGGTGATCTCGAGCCGACTCCAGAAGCCGTCCCCTTCGTCCAGACTTCCACTCCCGGTCCAACGGGTGAACAGGTCCCGGGCGACATAGACCCCAAGAGCGCGCGCCGTCGCCTCACCCCCTGCTCCACGGGGCGGAATCTCTCCGGTCAAGACGAGCAGCATCAACTCATCCGCGGGCAGGGGAGGATCGGAGCGGGCATCGATCCAGGGGTCGCTGAGGTGGCCTCTGACCTCGAGGGTCACGCCGTAGCCCGCCAGGCGCGCCTCCCCCCGAATCTCGAGCTGGGGATCATAGGGCGAGTCTTCGCGGAAGGTGATGAGGCCCAGGGGGAAGGTCACCGTCCCGCCCGGAAGCCTTGCACGCAGGTTGTCGAGGAAGACCTGGCCGGTGGGGACGAGGACCTCGCCGTTGCCTCCCAGGTGCATAGCGAGCCGCACATCGCCCGCCATCAGGTTGGAGACGACGTGCAGTGGCTCGGCCGTCGTGATGTCGATCTCGAAGCGTGCCTGCGCCAAGGGGCCGCCGAGGGAGGGCAGGACAAGGCCCTTGTGCTGGCTCGAAACCGATCCGCCCCCCCGTAGAGCGGAGAGGAAGTCAATCGTCTGCAGGATTCGGGAGTGACGCAGGGCTACGTCGCCGGAGATCACAAGGGCCTCGGGGGGGCCTCGCAGTGCCAGATCCAGGTCCCCACGCACCCTCTGGGTCGCGCTGCGCTGGAGTAGGGCGTTCTCGCCACTGAGCCGGAGGTCGAACCTGGGGTCCGCCCCACTGAAGTCGACGATGCCCTGCAGGCTGACCGGTGCAGCACCCATCTCCCAGTGCGTCCCGTGCAGTTGCAGCTCTTGCCCCTCGAAGGTGGCGTGCAACTCGAGCGCGGTGAGCTCCGGTGCCCCGGTGAGTTTGAGGCGCCCCTGGTCCAAGTCGAGGTTCGCTCGGACCTCGGGAGCCTCCAGGCTGCCGGTCAGGGCCAGTGAGCCCCGAGCATCGCCTTCCAGACGCCTGATGGACTCGTCGAGCGATCCCAGCCAGGTCAGGTCGACCAGGCCCAGCTCCCCCCGCAGGGAGAGGGGGGCCCTGCGCAAGGGCCCAGCCTCTCCCCGGACCAGAGCGGCCAGGTCGAGAGGGGTCGTGAGCTCTCCCCGGCCGGAGAACTGCGCCCGCTCGGGGAGATGGAGCTCCAGGGTCTCGAGTCGAATGCGGTTGGGTTCGAGGCTGAGATCGAAGTCTGCGCCGGAGGGGGCGGGGAGCCACGTTTGCAGGCGCTGGGAGGGTTCGATGACGAGTTCCTCCCCGTGGCCGCGAACATGCCCGGTCAGCCCTCGCCAAGTCCCGTCGAGTTCCAGTTCGGCTGCGAGTCGACCGACGAGACGCATCTCCCTTCCTAGGGCGAGGGAGTGGTTCTCGTCCAGACCGAGGTTTCCCGAGAGGGAGAGCGCTCCTTCGACCAGGGGCTCGGGTCGCAGGGGAGCGAGGGGTAGGGAGCCGGTCAGCTCGCTGTGGAAGCCACCCGCGCCTTCCAGGGAGAGGCGGGAGAGTTCGAGCCGTTCCTGCCGTAGGCTTGCGTCGAGGGAGAGCGTGAGCTCGGGAAAGGCGTCCGGCAGGAGTGCCGCGAGGAATGGGCGTGGTGTCAAATCCCTTGCCGTGATCTGCCCCTCGATGGAATCCCCAGCGAGTTGCAGTTCGAGAAGGAGGGAGCCGGCCGAGCCCGACAGCTCCAGGGGCCCGAGCCCAAGTCTCTGGCCGAAGGTGAGCCTTGCCGGGCCGTTCAAGGCCAGATTCGCTTCTCCCGCCGAGAGGGAGAGGGCCTCGATCCGCGCTGAGCCCTCCTGGTCCCCGCTGGGCAGGTCGACGAGGAGGCGAGCGTCGAGCTCCCCATAGGGTGTCGTGCCCCTAAGGGTCGTCACTTCGAGTTTTCCCTTGGAAAGCTCGGCTTCGAAGGCTCCTCCACGGATCTCGAAGCTGTCATCTCCCCTGAGGAGATCCCCCGCCAGGGAGAGCGATCCCGTGAGCCGCTTCAAGGGCCCGGTGAGGGAGATTTCGCCGGCAAGGGAACCGGCCCATCCCTCCAATCCGAACAGCGCTCCGAGGTCGGCAAGGTCGGGAAGATCCAGGGAGAGGGCGAGATCGAGGGTCGCCGGTTCCGCACCTCTCGGCAAGAGCAGCTCGCCGGAGTGCAGCTCGAGACTCCCGCCTCCCGCCCGGAGCTCTCCCGTCTGGAAGGCCACCCGACCGTCCGCGGCGTGAGCCTCCACCGCGAGATGATGGTCCGGCAGCGCACGGGGAACGGCCCTTTCCCCCTCGAGCCACGGTTCTAGATCCCCGACCTCCAGGGAGAGGTCGCCTTGCACGACTTGCAGGAGGCTTTCGGGGCGAGCGTCCAGGGGGATGCGTAGGTCCCTGACCCGGAGCTGGTCGTCTCCCTCGCGCGCCGTGAGCTGACCGAGGTGGAGTTCGCCTGCGGCGACCTTTGCGTGAGCCTCGAAGCTCTCCACTCGGCGTCCCCGGAAGGCAAGCCCACGCCCGCCCAGGTCGAGGAGGGCTTCGCCGGATCGAGGATCCTCGACCGGGAGCTGGAAGGAGAGGTCCAGGCTCACTCGTCCGGCAAGACTCTGCATCCCTTGGATCTCGAGAACGCGCTCGAGGGTTTCCAGGTCGAGCGCCTGCGCGGTGATCTTTCCCTCGACCTCACCCTCCTTCCAGCATCCGCTGCCTTGCAGGTCGCTCGGACCCTCATCGAGGGCCAGGGCTGCGCGCCAGGCGACCGCGGGAAGCTCTCGGCAGTCGAGAAGGAGCGAGGCGGATGCCTGATCACCCTTCCAGTCCACGCTGAAGGTGGGTCCCGTCTCCTGGGAGCGGGTGCTGAGAGCGATCCCTTCTGCCCGCAACGGGCGTCCGTCGGGCAGGGAGAGGTCCAGGGCGAGGCTCTCGACCTCGATATACGGCAGGTACTCGGGGAGGGCGATCTCCTGCGCGTCGGTCCCGCTCTCCGAGGGAGGGGAGTGATCGAGGGCGACCACCGCCCGGGTCGGTCCACACTCCACGCTCTCGATGCCCCGAACTCGACCGCGCAGAAGGGCGGGCAGATCGATGCGCAGTGCGACGCGCTCACATTCGAGTCGGCGTAGGGCACCCTCTTCGGCGCAGTTCTCGATCAGCAGTCCCTCGATCTCGATGCGGGAGTACCAGTCCGTGCGCAGGCAGGTTGCCTCGATTCGATACGGAGTGAAGCGTCGGGTTGCCCAGCGCGCGAAGCGCAGGGCACCGGGGTTCAGAAAGCGCGTACGAGTCACGTACAAGCTGACCAGCAGCAGAGCTGCGAACGCGAGAGCCCACGCACCGCGGCGCAGCCATCGACGCAGAGTGGGACGTCGAGTGGGCCCTTTGCAGTCGGAGGGCGCGGGAGAGGGGCGGCTCATCGGCGCGCGGGATCATAAGACGCCTGGGAGCGTCGCGTAGGATGTTGCATGGCCCACTCCCGCGGGGGTGTCCCACCCGCAGGGGTGTTTCCACCAACGGCTCCACACCTTGATGCCCATGATTCGGCCCGTTCTCTGCCTCCTCGCGCTGCCCCTGTCTATTCCCGCCGCGGCTCGAGCCTCGACGGATGGGCCTTCGCCGGCCGAATCCCAACGCTTCGCCTGGCGCTCGATCGGTCCGGCCGTTTTCGGCGGGCGCATCGTCGACATCGCCGTCGACCCCAGCGACACGAGCTTCGTGCTGGTGGCTTCTGCATCCGGTGGCCTTTTCCGCAGCGTCAACCGGGGGACGACCTGGGATTGCATCTTCCAGGACGAGGGGACCACCTCGATCGGAGCGATCGCGCTCGACCCCACCGATCGGAACGTCATCTGGGTCGGAACTGGCGAGGCCAACAATCAGCGCAGCTCCTATTGGGGTGATGGGGTCTACAAGACCACCGACGGGGGCAAGAGCTGGACGAACCTCGGCCTGGCCGACTCCCACCACATCGGTCGCATCGCCATCGACCCGAGCGATCCCCAGCGTGTTTTCGTCGCCGCGTTGGGGCATCTCTATACCCCCAACGAGGAGCGTGGCCTGTACCGCACCACCGACGGAGGCGCGAGCTGGGAGCGCGTCGCCTACGTCGATGCGGACGTGGGTTTCGTCGATGTGGTTATCGACCCGTCCGACCCGTCACGGGTCTACGCCGCATCGTACGAGCGACGGCGCCGGGCCTGGAACTTCGACGGCGCCGGTCCCGGTTCAGGGATTTGGCGCTCTCTGGATGGGGGCGACCACTTCACGCGCCTGGAGGGGGGCTTGCCGACCGGGGAGATCGGACGGATCGGTCTGGCCCTCTTCCCGGGGGACGGGCAACTCCTCTATGCCTGCGTCAGCAATCAGAACCAAGTTCCCCTCGAGAGCAAGCCCAAGCCCTCGCTACGCACGCGCTTTCGCGACGGGCGCCTCGAGGTGCTCTCCCTGCGCAAGGATGGCGGTGCGGCCGCTCTAGGGTTGGCTCGGGGCGACATTCTCCTGCGCCTAGGCGATGTCGACTTGACCTCCTCCTTCGCGGCCGTGAAGGCGATTGCCAAGTACCAAAGCCGCCCGGAAGACGAGGAGGTCGAGCTGCTCTTCGAGCGTGAGGGGGAACGCCGGACCTTGAAGCTGCACGTTGCCGACCTACTCGAGACTCCCCCGGAGAAGCCTCGCACGCGCAGTGTCGGGGGAGAGGTCTACCGCAGCACCGATGGCGGCGACACCTGGGTCAAGGTGAACGAGAAGCCCGTCGGTGGATCTCCAGCCTACTACTACGGTCAGATCCGAGTCGATCCGCAGAACGCGGATGTGGTCTATCTCCTTGGGGTGCCCGTCGTACGTTCGACCGATGGGGGCCATACCTGGTCGGGTAACTTGGCCGGGGGCGTCCACGTCGACCATCACGCCCTGTGGATCGACCCCGCCAACTCGAATTCACTGATCCTGGGGAACGATGGGGGGCTGCACTTCAGTTACGACCGGGGCGAGACTTGGCGCCAGGTGAACAATCTGCCCATCGCCCAGTTCTATGCGGTCGGCGTGGACCGTGAAGTTCCCTACCGTGTTTACGGCGGTACCCAGGACAACGGCACCTGGGGAGGGCCGTCGCGCAGTCGCTCCAGTCGGGGGATCGGGAATGGAGAGTGGTACTCGATCGGCGGGGGGGACGGGTTCTATGCCGTGCCCGACCCCAGCGATGCGACCACGGTCTACGGCGAATCCCAGTTCGGCTTCCTCTATCGCCGGGACCTCGAGGGCTGGGACACGCGTAGCATCCGGCCCGCGGAACGCGAGGGGGATGAGCCCTATCGCTTCAACTGGAACTCGCCCATCCTGATCTCGCATCACAATCCGGGCATCCTCTACTTCGGAGGCAACCGCCTCTTCAAGTCCTTCGACCGCGGCGACACCTGGCCGATCGTCTCGGAGGACCTGACCACCGCGGATCCCGAGAAGCTCGAGGGGAACGTCCCGCACTGTACGTTGACGACCCTGGCCGAGTCGCCCTTCGATCCCAATCTCGTGCTCGTAGGAAGTGACGACGGTCTCGTCCACGTCAGCCGTGATGGTTGCCTGACCTTCGAGAATCTGAGCGGTCGCTTCCCCGGTGTGCCCCAGGGTTGGTGGGTGAATCGCGTCGAGTTCTCGCCCCATGACCGGGACACCGCCTACGTTGCCTTCACCGGCTACCGCGAGGATGATTTCCGTGCCTTCCTCTTCCGCACCACCGACGGGTGTCGCACTTGGAGCTCGATCGCGGAGGGTCTTCCGGCCGAGGGGGTCAATGTCGTGCGTGAGGACCCGAGCGTTCCCGGCGTGCTCTACGTTGGAACCGAACTGGGCGCCTACGTCTCCCTGGACGCGGGGGAGAGCTGGGCACCCCTGGGGAAGGGGCTGCCGAGGGTGGCGGTGTATGACCTCGTCGTGCACCCCCGGGATGGTGAGCTCGTTGCCGGGACCCACGGGCGGGGCATCTGGATTCTCGACGTGCGCATCCTGCGTCAGCTCGCCGAATCCCACGGGGAGGGGGCGTGTCTCCTAGCGGTGGGAGACGTGCAGCGCCTACAGCGGCGTGACCACTTTGGCTGGGATGACCAGGGTAACTACTACGGAACCAACCCCGAGGAGGAGGCCCGCATCGGGTACCTCTTGCCCGAGGGCCTTGCCAAGGGAGATGTGGAGCTTTGGATCGAGGATGTGACGGGTGAGCGCATCGCCGAACTCGGGGTCGAGTTCGGGCCGGGACTGCACCTGGCCGCATGGAACCTGCGCGGAAAGGTGCAGGTACGGGGTGAGGTGGGTGCACCGCGCAAGCGGGGCCGAGCTCCAGCAGGGATCTATGCCGCGGTCCTGAAGGTCAAGGGCGAGCTCCAACGCCAGGGCTTTCAGTTGCGGGACGATCCCCTCTTGGCGGATCGCTGAGTGATCGGGGCCCCCGTCAGACGACCCAGGGGCTCGCGGATCTCCTCTCCCAGCAGGGAGAACTCCCGGGCCCGCAGAGCACCCCCTCGCCAGGCCAGGCCGAGCGTGCGGCCGGGGCCCTTCGAAGAGAAGGGCACCAGATCGAGGCCGCGATCGGGAGAGGCCTCGACCCTTGCGGCGAGACGGGGGAGGAGAGTGACACCGACGCCCCCCACCACCATCTGCACCAGGGTCGAAAGGCTGCTGGCTCGGAAGTTGTCCAGTTCCAGGGCCCCGGCCGCATTACAGAAGGAGAGGGCCTGGTCCCTCAGGCAGTGACCGTCATCGAGCAGGAGAAGAGCCTCCCCCTCCAGATCCGCTTCTCGCACGCGCTTGCGGTGGGCGAGGCGGTGCCCCTTGGGTAGGGCGAGCAGGAACGGATCGCTCGCCAGCGCCATTGTCCGGGCTCCTCCCAGATCCGCCTCGAGGGCCAGCAACAACAGGTCCAGCTCGGCCCGCAGGAGACGCTGGACGAGCTCCTCCGTTTGCCCCTCTCGGAGGAAGATGCGCAGGTGGGGGTGGCGAGCTTGCACCTGTCCCAGCAGGGAAGGCAGGGCGTAGGGGGCGACCGTAGGGATGACGCCGAGCCGTAGGGTCCCGGTCAGGGGCTCGCTGAAGGCAGAGGCGGAGTCGGCGAAGTCGCGCAGTTCTCCGAGGAGGGTCGCGGCGCGCTCGGCGAGGGCCTGGCCCGCTTCGGTGGGAAGCACGTGGCGTCGATCACGCTCGAAGAGGGTTAGACCCAAGAGTCCCTCGAGCTGCTGGATCTGATGACTGAGAGCGGGCTGGCTGATGAAGCAGGCCTTGGCCGCCCGCCCGAAGTGGCGCGTCTCGGCCACCGCAACGAGGCACTCGAGCTGCCTGGGGGTCGGGAGTGTCATAGAGAAAGGTTATCAGAAGGATCGATTATTGCGATTGGAGAAATCATAGAGCGGGGCCGAGACTAGGGCTGCCCCAGCGATCGACCTTCGAGTCCGACCCAAAGCGGCGAGCCCATCGACTCCCCGCGGTCCGTGCCACTCGCCGACACGACACACAGGAACAGGAACCCGACATGAACACCCAGACCCAAGAATCCCAGTGCCCTTCGATGCCTCGGTTGAACGAACCGGCCCCCGATTTCACCGCCAAGACCACCCACGGAATGCGCAGCCTCTCCGACTACCGCGGTCGCTGGCTGATTCTCTTCTCCCACCCCGCGGACTTCACGCCGGTTTGCACGACGGAGTTCATCGCCTTCTCGAAAGCCTACCCGCAGTTCCAGGCCTTGAACTGTGACCTGCTCGGGCTCTCGATCGACAGCACCTTCGCGCACATTGCCTGGACCCGAACGATTCGAGAGAAGTTCGGTGTCGAGGTGCCCTTCCCGATCATCGAAGACCTCTCCATGCAGGTGGCCCACAGCTACGGCATGATTCAGCCCGGGGAGAGCGACACCTCCGCGGTGCGCGCGACCTACGTCATCGATCCCGAGGGGAAGCTGCGTGCCATGGTCCTCTATCCCATGACCAACGGCCGGTCCATCGCGGAGTTCCTGCGGATTCTGAAGGCTCTGCAGACCTCCGACGCCCACGGTGTCGCCACGCCTGAGAACTGGAAGGAGGGCGAGGCCGTGATCGTGCCTCCCCCGGCTACGACTGCCGATGCGGATGCTCGTATGGCGGGTGAAGATGAGTGCACGGACTGGTTCTTCTGCAAGAGATCGCTCGAGAGCGCTGCGACGACCTGAGCTGCATCGAATGGGCGGAGGCCGACCTCGCATGAGAGGGGGCCGCGGAGCGGGCGTGGAGGCACCATCTTGGCCGGGTCGAGTAGGATCGGTCCATGGTGTTTCTCCCCGCCCTTCTCTTCTGCCTTGCCGCGCCGTCGCCGCGCCTCCAAGACCCAGGCGGGTTGATCACTCTCGAGAGTACCTTTCCCTTCGTCCCACCCACGAGTGCAGGGGCCTGGGCGAACCGGCGGGCTCTCGTGCGCCGACGCGTGCTCGTCGCCGCAGGCCTCTGGCCACGCATGAATCCGGTGCAGCCCCACGTCGAGTTCAGGGGGACGGTCGAACGCGACGGTTATCGTGTCGAGTGCATTCGCTTCGAGAGCCTGCCGGGGTTTTGGGTCACCGGCAGTCTCTACAGACCCACCCGCGGAGAGGGTCCCTTTCCCGGTCTCCTCGTCCCCCACGGGCACTGGACCGGCGGGCGCTTTTCGTCTCTTTCCGACGAGGAGGCCATCGCAGCGGTCGAGCGGGGCGAGGAACGTTACTTCGCCAACGCCAAATACCATCTGCAGGCCCGTTGTGCCCAGTTGGCGCGCATGGGCTGCATCGTCCTGCACTACGACATGGTCGGGTACGCCGATTCGAAGCAGCTCGACCACGGCAGTGGCCTGGCCGACGCCGAGGCGGAGCTCTGGGGCCTCTCTCTCTTCGGCTTGCAGACGCGCGACTCCCTGCAGGCCCTAGAGGTGTTGCTCTCCCTGGATGGAGTCGATTCCGAGCGCATCGCGGTCAGCGGCGGGAGCGGAGGCGGCACCCAAACCTTCATTCTGGGGGCGATCGACGATCGCCCGGCGGTCCTCTTTCCCGCCGTGATGGTTTCGACCCACATGCAGGGAGGCTGCATCTGCGAAAATGCGAGTCACCTGCGGGTCGGGACGGGCAACGTCGAGTTGGCCGCCCTGGCTGCACCGCGGCCCTTGGGGTTGACCGGAGCGAACGACTGGACCGTGGACATCCTGGAGCATGGCTTTCCCGAGCTGCAAGCGCTCTATCGCACACTCGGCGCGCCGGATGCGGTGCGTGCCTGGTGCCATCCCGAGTTCGGTCACAACTTCAACGCCATCTCGCGGGGACACCTCTACGATTTCCTCGACGAGCACCTCGCTCTGGGCCTCGAGCATCCGATCGTCGAAGAGCCGCTCCTGCCGATCGTTCCCGAGCGTCTTTCGTTCTACGGCACGGGAGGAGAGCGCCCTTCCGAGGGAGTGGAGGGGGTGCGCGCCGAGCTCCTGCACCTAGCGCAGGCGGAGGTGGCCGCGCTCCACCGTTTGGCGGGCAGGGACCTCGGGGAGTATCGCCGCGTTGTCCGCGGGGCACTCGCGGTCCTGCTCGCCGAAGAGACCTGGGACGCACCTACGGGACCTGGGCCCCTGGCGGGAGGAGGCCTGATTCTGGCGGGTCCGGGTCGTTCGGAGTTGGGACGGACCTTGGCTGCCGAGGATGGCAGCTATGTGGCGACGCCCCCCGACCTGGCACCTCGCTGGGATCCCAAGCGTGGGGAACCCCTCTTCACCTGGTGTTACAACCCGACCCCACTGGCCCTGCGTGTTGCTTCCTTGGCACGCCTATCGCGGGTGGCCGATGGGGGCGCGAGGCCGGCACTCTTCGGAGAGGGAGACCAGGCGACTGCGGCTCTCTTGGCCGCGGCCCTCCAGCCGGAGCGGTACACAAGCGTGGCGATTCGCATGGCACGACCCTTCCGGGCGGCGGATGAGGCGACCGATCCCGACTTTCTGCCGGGCCTGGAACGCTACGGGGGTCTCGCGGGCATGGCCGCGCTGATCGCGCCCACCCCCCTGGCCGTGATCGGCACAGGGGAGTTGCCGCCGGTCCTGCGCGCCGCCTACCTGGAGGCAGGCGCGCCGCAGGCCCTGGTCGCTTTGCCCGATCCAACCGCCGAAGAGCTCCTGGAGTGGTTCCGGCGCTGAGTGCTCGCCCCGACATACCCACGCCGGGCAAAGCCGGGAGGCTGGCTCTCCCCGGGAGCGATTCGGCCTCGAAGACAGAGGAGGCTGCCCACACTGCAACATCGGGGTAGAGTGGGCCTGTCCCTTCAGCCAGGAGCTTTGCATGCCGTCTCTTGATCGTCGTCAGTTCGTCCGCGGCGTCGGCGCCGCCGGCCTGGCCTCCCTCGGACCCGCGCTGCGGCTGGGCCCGCCGCGCCGCAGCGATGAGGTTCGCATGGCCGTCGTGGGCGTGCGTAGCCGCGGCGTAGCCCACATGAACGGCTTTCAGAAGCTTGCCGGAGTGGATGTGGTCGCGCTGTGCGATGTCGACGCCCAGATCCTCGCCGCGCGGAGCGACGAGCTTGCGCGGAAGAAACGCGAGCAAGGTGATGGGTGGGCTGGGGCTGCGATCGACACCTACACCGATGTGCGCAGGCTGCTCGAGCGCGGCGACATCGATGCGATCTCGATCGCCACCCCCAACCATCTGCACGCCCTCTATACGATTTGGGCCTGCCAGGCGGGCAAGGACGTCTACGTCGAGAAGCCGGTCAGTCACAACCTCTACGAGGGACGCCAGATGGTGCGCGCCGCCCGTAAGTACGGCCGGGTCGTGCAAGCGGGGATGCAGTCCCGTTCGAGTTCGGCGATCCGCGAGGCCTTGGAGTGGGCGCGTGAAGGCAACCTAGGCAAGCCGCGCCTTGCCCGCGGGACCTGTTTCAAACCACGCCCCAGCATCGGCAAGGTCGACGGGCCCCAGCCCATCCCCGACTACATCGATTGGGACCTCTACTGTGGGCCCGCACCCCTCGGTCCTCTCCTGAGGCGTGAGCTGCACTACGACTGGCACTGGCAGTTCCCGACCGGTAACGGAGACCTGGGGAACCAGGGCGTGCACCAGATGGATCTGTGCCGCTGGGCGATCGGTGCCCGGGAGCTGGCACCGGCGGTGGGTGTCTTCGGGGGGCGGCTCGGATACGAGGACGACGGGGATACGCCCAATACCCTCTGCGTCCTCTTGGCCTACGAACCCGTACCGATCCTGTTCGAGGTGCGCGGACTTCCGCGCGAGGCGGCTCTGCAGGCCGAGAACTGGAACCTGGAAGGGATGGATCGCTATCGAGGATCCGCGGTCGGGGCGACCCTCGAGTGCGAAGGGGGGTGGCTGCACCTACCCAACTATCGCAGTGCCGTGGCCTTCGATTCCAAGGGGGTGGAACTGCGTCGTTGGGAAGGGGCCGACAGCCACTTCGCGAACTTCATCGATGCCGTTTTGGAGCGCCGGCCCGAAGCGCTGACGGCAGATGTCCTGGAGGGTCACCTCTCCGCGGGACTCTGCCACCAGGGCAACATCTCCTACCAGAGGGGCAAGGCTCTGGGGCCCGATGCTCTGCGCAATACTGTCGGTGAAAACACCTGGGGCGGGCCGGCGCTCGAAGAGATGATCGCTCACCTGGAGCGCAATGGCGTCGATCTCGAGACGACGCCCCTGCGCCTGGGGCCCTGGCTGGAGTTCGACCCTTCGAGCGAGCGCTGCACATCGGACCCCGAGGCGAACCACCTGCTCAGTCGCGCCTATCGTCCACCCTTCGTCGTTCCCCAGGAGGTTTGAGTTGATTCCGTTGCTACCACGCCGATTCACCTCGGGCGGCCCAGGCAAGCCCTCCGCGGCACCCAACGGACCCACCGATCGAAGATGCTTTCCGCAACCCCATCACACCCCGGGTGAATCTCCGTATCCCGCTCGATCGTTGCTCGGTCCGCGAGGGAGCAAGGCGCTGGGGATGTCTTGGGGATCGGTCCTGTGTGTGTTCTTGGCGGCTTGCTCGACGGGTGGGGCGCGGCTCGACCTTCCTCCCGGCTATCGGATGGTCTACAGCCAGGATTTTGCGACCCAGGGGGGACGCAACGAGTTGCACTTCAGCGATCCGGAGGCCTGGGACTGGTACATGGACGCCGCTGCGGCGCGTACCTGGCTCGAGGTTCACGAGGGCAGCGACTACGACCCACCGCAGCGCTCACCGCGAGCGATCGCCCTGGTGCGTGACCTCGAAGTGCGCGACTTCGTCCTCGAACTGGACCTAGCGAGTACGGCCCCCGAAGACCGGGGAGCCCACCGAGACCTCTGTATCTTCTTCGGGTGGCAGGACCCGAGCCACTTCTACTACGTGCACCTAGCGCCAGGCCCGGACGAGCGTGCCCACAACATCTTTCTGGTCGACGGAGCGGATCGCAGGCCCCTGGCCGAAGTGGCCGCCGAGGGAATCGACTGGGGCGAGGGCTGGCACCATGTCCGTGTCGAGCGCGAGCTCACGCAGGGTAGTATCCGAGTCTTCTTCGATGGAGGGCGAGAGCCCATCCTGAAGGCGTGGGACCGCAGCCTGGATTGGGGCCGCATCGGGTTCGGGACCTTTGACGACAGCGGACGCTTCACCGATTTGCACATCTTTGCTCCCGAGGCGCGACTCGCCCATCACGCGGACCCCTTTCGCTAGTTCGACCGGGCGCATTAAGCTGGAGCGATGTTCCAGCTTCTCCTCCCGGCCCTGCTCTCGATTGCGCCCTCCACTGCATCGTCCCCGGCCCAGGAGGCCGAAACACCCCAGTGGATCTGGTTCGAAGAACCCGCCAAGGATGGGCAGGAGCTATGGGCCCGCTACGATTTCGATTTCGAGGCGGCACCGGAGAAGGCGCACCTGCGTGGTTCATGCGACAACCGGGTTCGGGTCTATCTCGATGGCGAGGAGATCGCCTCATCGGACGAGTGGACGCGTCCCTTCGAGGTCGACATGAGCGATGGAATCGGGGCGGGTCAGCACGTCTTGGCGGCGGCCTGTGCCAACGATGGGGGGCCTGCCGGCCTGTGGCTCGACCTCGAGCTCGAATGGGCGGGCGGCGAGACACGGCACATCGTCACCGGCGAGGCCTGGCGTGTACGCCGGGATGCCCCCACGGGATGGAACCTGACCGGATTCTCGGCAGAGGGTTGGATCGCCGCCACGGCCCTGGCCCCCCTGGGGGGTGGGCTCTGGGCGGGGATCCTGCAGGAGGTGCCGCCGGACGAGACCTTGCCGGCGGAGGAGGTGACGGTCCCCGAAGGTTTCGCGGTGGAGCTGATCTACTCGGTTCCCAAGGAGGAGCAGGGCTCGTGGGTCGTGCTGACCTTTGACGATCGCGGCCGCATCATCACCTCGGATCAGTACGGCTCCCTCTACCGCATGACTCCACCCCCGATCGGAGAGGCGGATGGGAACCTGGAGGTCGAGACCCTGGAGGGCCTGCCGGGCATGGCCCAGGGACTACTCTGGGCCTTCGATTCGCTCTATGTCGTCGTTGCCGAGGGCGGCGAGCACAATGGTCTCTACCGCATCCGGGACCTGGACGGTGACGACCACTTCGATGATGTCCAGCTCCTCCAGCCCCTTGGCTGGGGGGGAGAGCATGGACCCCACGCGGTCATCGTCGATGAACGCGGGACCGGTCTCTATCTCATCGCGGGCAATCACGTCCCCCTACCCGAGGGTGTCGTGCGTTACCGGCCGACCCGGGCCTGGGGCGAAGACCAACTTCTGCCGCGTTTTCCCGACCCCGGCGGACATGCCAATGGGATCACGGCTCCGGGAGGCTGGGTCTGCCATCTCGATCCGGACGGCGGCAACTGGGAACTCGTCGCCATGGGCCTGCGCAACTCCTATGACCTGGCGCTGGATCCCTCGGGGGAACTCTTCACCTTCGACGCGGACATGGAATGGGATGTGGGGTTGCCGTGGTACCGGCCCACCCGCATCTGCCACCTGGTCTCGGGGGCGGATTTCGGCTGGCGTTTCGGCTCGGGAAAATGGCCCGCCTACTACCCCGACAGCTTGCCGGCGGTGGTCGACATGGGCCAGAGTTCTCCGACCGGGATAGTCTTCGCCACCCAGGCCGCCTTCCACGGCGACTGGCGTTCGAAGCTCCTGGTCGCGGACTGGGCCTACGGGCGCATTTTCGCAGTGAGCCTCGAGGAAGAGGGGGCTGGGTTTCGAGGTCACAGCGAACTCTTCGCTAGCGGCAAGCCCTTCCCCGTGACCGACCTGGCGATCGGTCCCGACGGTGCCCTGTATGTGACGACGGGTGGGCGGCGTACCCAGTCCGGTCTCTATCGCATCCATTCGACGCTTCCGCCGGGACCCATGCCCGGGGCCGGTAGCGTCTCCTCCTTGCGCAAGGCGCGGCGAGTGATCGAGCGCAATCATGGGCTGGGAGTTCCGACCGCCTATTGGTCGGAGCTCGGCTCACAGGACCCCTATTTGGCGAACGCGGCGCGTGTCCTACTCGAACAGGCTCCAGTGCAGGACTGGGCTGCGCGTGCTCTGGCTGAGGCGGACCTACGGATCGCTCTCCAGGCACTCCTGGCCCTCTGTCGCGTGGCGCCACAGCAGTACGGCAAGCGCATCCTGGAGCGTTTGGATCGCATCCCGGTGGGGGAGCTATCCGTACCTCTGGCCTTGGATTACACGCGCCTCTATGCCTTGACCTACATTCGCGCGGGAGCCCCCTCCCCACAGGTCGCCGCCCGTCAGCGTGCCCTCTGGGAAGCACGCTTTCCTTCCGGAACACAGGAACTCGATTTTGAGCTGGCGCGGCTGCTCGTCTACCTGGGGTCGCCCGTCGTGGTCGAGCGGGCCCTGGCTCTGCTCGAACAGGCCGAGGCAGGCGGGGACCAAGCCGCCCAGATCCACTACGCCTATTGTCTCGCCTTCGCGGAGAGCGGCTGGACCTTCCCCCTGCGCCGGCGTTACTTCCGCTGGTTGAACAGGGTGGCGCCGACCCTTTCGGGGGGCTTGTCCTTCGAGGGCTACCTGCAGGCGATCCGTGAAGTGGCGAGCGAGCATCTCCCGCCGGAGTTGGCGGCGCATCCCGACCTACTCATCCTCCCGTCGGGGGAGGCCGGCGAGCCCCTCGCCCCCGCCCCTTTCGTGCGCGCCTGGAGCGCGGAAGACCTCCTCCCCCTCCTGGCGCAGACCCGCCGGGGGCGTAACTTCGAGCGGGGGCGCGCGGCCTTTCGCAAGGCGACCTGCGCCCAGTGCCATCGCTTGCAGGGCGAAGGCGGGGGGATCGGTCCGGATCTCTCTGGAGCAGGTGGTCGCTTCAGCCCCCGGGACCTATTGGAATCGATCCTGGAGCCTTCGCGCACGATCTCCGACCAGTACCAGGAGATCGAGGTCATCACCCAGGACGGTCTCCTCTACGTCGGTCGCATCGCGGGCGAGGACGGGGAACGGCTCACCCTCTGGGACGGCGCGGGCGAGCGTATCGAGATCGACAAGGACTCGATTGCGGAGCGCCGTCCGCACCCCCTTTCGCGCATGCCTTCCGGCCTGCTCGATGTCCTCGATCGAGATGAGATCCTCGACCTCTTCGCCTACACCCTCTCCGGAGGCTCTCCCGAGGACCCCGCCTTCCACTAGGCTCCAGCCGATGTCTCATCCCGCGCGGGTTGGCACCCCTCGGGTAGGCCGAACCCCTCTGGGTTCGCTATCCTCTGGCGCACTTCACCCAAGCCCTGGCTCACTTCAGCCCCCTCCACCGTCATGAGCTTCGAAGCCCAACTCGACAAGATAACCAACCGTCCCGGTTTCATCGCCGCGCTCGATCAGTCCGGCGGCAGCACTCCCAAGGCCCTGCGCCTCTACGGTATCCCCGAGAGCGAGTATTCCAGCGAAGAGCAGATGTTCGATCTCGTCCACCAGATGCGTACGCGCATCATGACGAGCCCTGCTTTCAATGGGGACCGCATTCTGGGTGCCATCCTCTTCGAGATGACCATGGACCGCGAGGTCGAGGGCAAGCCCACCGCCCAGTACCTCTGGCAAGAGAAACAGATCGTGCCCTTTCTGAAGGTCGACAAGGGCCTCGCGGACGAAGACGACGGTGTCCAGATCATGAAGCCGATGCCGGAGTTGGATGACCTCCTGGCGCGGGCCAAGAACCACGGGATCTTCGGCACCAAGATGCGCTCGGTGATCAAGCTGGCCAGCGCGAGTGGAGTCAAGGCCATCGTCGATCAGCAGTTCGAGATAGGCCGACACATCGCAGCCGCAGGCTTCGTGCCGATCATCGAGCCCGAAGTGGATATCCACAGTCCGCAGAAGGCCGAGGCCGAAGCGCTCTTGAAGGAGAACCTGATGGGCCAGTTGAACTCCCTCGGCGCGGACACCAAGGTGATGCTCAAGCTCACCCTTCCCGAGAAGGACGACTTCTACAAGGAGTGCGTCGACCATCCCCAGGTCGCACGGGTCGTGGCCCTTTCCGGCGGCTACTCCCGCGAGGAGGCGAACGCCCGGCTCAGCCGCAACCACGGCATGGTCGCCAGTTTCTCCCGTGCCCTCAGCGAAGGCCTTTCGGTCCAGCAGACGGACGAAGAGTTCAACGCCCTGTTGGACGCTTCGATCCAGAGCATCTACGACGCCTCCGCGACCTAACCCGGACTATTCATGAGCCTGCACCCCAGACTTCGCAATCGCCCGCCTTCGGCGGCCTCTCGTCCCCTGACGGCACTTTGCGATTCCTGCCGTCCTCGACGACCCATCAAGGGTCGACTGCGGGGTCAGCAACCGCAAAGTGCCGTCAGGAAGCGAGTTGCTGTGTCTGGTGCACAGGCTCATGAATAATCCGGGCTAACAGCCCCCTCGGGCGCCACAGGCTTGCGCGCCGCCCCGGAACCTTCCGGGGCGGCGCGTCTCGCTCGGGGTCAGGTTCCTTGCTCCGGGGTGGAGGTGGGGGGGGCTC